>NZ_JH470351.1:88988-169505 GCF_000239715.1 Actinomyces sp. oral taxon 849 str. F0330 | reverse complement strand
AGGCGATGACCATGAGGCGGCCGGCCCCCGACAGGTCGGCGCGGGGGCGCTGGGCCAGCACCCGGCCGATGCGGGCGGGGTCGGTCGCCCGGACCTCGGTGACGACGTCGGTCAACGGCCTGGGACCGCTGGCGGAGACGGAGCCAGCGGCGGGAGTGGGTGTCGTGCTCATCGGGGGTCTCCTCACAGGTCCGTCAGGCCCGGGGCGACCTCGTCGCGGCGGGCGCGCATGAGCTCGAGCAGCTCGGACTCGGTGGGCATGGCGGTGGAGCACTCCAGGCGGGAGGAGACGATGGCTCCGGCTGTGGAGGCGGCGAAGATGGTCTTCTCCAGGGACCACCCCGACAGCAGACCGTGACAGATAGCCCCGCCGAAGGCGTCACCAGCACCCAGGCCGTTCTTCGTGGTCACCGAGGTCACGGGCATCTCCACCCGCTCGGTGCGGGTCTTGGCCAGCGTCCCCTCAAGGCCCTGCTTGACGATGGCCAGCTCGACACCGGCATCCAGGAGGGCGTCGGCGGCGCGCTCGGGGTCGCGCTCGCCGACAGCGACTTCGCACTCCTCGCGGTTACCGATGGCGACGGTGATCTTGGGCAGGATCTTGGAGACCTCGCGGTGAGCCGTCTCCTTGTCCTTCCAGAACATGGGGCGGTAGTCGAGGTCGGCGATGGTGAAGCGCCGCCGGTCGCGGGCGCCCAGGGCCGCGTGGTGGGACGAGCGCGAGGGTTCCTTGCTCAGTCCGGTCGCCGAGATCCAGAAGATGGAGGCATCGCGAATGGCGTCCAGCGGCAGGTCCTCCCAGGTCAGCTCGAGATCGGGGGCCGAGGGCTCGCGGTAGAAGTAGAGGGGGAAGTTGTCCGGCGGGAAGATCTCGCAGAAGGTGACCGGGGTGTTGTAGGCGGCCTTGGTGACGACATGACGGTCGTCGACCCCCAGGCGGCGCATCTCGGTGCGCACGAAGCGCCCGAAGGGGTCGTTGCCCACTCCGGTGAGCACGGCGGAGCCGTGCCCGTAGCGGGCGGCGGCGACGGCCACGTTGGTGGGGCTACCGCCCAGGAACTTGCCGAAGCTCTCCACGTCCTCCAGACCGACGCCGACCTGGAGGGGGTAGATGTCGATGCCGCAGCGTCCGATGGTCAGGACGTCAAGCGGCTTGTGGTTGTCGGACCTTCTGCCGGGTGTAGCCGTCCCAGCCGCCTCGGTCGTCTCGCTGGTTGCAGTCGTTGCTGTCGTCACGGTGATCGCGTCTCCACATCCTTGGGGCCCGCAGGCCTCCAGGGATGGGGCCCGCGCCGGGCGTCACTGCGAAGCCTGCCTCACAGTCAGGCTCCAGGTCAAGCATTTGTCAGAACATTTGACGTCAGATGACTCTGAGGTCAACCGGACTCCACAGACAGCACGAGGCCCGCACCGGCAGGCGCGACGACGGAGACCACAGCCGCCGCCGTCATGGCCGTGATGGCGACGGTGCGTGACATCGGCGCGCGCCGTCCGTATGCTCAAGTCATTATCACGTCTGACGCACAGGCTTATCTCATGTCCGACTCAGCATCCCCTTTCGCCCTCAACATTACGATCGACCGCAGCTCCAAGACGCCGCTGCACACGCAAATTTCCGAGCCTTTGGCCTCCCTCATCCTCGACGGCACGCTGCCGGCTGGCGCCCGACTCGAGGACGAGCTGTCGATGGCCAAGCGCCTGGAGGTCTCCCGCCCCACAGCGCGCCAGGCCCTCCAACACCTGGTGGACCGCGGCCTGGTCAAGCGCCGTCGGGGCGTGGGCACGATCGTCTCCCCCATGCACGTCCACCGGCCGATGCAGCTGACCAGTCTGCTGGCGGATCTGTCCGCAGCCGGCCACGAGACCTCCACTAACGTGCTGGACTACACCGAACACGAAGCCGATGCCGATGACGCCGAGCACCTCGAGGTCGAGGAGGGCACCGCCGTCGTGTCCTGCACCCGCATCCGCTGCGCCGACGGCGAGCCGATCGCCGTCCTGTCCAACCTCATGCCGGCAGCCGTCGCCCCCACCCTCGAAGAGCTGGAGGCCGGCGGCCTCTACGACCTTCTGCGCGCCAAGGACATCGTCCCCACCACCGCCAAGCAGACCATCGGGGCCCGCAACGCCACCACCCGCGAGGCCGAACTGCTCCACGAACGCCGCCGTACCGCTCTACTGACCGCCACCCGTATCACCTACGACCAGTCGGGTCGCGTCATCGAGTACGGACAGCACATCTACCGCGCCTCGCGCTACACCTTCGAGACGTCCCTGTTTTCGAGCTAGCTCTCACGCCGGCGCAGGCGCCGTCGCCATTCTCAGGAAACTTTGTCCTGACAATTTGTTGACAGATGGCGCTGAGCGCACTTCAATAGGGCTACCGGACCGCGGCTGCAAGGACGCCTGCGCGGATGAACCCGAAAGAGAGCACAGAACAGATGAGTATCGAATACACCCCCGGCCCCCTTCTCGACGCCGCCCGCAACACGCCCACCGCACTGTGGAACGACTCGGCCGACCCCGACGAGCTGCGCCAGTCCATCTCCTTCGGCGGCGTGGGCGCCACCTGCAACCCCACCATCGCCTACACCTGCATCAACCAGCGCAAGGACGTGTGGCTCCCCCGCATCGCCGAGCTCGCCGAGGAGATGCCCGAGGCCACCGAGTCCGAGATCGGCTGGCAGGTCGTGCGCGAGATGAGCATCGAGGCGGCCAAACTGCTCGAGCCCATCTTCGAAGAGCACAAGGGGCGCAACGGCCGTCTGTCCATGCAGACCGACCCGCGCCTGGCCCGCAGCGCCAAGGCCCTGGCCGACCAGGCCGAGGAGTTCTCGAACCTCGCCAAGAACATCATCGTCAAGATTCCCGCCACCTCCGTGGGCGTCAAGGCCATCGAGGACGCCACCTACCGCGGCGTGTCCGTCAACGTGACGGTCTCCTTCTCGGTGCCCCAGGCCGTGGCCACCGGTGAGGCCATCGAGCGCGGTCTCAAGCGCCGCGAGGCCGAGGGTAAGGACGTCTCCACCATGGGCCCGGTCGTCACCCTCATGGGCGGTCGCCTGGACGACTGGCTCAAGATCGTGGCCAAGCGGGACAAGCTCTTCCTCGACCCCGGCCACCTGGAGTGGGGCGGCGTGGCCGCTCTCAAGCGCGCCTACCAGGAGTTCCAGGCCCGCGGCCTGCGCGCCCGCGTGCTATCGGCCGCCTTCCGCAACGTGCTGCAGTGGTCCGAGTTGGTCGGCGGCGATCTGGTCGTCTCCCCGCCCTTCGCCTGGCAGAAGCTCATCAACGACTCCGGTTACAAGGTCGTCGAGCGCATCGACGAGCCCGTGGCTCCCGAGATCATGGAGACGCTCCTGTCGATTCCCGAGTTCGTGCGCGCCTACGAGCCCGATGGCATGACCCCCGAGGAGTTCGACTCCTTCGGCGCCACTCGCCGCACCCTGCGCGGATTCCTCCAGGCCGACGCCGACCTGGACGCCCTGGTGCGCGACGTCATCATGCCCCAGCCCTGATCGGACCCGATCCGGCCGACCCGGGTCCCGGTGGGAACCCGGGCGGCCACCGGCGACATCCGCCGCACCGGAGCGGGCCGCGGCGCGCTCAGACACGTTCCGCGCGTCGTCGACCCGCCCATCCCGCCACTGACCGCAGTTCAGACACCAACCCAGACACGCACTCACACGCAGAAGGAGCAAGGATGCTCTCCATCGCCGTCATCGGCGCTGGCCACATCGGCCACGTCCACGCCAAGACCATCGCCGCCCACCCCCAGGCCCGTCTCGCGCTGGTCTGCGACCCCTTCGGGGACGCCGCCGAGAAGCTCGCCGCCGACTACGGGGCTCGGTCCTGCAAGGACGCCGAGGAGGTCTTCGCCGACTCCGACATCGACGCTGTCATCGTCGGCTCACCCACGCCGCTGCACATCCCCCACCTGCTGGCCGCCGCCAAGGCGGGCAAGGCGGTGCTGTGCGAGAAGCCGATCGCCCTGGACATGAAGGACGTCGAGGCCGCCCAGGCCGAGCTCGACGCCGTCGAGGTGCCCGTCATGTTCGGCTTCAACCGCCGCTTCGACCCCAGCTTCGCCGCCGCCCGCGCCGCGGTCGAGGCCGGCAAGATCGGCGACATCGAGCAGCTGACCATCATCAGCCGCGACCCGGCCGCCCCGCCAGCGGAGTACATCAAGGTCTCCGGCGGCATCTTCCGCGACATGACCATCCACGACTTCGACACCGCCCGCTTCTTCCTGGGCGAGATCGAGGAGGTCTACGCCGCCGGCCAGAACCTCGACCCGGCACTGAAGGACACCGGCGACTTCGACGCCGCCGTCGTCACCCTCAAGGCCGCCTCGGGCGCCGTGGCCACCATCATCAACAACCGCCACTGCTCCTCTGGCTACGACCAGCGCCTGGAGGCCTCCGGGCGCGAGGGCGCCCTGTTCGCCGAGAACATTCGCGCCACCACAGTGCGCCTGTCCAACGGCGAGGTCACCGACGCCCAGGAGCCCTACCTCGACTTCTTCCTAGAGCGCTACGCCGACGCCTACCGCATCGAGCTGAGCGCCTTCATCGAGGCCGTCGAGGCCGGCACCACGCCTCCCACCGGCATCGGCGACGCCATCGCCGCCCTGCGCCTGGCCGAGGCCGCCACGGAGTCTGCTCACTCCGGCCAGCCCGTGCGCCTGAACTGACACTCGGGCGAAGCGCGCGCCTGTAGACGCCGGTGGGCGTCGTCGAGCGATCCATCTCGACGACGCCCACCGTGCATTCCCAATGTAGCCGGGCCCGGCAGCCCGTTGCCCGCTCAATCCTCCTCGTGCAGTCGATAGGTGAAGGAGTGGGACTGCCCCACCGCCAGGGCGACGAGGCCCTCCCCGCTGTTGAAGGCGTTGGGCGGGCAGGTCATGGGCTCGATGGCCACGCCGGGCCGGGAAAGCTCGTCAGCGGTGTAGGCCTGCACCCAGGGGGCGTCCGAGCTCATGACGATGGCACGGTTTCCCTGCCCGCCGCGCAGGCTCACCTGCCAGGTACCCTCGGGCAGGGCGGTGTAGGCGTTGTCCGTCTGGGTGGCGCCGACGAGCCGGCCCTGGCGCCAGTCCCAGTCGGTGCCCTCCACGCTGCGCCGCCGGGTAGGCGCCATGCGCTCGTCGACATCGAGGACCTCGGCCGCCGGAATGGTCAGGACGCAGTCATCCAGGGGCACCGAGCGAGTCAGATAGGGGTGGCAGGAGACGCCGTAGGGGGCGGGGGCGAGGTCGCCGTCGGCCTCCGGGGCGCCGGGGACCGGAGGGGCCGGACGCGCCGCACCGACGTTGGTGGCCGTCACCGTGACGCTCAGGCCCCGCTCGCCATCGAGCTGGAAGCGAACGCTGGCCTCCAGGCTCCACGGGTAGCCGTAGGAGGCGAGCAGGCTCAGCTCGAGAACCACCCGGCTGCGGGGCGCGCCGTCATCGGGCCCGGAGGGATCGTCGTCGACGACCTGCCAGTCCATCCAACCGGCCAGGCCGTGGAGGGCGGAGCCGCTGGCAGGCTCGTTGCAGGCCACGAGGAACTCGGTTCCGCCGTAGTCGTAGCGGGCCCCGGCGATGCGATTGGCCCACGGCAGCAGGGTCTTGCCCTGCCAGCCGGCGGGCAACGTGGCCTCGGCGTCGAAGGGCATGATGAGGTCGCGTCCCTGCCGTCGCAGATGAACGAGCATGGCGCCCGATGAGGCGATGCGCGCCTCGTAGTCGCCGGCGACCAGGTCGATGAGTTCTCCGTTGATCATGGTTCCTGTCCCAGTGTGCGGGGGCCTGCGCCCCACGGTATTGGCATGATGGTTGGCATCACCGTACGCCACTCACGCTCCGACCTGCGGCCTCAGATGCGGCCAGCGGTACGCGGCTTGCTCCGGCGCTCACACTTCGACTCCCACGGTTCACGCGGCGCGGGCCGTCGTGTCCCGGACGACCAGGTCGGGCACCACCCGATAGAGGCGGCCGCCCAGGCGCCGGTCCTCGCAGGCCACCTCCGCGGGGATCCGGCCATCCTGATCCGGGTGCATGCGGGTCAGCAGCGCCCGCACCGCCACCTCGGCGATGAGACCGGCATTCTGACGCACTGTGGTCAAAGAGAAGGCCGTAGCCGCTGTCACCGGGATGCCGTCATAGCCGGTGACAGCCACGTCCTGCGGGACGCGTACGCCTTGACGGCGCAATTCCATGAGAGCCCCGACGGCGCAATGGTCGTTGAAGCACAGCAAGGCCTCGGGCAGCTCACCGGACTCGATGAGGTGGTGGACCGCTCTGGCACCACTGTTCTCATCGCCTCCCCCGGGCACCACCCGGATGGTGCCCCCCAGTCCGCGCTGCTCCATGGCCTGGCCGAAGCGCTCGACCCGTCGCTTCGCCGAGGTCTCTTCCCCACCGTCCACATGGGTGATACGACGCCGCCCGGTACCTGCGAGATGATCGACGAGCAGCTGGATGCCGACGTCGTCGCGGGAGTGGATCTCGTCGACGTCACTCAACTCGGTGGTGGTACCGATGACGACCGCCGGAGTACGACCCACGATGCGGGCCAGGGCATCCACCGGGATATCGGGGTCGACGAGGGCGAGCCCCTCGCAGCGCTCCAGCAGCAGGGCGCGCAGTCCATCGGCCACGTCCCGGTGCGGGGTGGAGGTGGCCAGGACCAGACCGTGCCCCAGGTTGGAGGCCGCCTGGTAGAGCCCGTCCACAACGAGTCCCTGATAGGCCTGCCCGATGGCGAAACTGGCCCCGATGAGCCCGGTGTGGCTACGGCGCAGGAACTGGGCGCGCGGGTCCGCCTGGTAACCGAGCTCGGCGGCGATGCGCAGGATCTCCTCGCGGGTCTTCTCGGCGACGCCGTCAGAGCCGTTGAGTGCCGCCGAGACGGTGGAGATGGAACGGCCGGCGTGCTCGGCCACGGTCCTGATCGTGACCCTGCCACCGCGCCCTCGAGGTTCCTTCACCGCAGACGCCTCCTTTCCCACACCGTTGTGCCTACCGATCCCGCACGTTGCGCGAGACCCGGCACCCAACCTCGGGCACCGTTCGCCCCATCCTATCCGACGACGCCGTTTCAGCAGGTAGATGGCCACTCGTAGGCCCGCAATCAGCCCGCCCGGACCGCACCCGCGATACGGTCGAGCAGCGCGCGCCCCGCACCGGCAGGCGGATGAAGGCCGCTCGGGCAGGTCCAACCAACATCCCGGGTCACATTGGTGGAATTCTCATCCAACCTTCATCTTGTCAGGACAAAGTCACTCTGATATGTTCCTGTGACGTCATTAACGACGGGTGCTTCCCGGGTCTTCCGGACGTACTTCCACACACGCAGCAGCCGACAGTGTTGTCGGAAAGGAACGTTATGACCGACAAGAGAATATTGGGCATCGGAGTCATCTCCCTGGGATGGATGGGGCGGCTCCATGCCCGCAGCTACCGCGCCATCGCCGAGCGCTTCCCCGAGCTGGGCGTGGTCCCGCGTCTGGTTGCGGCCGCCGATCCGGTGGACCAGGTGCGTCAGGAAGCGGTGGACAACCTGGGCTTCGAGCGCGCCTACGCCGACTACCACGATCTGCTGGCCGACCCCGAGGTGGAGGCCGTCTCCATCTGCGCCCCCAACTTCCTCCACCATGAGATGGCCCTTGCGGCCGTCAAGGCCGGCAAGCCCTTCCGGATCGAGAAGCCCATGGGGGTCAGCGCCGCGCAGTCCCGCGAGATCGCCCAGGCCGCCGAGAAGGCGGACCTCGTCACCGCCGTCGGCTTCAACTACCGCCACACCCCGGCGATCGAGTACCTGCGCTCCCTGGTGCGCGGCGGCGAGCTCGGCCGCATCACCAACGTTCGCGTGTGGTTCATCGCTGACTACAACTCCTCCCCCCTGGGCCCCCTGACCTGGCGGGCCTCGAAGGAGAAGGCCGGGGCCGGCGTCGTGCCCGATCTCATGAGCCACGGCGCGGATCTGGCCCAGTACATCGTGGGGCGTATCGCCTCGGTCACCGCGGTCACCGACACCTTCATCACCGAGCGCCCCATTCCCACCAAGATGGGCATCGGCCACTCCGGCTTCGAGATCGGCGATGAAGTGGGCCCGGTGGAGAACGAGGACTACGTCTCCATGCTGGTGCGCTTCGAGAACGGCACCGTCGGCACCATGGAGTCCTCCCGCGTCAGCGTGGGTCCGCGCGCCGAGTACGTTGTCGAGGTCTACGGCACGAAGGGCTCGGCCCGCTGGAACTTCGAGCGCCTCAACGAGCTGGAGATCTGCCCCGTGCTCGACGGCGGCGCCTCCCACGGCTACACCCGCGCCATGGCCGGTCCTCAGTGGGGTCAGTGGCAGCGCTTCCAGCCGGCCATCGGGACCTCCATGGGCTTCGACGACATGAAGGCCATCGAGGCCGCTCAGTTCATCGAGTCGATCATCACCGGCGAGCAGGTCGCCCCCTCGGCCGCCGACGCCTGGTGCGCCGCGGAGGTCGACGAGGCCGTCGTCGCCTCGGCCGCCGACGGCCAGTGGCACGAGGTGCCCCGCGTCGAGGGCCGGACCACCTTCGACGCCTGAGACGCACCAAGTGCTCCGAGCCAAGCCGGCTCACCCCATCCTTCATTCCACCATCACCACCTATCACTACAACCCCCTGCGGCACTGTCGCCGCAGGGCTGAGAGGAGACCCCCTATGTCACAGGGAGTCACGATGTCCCTGCGCGGACTCACCAGAGAAGAGCTCAGCAAGGCGGTGGCCGACACCCCGCCATCGGGCAAGCACCGCGGCGTCGTCGCCATCGCCGCCGTGGCCACGCTCGGCTCGCTGCTCTTCGGCTACGACACCGGCGTCATCTCCGGCGCCCTGCCGTACATGTACATGCCCTTCGACGCCAAGGGCCTTCAGCTGACCTCCTTCGAGGAGGGTGCCATCGGCGGCACCCTGCTGGTCGGCGCCGCGCTGGGCGCGCTGCTGGGCGGGCTCATGTCGGACCGCTGGGGCCGGCGGCACAACATCACGGTCCTGGCCGCCCTGTTCTTCATCGGCGCGATCGGAACCACCATCGCCCCCAACGTGTGGGTCATGTACCCCTTCCGCGTCGTCCTGGGCTTCGCCGTCGGTGCCGCCTCCGCAACGGTCCCCGTCTACCTGGCGGAGACGGCGCCCAAACGCATTCGCGGTTCCATCGTGGCCATCGACCAGCTCATGATCGTCACCGGTCAGCTACTCGCCTTCTCGATGAACGCCATCATCAACTCCATCCAGGGCGGCCCGAAGATCACCATCGCCAACGACCCCAGCGGGCGCTTCTCCCCGGGCACCTACGTCTTCGATGAGATCACCAAGCTCCAGTCCTCCAAGGGCGGTTCAATGAGCGGGGCCGAGTACCACGCCTTCCTCGACCAGCTCAGCATCAGCGCCGGTAACGGCGAGGCCTGGCGCTACATGCTCGTCCTGTGCTCCATCCCGGCCGTGGCCCTGTGGATCGGGATCCGCCTCATGCCCGAATCCTCGCGCTGGTACCTGGCCAAGGAGCGCCTCTATGACGCCATCGGCTCTCTCAAGCGCGTGCGCGTCCCGGAGAAGGACGGCTCCATCGAGGACGAGATCATGGAGATGGTCGAGGCTCGTCAGCACGAGAAGGAAGAGGAGTCCCAGCGCAAGGGCTTCAGCCACGTCATGGCCACGCCATGGCTGCGCAAGCTGCTCCTGGTCGGCATCTTCCTGGCCGTGGTCAACCAGACCACCGGTGTCAACACCGTCATGTACTACGCCCCCAAGGTGCTGGAGTACGCCGGCATGTCCACCTCGGCCTCCATCACCGCGCAGGTGGCCAACGGCGTCATGTCGGTCGTCGGCTCGGCCATCGGAATCTGGCTCATCCTGAAGTTCCGTCGTCGCCAGGTGCTCATCGGCGACGTCATCGGCGTGGGCGTCACCCTGCTGGGTATCGCCGCGACCTTCCAGTTCTTCATCGCCCCTCACATGGCCAGCCACACCACCCCGCCCGCTTGGGCCGCCTATCTCATCCTGGGGCTCATGTCCGTCTTCATGCTCATCGTGCAGTCCTCCAACGGCACGATCGTGTGGACGATGATGGGTGAGATCTTCCCGGCCAACGTCCGCGGCATCATGAACGGCACGGCGATCTTCTGCATGTGGACCGCCAACGCCATCATCACCTGGACCTTCCCACCCATGATGGAGACCCTGGGCGGCGGCGTCACCTACACCATCTACGGTGTGCTCAACCTGGCCGTGGCCGTCATCCTGTTCAAGATCATGCCGGAGACCAAGGACAAGTCCCTGGAGGAGATCGAGGTCGAGATGGAGAAGCTCTACTCCTGACCCCGTCCCAGCGGCACGCGCTCCCGGGAGGCAACTTTGAGGCTTGTCAGGACAAAGTCCTGTTGCTAGGTTCGTTGCACGGGCCCATCGCCCGGCACCGACGCCGGCACCCGCCTCCCGGGAGCACCCGACCGCGGCCACAGGCCGACGGCGTACCAGCCACCGGCTCATGGCTCACCATTCACCCACAGACCACCACACCAGCTAGACCCCCAACCAGACACGGAGCAACGATGTCCTTCTCACTCGACCCCGCAACCGCAATCTCCGACCCCCACGGCATCTCCTGGGGCATGCACCCCATCACCTGGCGCAATGACGACATCCCCGAGGTCGGTGCCTTCAACACCCTGGAGGACATGCTCCTCGACCTGGCCGACACCGGCTTCGCCGGCACCGAGTGCGCCGGTTTCTTCCCGCCCAAGGAGGAGGTCAAGGCTGCCGCCGACGCCCGCGGCATCAAGATCGTCGCCCAGTGGTTCTCCTCCTTCATCCTGCGCGACGGCGTCGAGGCCGTCATCCCCGAGTTCGAGGCCACCTGCGCCTACCTGGAGTACCTGGGCGCCACCCGCGTCGTCGTCTCCGAGCAGACCGGCTCGGTCCAGGGCATCCGCGACGTCTGCATCTTCACCAACAAGCCGGTGCTCACCGAGGAGCAGTGGCCGGTGCTGGCCGAGGGCCTGGACCGCCTGGGAGACGTCGCCCACACCCACGGCCTCGAGCTCGTCTACCACCACCACCTGGGCACGGTCATCCAGACCAAGGAGGAGACCATCCGCCTCATGGAGCTGACCGACCCGGCCAAGGTCTCCCTCCTGTTCGACACCGGCCACGCCTACGTGGGCGACGGCGACGTCATGGGCCTGCTGGAGGCCACCATCGACCGCGTCAAGCACGTCCACTTCAAGGACGTGCGCCCCGAGAAGATGGCGGAGTCCAAGGCCGCCGAGCGCTCCTTCCTCGACTCCTTCCTGGCCGGCATGTTCACCGTTCCCGGCGACGGCACGATCGACTTCACCGTGCCTTACAAGTTCCTGGTGGACCACGGCTACCGCAACTGGATCCTGGTGGAGGCCGAGCAGGACCCGGCCATCGCCAACCCCCTGGAGTACGCCCGCAAGGCGCGCGCCTACCTCGAGGGCACGCTCTTCAAAGCCTGAGACGTCGCGGGGCTCGCACGGACTCCCCCTCCGGGCGGACCCCACCGGCTGACGCCTCACTTCGACGCTCCCGACCACCACCGGTCGGGAGCGTCGTTGTGCTCCCCGCCGACACCCGAGCATGTCGATCCGCTACTGCCACAGTCCCCTTGTCTGCCTGTAGCCTTCTTGGCAACCGGGCAGTGCGATCGCACCCCTAAAGACGGCACCCCGTCGCGAGAGGACCAGGAGAGACGGTGACCAAGGCTCATGCCGCCACCCAGAGCGACGTCGCTCGCGTCGCCGGGGTCTCGCGCAGCCTGGTCTCACTGGCTCTGAGCGGCTCACCCAAGGTCGCCGCCAGCACCCGCGAGCGCATCGAGGAAGTGGCCGCCTCTCTCGGTTACCGGGTCAACGTCTCAGCCTCCTCGCTGGCCCGCAAGCGCTCGACCATCATCGGTCTGGTGCTGCCCAACCTGCGCAATGCCTTCTTCGAGCAGATCGCGGCCTGCCTGGGACAGGCGGCCGCCCAGCGCGGCCTCACCCTGTTCGTCACGGTCGGCTCCGATCAGCCCGAAGTCCTACACCAGGCCGTCGAGAGCCTGCTGGGGGTGCGGGTCGCTGGCATCATCTTCGTCTCACCCTGGCTGCCCGGCGAGGACCTGCTCGCCATCGGCGAGGAGGTGCCGACCTGCGTCATCGGGCGGTGCAGTCCCGGTGGGCGGGTCGACTCCGTGCGGGTCGATGAGGAGGCCGCCGCCCGGCTCATCGTCGACCATCTGGCGGCCTTAAGCATGCGCACGATCTGCTATATCGGCCCGCGAATGACCGACGCTGCTTCCCGCCAGGACAGAGAACGCTCTTTGGCTCAAGCCGCTCAGGCAACCGGACTGGACTTCGAGGTGCGCAGCTGCGGCGAGGACGCGGGCCCCGCCACCCGTGCGGTCCTGCAGGACCACTCCGAGCCGCTCGGCCTGGTCATTCACAACGACGTCCTGGCCATCGACGCCGTGCCCGTCCTGCGAGAGCGCCGCAAGCCCGGGGGCGACGTCGCCCTGGTCTCCTACGACAACACCTACCTGGCCCTGCGCAAGGAGTTCTCACTGACCAGCATCGACCAGCCCGAGGACCTCCTGGGCGAGCAGGCCGTAGACCTGGTGTGCCGACGCGCAGGGCTGGCGCCCGACGACGGACTACAGGCCGGGGCGCTCGCCGGACCCCAGGCCCGCAGTGTGGTCCTGAAGCCACAGCTCGTCACCCGAGCCTCCTCCCTGGGACGCTGACGAGCGATACGTCCGGCACCGAGCCGGCTCACGCACCGACCACCCTCGGACAGCAACGGCACCTTGCGCCATCTTCCCGGCCGGGGACCACGGTCCCAGTCTCTTCGCCAGTCCCTCGGAACGACCTCCTTTGTCAGGATGAAGTTCTCCTCACCGGTTGACATCACCACCGCCGGAATCACAGACTGAGGTCATGAGTTCACGCGCGTGAATTCATGTCAGCACAGGACTTCAATCAGTTACCCGCTCGTCGATGAGGACACCAGAGGCAACCATGAACACCACTCCCCTGTCAGTCGCCGTCATCGGTGCCGGAATGGCCGGCACCACTCACGCCAACGCCTGGCGTCAGGTCGGCACCGTCTTCGATCTGGGCCTGCCGCAGGTCCGTCTGCACACCATCGCCGATGCCTACCTCCCCTTCGCCGAGGACGCCGCCCAGCGCTACGGCTACGAGCGAGCCGTGGACGACTGGCGGGCAGTGGCTGAGGACCCGGACATCGACATCGTCTCCATCGTGGTGGGTAACGCCCTGCACCGCGAGATCGCCGAGACCCTCATCAAGGCCGGCAAACACGTCCTGTGCGAGAAGCCCCTGGCGGACACACTTGAAAGCGCCCGAGCCATGGCGCAGGCCGAGAAGGAGGCCGGCGTCGTCACCGGCGTGGGCTTCACCTACCGCCGCAACGCCGCCGTGGCCGAGCTCGCCAAGCTCGTCACCGAGGGCCACCTGGGCGAGATCAACCACTTCGACGGCCGCTACTGGTGCGACTACGGCGTGGACCCCTCCACCCCCATGGCCTGGCGCTACAAGGGCCCCATGGGCTCGGGGGCCCTGGGCGACGTCGGCAGCCACCTCATCGATACCGCCGAGGTCATCTGCGGCCCCATCGTCTCGGTTTCGGGCGCCGCCATGATGACCTCCATCAAGGAGCGCCCCGTGGCCACCGGCCACGTCACCCGCGGCACCGCCCTCAACACCGGCAACTCCGCCAATGTCACCTATGAGCCGGTGGAGAACGACGACGTCGCCACCTTCACCGCGCACTTCGCCAGCGGCGCCGTGGGCACCTTCTCCTGCTCGCGCGTGGCCTGGGGACTGCCCAATTCCCTCATGGTCGACGTACTGGGTACCAAGGGCCGCGCCTCCTGGGACCTGGCCCGCTGCGGCGAGATCAAGATCGACGACGTCAACTCCCCCGCCGGGTTGGGAGGCGCCCGCCGGGTCCTGGTGGGTCCCGACTTCCCCTACTTCGCGCGGGGCTCCTCCATGGCCTTCGGCGGGGTCGGCCTGACCCAGATCGAGCAGTTCATCTACCAGGCCCACGCCTTCCTCCAGCAGATCGCCGGTATCACTCCCGAGCAAGGGGCACTGCCGCCCTGCGCCAGCTTCGCCGACGGCTACCGCGAGATGCTCCTGGCCGACGCCGTGGCCCGCTCGGCCGCCGCCGGGGGCGCCGCCGTCGACGTCGCGGACCTGCCCGAGCTCGCGAGCCTGTAAGGCCCGTTCACCGCCAGTCGGCCCATTGGGCCGACACGTTCAGACATACAACAACGCAAAGACGCACAAGGAGACCTCTCATGCCACTGACCTACGGCGCCTACACCGCCTGCCTCCAGGACCGCTCCCTGCCCGAGGCCCTCGACGTCCTCAAGGACGCCGGCCTGACCGGGGCGGAGGTCAACGTCGGAGGATTCATCCCCTCCCCGCACTGCCCCGTCGACGCCCTCCTGGCCTCACCCACCGCCCGCGACGAGTACCTGGGCCTCTTCCAGGACAAGGGAATGACGCTCTCGGGCCTCAACACCTCGGGCAACCCCACCTCGCCGCTGCCCAACGAGGGCCTCAAGCACGCCGAGGACATCCGAGCGGCCATCCGCCTGGCGGGCCTGCTCGGGGTTAAGGAGATCGTCACCATGTCCGGTACCCCGGGCACCGACCCGAGCGCGAAGTACCCCACCTGGGTCGTCAACCCGTGGAACGGGATCGACATGGAGATCCTGGACTACCAGTGGAGCGTCGTCGTCCCCTTCTTCAAGGAGATCGACGCCCTGGCCCGCGACAACGACGTCCAGGTCTGCCTGGAGCTGCACCCGCGAAACCTGGTCTTCAACGTCCCCTCCTTCGAACGGCTCGTCGAGGAGACCGGGGCGACCAACATCAAGGTCAACATGGACCCCTCCCACCTGTTCTGGCAGCAGATGGACCCGATCGCCGCCACCAGGCGCCTGGGCCGCCTCGTGGGTCACGTCCACGCCAAGGACACCAGGATCTTCCCCGGCGCCGCCTACCGCGGGGTCCTGGACACCGACTTCGGCCACGTGCCCGCCGAGGCCGAGGGCAAGGTCCCGGTGGCCTACGGCTACTGGTGCAACTCCTGGCCCCAGGACCCGGCCTGGCGATTCGTCGCCTTCGGGCTGGGCCACGACGCCGACTACTGGGCCGAATTCCTGACCGCCATCACCGAGGTCGACCCGGAGATGAACGTCAACATCGAGCACGAAGACGCCGAGTACGGCAACGTCGAGGGGCTCCAGATCTCCGCACGCAACCTCCTGGAGGCCGCCACCAGACTCTGAGCGGACTCCGGAAACCGCGACCCCGACCACATCGACGGCGAGGACCCCGACCAATCGGTCCTCGCCGTCGACAATCATCCGCTAGGCTGGACAAAAGTCCGGACAAAGTCCACCCCCTCTCCTTTCCCGTCCTTCTCACCGCCGAGAGGCAGCCTCGTGCCCCCCACTTTGACCGCAACCTCCTGGATTCTCCTCATGGTCGTGGCGGCGCTGTGCGGCATCGCCAAGACCGCCCTACCCGGGGCGGCCACGATCGCCGTCGCCCTGTGCACCGCGGTACTGCCCGCCAAGGAGTCGACCGGTGCCATCCTGCTCATGCTCATGACCGGCGACCTGCTGGCCGTATGGAGTTACCGTCACGACGCCGACTTCCGCATGTTGCGCCGACTCGTTCCGGCGGTCCTGGCGGGAGTCGGCGCCGGTGCCCTGTTCCTGCACCTGGCTTCCGACAGCTCCACCCGGCGCCTCATCGGCATCGTGCTGCTGCTCCTGGTAGCCATTACGCTCCTCCAGCGTCGCGCCGCCGGCAGGAGCAAAGTCCCCACCCGGTCCCCGGTCCCGCCCATGGCGCCTCCGGCATCTGGGGCGAGTGGGGCGCCCGAAGCGCTCGAAGCATCCGCAGCCCCCGCGACCGGCGGCCGGGCCGCCCGCCTGGTCTACGGCAGTCTGGCCGGTTTCACCACGATGGTCGCTAATGCCGGCGGCCCGGTGACCTCCATGTACTTCCTGGCCTGCCGCTACCCGGTCAAGGCCTTCCTGGGGACGACCGCCTGGTTCTTCTTCCTGGTCAACCTGGTCAAGCTGCCCTTCTCCGTCTCGGCTGGCCTGGTCAACGCCACGACACTGTCCCTGACCGGGATCGCCGCTCCGGCCGTCATCGCCTCGGCGCTGGCCGGCCGCAGGCTTGCCGAACGCATGGATCAGCGAGTCTTCGAGCCGATCATCATCGCACTGACCATCGTCTCCGCACTCCCCCTGCTGCGGTAGCCATCAGGAGCGCACCATCAGGGGACCCTATTTCTCCGGCGCTCGGGATGGGGGCCCATCAACAAGTATTTCCTTCAAGACAGCCCGCCTGACATCACATCTTCGCCTCGCACCGGAGCATTGACGCGTTTTATCCTGAACGTTACCGTATTCATCAATATGAAGAGTATGGCCGGTATTGATTATGTTGATGCCTCGCCGGGCGGAGATGCCGGCGACGGCCTCGACGACGCGCCCGCCGACGCTTCCGATTCTTCTGAGGTCGTCCCCGATGCCTCCCTCCTGGTCAGTGGCGACGTCCACGCCGTCATGCTGGGGCTGTGGGCCTCGGGCCTGCGGTACGTCATCGTCCACGCCCTGGCCCCAGCCATCGGTGCCGTCGGCCCTTTGACCGTCGGCGCGGCCACGGTCATCCAGGTCGCGGGGGCCGCGGTCTGCGTCAGCGGCGCCCGCTCACTGTGGATGCGGCGCGATCGGGGGCGCCGCGCCTATGCCTTTATCGCAGTTCTCACCTGCCTGTGCACCCTTGCCGCCCTGCTGGCTCCCGCCGGGGTCTAATGATGTAACTCCGTCATGCAGCCCACGACCGATTCCCTCCCCTCCCAACCCTCCCGAGCCTCCCGGGCGATGGCAATCGCCCACCGATGGTTGTCGGCGGCGGCAGGCCTAATTCTGCTGGCCATGACGCTCAGTGGCACCGTCTCGCCCTACCAGGGCGAGGTCATGCGTTCATTGAAACCGGCCGCCCATACCCGCGCTCCCGTTCCCGATCGAGTCTCGCTGCCCCAGGCCATCGAAACGATCGAGATCGACCACCCCGGAGAGTCCGTTGTCTCCGCGTCCCGGATCGACGACGTGATCGAGGTCAAGACCAAGCAGACCGCTTACACGGTCGACCCCTCCTCCGGAGAGGAGATCGCCCAGGTGACCGGTCCCCGATCGTGGTTCGCCGCCCTGGACAACCTGCACCGCTGTCTCCTGTCCTGTCAGGGACCCGGTCACGTCCGCTGGATGTCCCAGGAGATCCCCCACACCCGCTGGTGGGGAGAACACAGGGGCCTGAGCGTCGGCGGCCTCGTCGTCGCCGCCTCGAGCGTGATCCTGCTGGTCCTCACCGTCAGTGGTCTCAGGGTGTGGTGGCCGTTGCAACGTTACCGGCGCACCGCCCTGTCCCCCAGTTGGCGCAGCAGGCGCCTGTCGAGGAACACCGACCTGCTCAAGGCCGCCGGGCTGGTCATGCTGCCCCTGTTGTTCCTGTGGGGGTACTACGCCAGCGCCTTTGGTCTTCACCCCATCCGGCAGACTCCCCCCACCTCCGTCACGGCGCCCGAGGCCCTGCCCGGGCGGTCAGGGACCGGACAGGACCGGGATATCGGTCCGCGCCGCGCCGTTGCCGCAGCGCAGGAGGCGCACGGGGGCGAACCGATCGCCCTGTTCCTCCCCGAGCCGGGCGATCCGTCGTCCACCTACACGGTCTGGCTCTCCCAAGGCGCGCCTGGTACCTACGGGCGGGCCCTGGGCGACATCTCGGTGAGCGTCGACCCCGACACAGGGCGGACCGCAGTCCCCTCCACACCCGGCCGGGAGCCGAGCGCTCGAGCCGGATAGCGCCCGCCCGTGGCCCCGCGGCGAGACCCCGCATGTGCCCGGTCCCACATCACAAGACACACTGAGACCGGGCCTTTGGTCGCAGACAACCCGCAGGTGGGGGCACAATCGGACCCGTACGGCACCGGAATGAGCCGGCGCCCCTGACTCCAAGACAACGCGAGAAGGACCCAACGTGGCGCGCAGTATCTACATCGCCTCACCCAACGCCGGAACCGGGAAGTCAACGGTGGCCCTCGGGCTGGTCTCCTGCCTGACCAAGGTGGTCGCCAAGGTCGGCGTCTTCCGTCCCTTTGTGGAGAGCCGTGAGGGCGACGCCTTCCTCACCCTCCTGCTGAACCGTGCCGGCTCCACCACGCCCGCTGAGCAGTGCGTCGGTGCGACCTGGGACGAGTTCCACGCAGACCCCGAGGAGGCTCTGGCCCGCATCGTTGACGCCTACCGGGCCCTGGCGCGCGAGCACGACGTCGTCATTATCGACGGCTCGGACTTCACCGATGTCGCCGGCAACCCCGAGCTGGCCCTCAACGCCCGGGTGGCCGCCAACATCGGTGTGCCGGTCCTGCTGGTGGTCTCCGGCCAGCACGACGTGGAGGACGTCGTCGGCTCCGTGGAAGTCTCCATGGCCGAGATCGCCGACAACCACGCCCGCACCGTCGCGGTCGTGGCCAACAAGTGCCACCCCGAGAATCGCCGGCCCATCACCGAGGCCCTGGCCGCGATCGAAGGCATTACCTCCACCACGCTGCCCGAGGTGCCGCTGCTGGCCGCCCCGGCGGTGCACGAGGTGCTCGACGCCGTCGAGGGCACTCTCATCGCCGGTGACGAGACCCTCCTGGACCGCGAGGCCGAGTCCGTCCTCGTATGCGCCATGGACGTCTCCCACGTCCTGGAACGCCTGACCGCCGGCCAGCTCGCCATCGTACCGGCCGACCGCTCCGCCATGCTCATCTCGCTCATGGCGGCCCAGGCCTCCTCCAGCTTCCCGATCCTGTCCGGCCTCGTCCTCAACGGCGGCTTCGAGGTGGCGCCCCACGCGCTGCGCCTCCTGGAGGGCCTGGACGTCAACATCCCGGTCATGACCTCCCCGCTGGACACCTTCACCGCGGCCTCGGCAGCCGGCTCCCTCCAGGGCCTGCTCGCCCACGGCTCGGAACGCAAGATTGACGTCGCCGTGACCACTTTCGAGCAGGAGGCCGACGTCGACGCCCTCCTGTCCGCCCTGGAGGTCGAGCCCTCCGAGGTCGTCACCCCCATCATGTTCCAGGCCGAACTGGTGGAGCGCTCACGCACCAACCGCAAGACGATCGTCCTGCCCGAGCCCGACGACGACCGGGTCCTGCGGGCCGCCGACGCCATCCTGCGCCGCGGCATCGCCGACCTGGTACTACTGGGTGACGAGACCACGGTGCGCGCCCGCGCCACCGAGCTGGGCCTGGACATTGCCGCCGCCCGGGTCATCGCCACCAACGACCCCGAGCTGCTGGAGAAGTACGCCGAGGAGTTCGCCCGCCTGCGCGCCAAGAAGGGCGTCACCCTGGAGCAGGCCCGCGAGAAAGTCCAGGACGTGTCCTACTTCGGCACGATGATGGTCCACATGGGCGACGCCGACGGCATGGTCTCGGGCGCAGCCCACACCACCGCCCACACGATCGTCCCCTCCTTCCAGATCATCAAGACCAAGCCGGGGACCTCGATCGTCTCCTCGGTCTTCCTGATGCTCCTGCAGGACCGGGTGCTCGTCTACGGCGACTGCGCCGTCAACCCCGAGCCCAACGCCGCCGGGCTGGCCGACATCGCGATCTCCTCGGCCGCCACGGCCCGTCAGTTCGGCGTCGAGCCGCGCGTGGCGATGCTTTCCTTCTCCACCGGGACCTCCGGCAAGGGCGCGGATGTCGACAAGGTCCGTGAGGCCACCGAGCTGGTGCGTGCCAAGGAGCCCGAGCTCGCCGTCGAGGGCCCCATCCAGTACGACGCCGCCATCGACCCGACCGTGGCCGCCAAGAAGGCCCCCGACTCGCTCGTGGCCGGAAGAGCCAATGTCTTCATCTTCCCGGACCTGTCCAGCGGCAACATCGGATACAAGGCGGTCCAGCGCTCCTCGGGTGCCATCGCCATCGGCCCGGTCCTCCAGGGCCTCAACAAACCGGTCAACGACCTCTCGCGCGGCGCCCTGGTGGAGGACATCATCAACACCGTCGCCATCACCGCCGTCCAGGCCCAGGGCTGAGCGGGAGCCGTGCCCGCCGGCCACTCGGCCGGGTCCCGGCCCCGAGCCAGCCGCTCTCCACCAGATACGCCCACCCTCACTCCCATGACTGTTCTTGAAAGGCACCCCGTGACTCAGCGCACTGTCCTCGTTATCAACTCCGGCTCCTCCTCCATCAAGTATCAGTTAGTGGACCCCGACTCCGGAGCCTCGCTCGCCTCCGGCCTGGTGGAGCGCATCGGCGAGGAAACCGGCGCCATCACGCACAAGCACGGCGAGGAGCGCACCGAGATCACCGAGCCGATCCCCGACCACGGCTACGGCCTGTCCGAGGTGCTGCGCCTGTTCAAGCAGCAGGGTCCCTCACTGGCCGACGCCCACATCGTTGCCGTGGGGCACCGCGTCGTCCAGGGCGGGCGCTATTTCTCGGGCCCGGCCCTCATCGACGATGAGGTCGTGGCCCGCATCGAGCAGCTCGTGCCGCTGGGCCCGCTGCACAACCCCGCCCACCTCAAGGGCATCGAGGTGGGCCGCCGCCTCCTGTCCGACGTGCCGCACGTGGCCGTGTTCGACACCGCCTTCTTCCAGAATCTGCCCGAGGAGGCCGCCCGCTACGCCTTGGACCGAGAGGTCGCTGACACCTACTCCATCCGTCGCTACGGGGCTCACGGCACCAGCCATCAGTTCGTCTCCGGGGCGGTCTCCGAGCTCCTGGGACGCGACGACCTCAAGCAGGTCGTCCTGCATCTGGGCAACGGAGCCTCGGCCTCGGCGGTCGTGGCCGGGCGCGCCGTGGACACCTCCATGGGCCTGACCCCGTTGGAAGGCCTGGTCATGGGCGGGCGCACCGGAGACATTGACCCGGCCGCCGTCTTCCACCTGGCTCGCGTGGCCGGCATGTCGATCGATGAGATCGACCACCTGTTCAACCGCGGCTCGGGCATGAAGGGCCTGGCCGGGGACAATGACATGCGAGAGGTGTGGAAGCGCATCGGCGCCGGCGAGCAGGAGGCCCGCGAGGCCATGGACATCTACCTGCACCGCCTCGTGAAGTACGTGGGCGCCTACACCGCCGTCATGGGGGGCCTGGACGCACTGACCTTCACCGCCGGTATCGGTGAGAACGACGCCAATCTGCGCCGCGAGCTCGGCGAGCGCCTGGCCTACATGGGCGTGGAGATCGATCCCGAGCTCAACGCCGTCCGCTCCGACGAGCCGCGCGTCATCTCCACCCCGGACTCGAAGGTCACGGTGCTCGTGGTGCCCACCAATGAGGAGCTCGCCATCGCCCGCCAGTCGCTCACCCTCATCTGAACTGTCTTCCGAGAAACCGGGAGGGCTCTTCTCGGGCCCTCGCGGACCGGGACGCCTCCGCGCGGTGCCGCAGTCGCCCCCTCAGGGCCGACTGCGGCACCGCGTTCGTCCCCCGAGGGGGACAAATAGGATGAGACCGATGCGCTCATAGGAGCTCATCCATTTGTATGATGCCCATGAGCACCGCACCTCCGACTGCATCGTTCAGCTCCTCGATGACAGCCACGGCGACCGCACCACCAACGATCGGCCTTCCCGAGCCGGAGATCGTATCCACCTCTGCGGCCGACTCCGCTACCGGTCCGGTGATGAGCCCCGCCGATCATTGCGTTTCGCCCCCGGTGCCTGCGGCCGCTTCTCCTGCGAGTCCGCATCTTGTCGCTCTCACCGCCCCTGAAGCCATTCCGGTCCCGACCAGAGAGATCGCGGTGACCACCGACGGCCTGACCCGCTCCTACAACGGCATCAACGCCGTCGACGGGGTGAACCTGCGGGTGCCCACCGGCGGCATCTACGGGCTCCTCGGCCCCAGCGGAGCCGGCAAGTCCACCATTCTGAAGCTCCTGGTAGGACTGACCCGACCGACGTCGGGCCGCATGAGCATCCTGGGCCACCCCGTCAGCCCCCGCCATCCCCCGCCACCGGGAGCGATCGGCTCCCTCATCGAGGGCCCCTCCTACTACCCGGGTCTGACTGGCCGGGAGAACCTCACCATGATGGCCTCCTACCTGGGGCTGCCGAGCAGCCGGGTCACGTACGTCCTGGCCGGCGTCGACCTGTCCGGGCATGAGAACAAGCGGGTCAAGCACTACTCCACGGGCATGAGGCAGCGCCTCGGGCTGGCCATGGCGCTTCTGGCCGATCCGCCCCTCATCGTCCTGGACGAGCCCACCGACGGGCTCGACCCGGCAGAGGCGGCCGAGATCCGCGGGCTCATCGTCACTCTGGCCCGTCGGGAGGGGAAGACGATCATCGTCTCCTCCCGTTTCCTGTCCGAGATCGGGCAGATGGCAGACACCGTCGGTGTCATCCGCGCCGGGCGACTGCGCTACCAGGGCCCTCTGTCCGGGCTGCACGACGACGGCGTCATCGAGATGACCGTTTCCGCACCCACGGCGGTCTCCACCCTCCTGACCTCCCTCGGAGTGCCCCACGAGGTCCACGATGCCGTGGTGCGCACCGCCATGATGTCCGACAACGCCATCGGCGAGCTCATCACCAGCATCGTCACCTCCGGCACAACCGTCTACCGGGTCCAGACCGTGCGCAGGACCCTGGAGGAGGCCTTCCTGGAGTTGACAGACCCGCCCTCCCCCGTCACCCAGCCGCTCACGGCCACCCGTGAAGCCTGGCCGCCCTGATCGGGTTGGTTGAGGTGGTTGAGCCGGCCGCGCCGGCAGCAGGTGGCTGACCCTCCTCTTCTGCGCCATTATTGTCCATAAGGAAAACTACCGATGAGCACCGCCGCACCGTCCAAGCACCTCGCTGCGAGGCAGCCCATGCAGCCACTACAGTCCACGTCGTTCCCTCTCCGCGCCCCCGATCTCCTCACAACGCCGTCACAACCGCCCGCCTCCGCATCGCAGACCACTCCCGCAGAGTCTCGCCGCCCCTCGGTACGTGCCGCCTGGTACTGGGAGAACCGCAAGGCCCCCAACCGGTGGTACTGGGCTGCCGTCACCGTGCTGTGCACCATGGCCTGCTTGTCCGGCTACCTGCAGTACCGCACCCACCAGGGCGATTTCCAGTCCCAAGACCTCACCTGGGGCATCATCTGGTCGCAGTCCACACTGATGCTCTCCATGTGGCTCCTGCCGCTGGCGCTGGGCGGCTTCGCGGCGCAGATCGCCGTCGGCGAGCACCAGGGGCGCAACTGGCAACGAATGAGCGCCAACCGTCTGGAGACGGCCATGGTCGCGGGCAAGCTGCTCCACGGGCTGCAGGTCGCGGTCGCCACCACCGCGATCCTCGTCCTGACCACCACTCTCACCGGTCTCATGGCCGGCTTCGGACTACCGGACCTGACCTCCTACCTGCCCCGATTCGGTGCGGTTGCGCTGGGCATGTGGGTCATCCTTACCCTCGTCACATGGCTGGGAGCCGTCCTGAGGTCCTTCACCACCACGATGACCACTGTGGTCCTGGGAACGATCGCGGGGACGGCGATGTTCCTGACGGCCCAGCCGCTGAGCGTCCTCAACCCCATGATCGCACTGACCCGGGCAACCGCCTCCCTGAATCCCGGGGCCATTGCCTCACCGGACTCGGCCGCCTCCGACAGCCTCATCAGCGTGGCTTGGGTGACGCTCTTCGCCATCTCCCTGCTCCAGACGGTCAGGCGGCGGTGAGATAACGGTGAAACGCAGATGAGACGCCAGTCATGAGCAGCACATCCATCGAGCGGCTCCCCGAGGCAGGGCCCAGGGTCCCGCGCACACGCCTGGATCGCATCGCCGAGTGGTACCGCGCCAGCCCCGTGGGGACGTGGGGTGTCGTCGTCATGAACGCTGTGATCCAGACCTCCTTTATCGTGCTCACCATATGGTTGGGCTTCAGCGTCCTCACAGTCAGGATCGTACTCGGCGTGGTGACTGGCCTGTCCTTGATCTGGCGACGGCGTTGGCCACTGATGATCGTCATCATCAACAACGTGGCCCTCATGATCAAGATGATCAAGAGTGACTCCGGAGAGTTCCTCCTCCCGCTGCTGATCGCGGTCTACACCCTGATCGCCATCGCGAGCATCCGCCAGCGGCTCCTGGGCATTGCCGCCACTCTGGTCTTCATGTTCATCCCCTATCTCGCATCGTTCAACGGGCCACTGCCGGGGCTCATGAAGGAGAGGGTGCCGCTGTCGGACTTCATGTGGGAGGGCGGACTCCTCATCGCCGTGCTCACCGTGGCATCGATCTCCCGCTCGCATCGGGAGTCCCTAGAGCACGGGGACACCCAGCTCGCCTCCCACACGGCCGAGCAACAGCTCGTGGTGCAACGCGATGCCGCGCGGTACCAGGCCCGAGTGGCCGCCGAGCTCCACGACTCCGTGGGCCACTCCCTCACTGCGATCATCGCCCTGTCCGAGGGGCTGCACGGTGCCAGTGGTATCCCGGATGTCGACGAGGCCATCGACCTGGTCAACTCCCTGGCCCGCGACGGCCTGGCCGACACACGAAACGCGGTTGCCTCGTTGCAGTCCTCACCAGCCCTCCTCGACGACTTCGGATCCGGCGCGGTGACCAGCCCGCGCTCGGAAGTCGTCGCAGACGTACGCGGCTGGGATCAGCTGGGGGACCTGCTGACCACGGTACGAGCGACCGGCCTCAGCGCGGCCCTGACCGAGACCGGCCGGCGCCCCAGTAACACGGCCGTGGGCCGAGCACTCGGGGAGCTTGTCTACATCGTCATCCGGGAGGCTCTCACCAACGTCATGCGGCACGCCGAGGGCGCCACGCGTGTTGTCGTCTCCCTGGACCACACCGGCTCATCCACCCGGGTCACCGTATCCGATGACGGACAGGTCACCGTCCACGCCGACTCCTCGCAGGACTCCCATGAGCCATCGACCGGCCACGGACTGACCAATCTGGCCTCCGTGATCCAAGAGCGTGGCGGTGCGCTTGAGGTCGGCCCCAGCATCGCCCCAGGATCCGGCGGGTGGGTGCTGCGTGCCGTCGTCCCGGTCTACGTTCCTATTCAGGAGGGAGCATGACACCTATCTGCTCTCCTTCCTCCCCGCTCCCCCTGGGGCGTCCTGCCCCGATCGGGGTCATGATCGTCGATGACCAGAGGGCGACCCGCATGGGTCTGTCGCTCATCATCAACCGGGCCGACGACCTGAAGGTCGTGGCCGAGGCGGTCCATGGCCAGGACGCCCTCGACCAGCTCGTCGTCCTGTTTCAAGAGCGCCGGCCGCTTCCCGACGTCGTCCTCATGGATGTGCGTATGCCGGTTCTCAACGGGATCGACGCCACAGCGCGCATCACCCAACTCTACCCCTCGATCCGGACACTGGTGCTGACCACCTACGACCAGGACGAGTTCGCCTTCGGGGCGCTGTCCGCGGGCGCCTCGGGCTTCCTGCTCAAGGACACCCGCACGGCCGAGCTCCACCAGGCGCTGCGGGCGGTCAACTCCGGGGACGCGATCCTCACCCCGCGCATCACCCGCGAGCTGCTCAACCGGCACATGCTCAGGCCCGTCGCCTCACCCCAACAGCGCGCGGCGCGGCGACGTCTCAACCATCTCAGCCCGCGTGAACGAGAGGTGTCCGAGCTGGTGGCCGAGGGACTGACGAACGCGGAGATCGCTCAGCGACTCGTCCTGGCCCCGGACTCGGTCAAGAAGAACGTCACCCGGATTCTGACCAAGCTGGACCTGCGCGACCGGGTCCAGCTCGTCATCCTCATGCGCGACGCCCAGTCCTGAGCCGTAGTCGGCTCCTCAGGCCGCTGTCGCCAGAGCCTGCACCGGTACGGGCCGCTCTGCCGGGGCCGGAGCCCGGTAGACGAGGCGGGACTGGGCCAGGTAGTTGACGATGAAGAGCGTGGAGTCCACCAGCACCTTGGCCAGCCACAGGGGCGCCCCTGCCCCGGCGAGGACCGCGATACCGGCGTACGACGTCGCCGCGACCCCGCCCTGAACCGCCGCATAGCCGCCGGCCGAGCGCCAGAAAGTCTCCGGAGCAGCCCGGAACAGGCGCCGGTTGAGCAGGAATCCCAGGGTGCAGGAGACAACCCGGGCTCCGACGACGGCGTAGAGGACCGAGCCGGTCAGCGAGTTGAGGATGAGCACCAGGGCGTAGTCGATCGTCCAGCCGGAGAAGGACACGGCGGCGAAGAGGACAACCGTCGGAATGCGAGAACGCAGGCTCGCCAACCGGTTCAGGACGGTGGGTCGGGAGAAGGGAAGGTCGGCCGATGCGGGGAGGGCGGGGCTCGTCGTCGTCGTCATGGCGATAAGCCTGGCTGCAGGCCTCATGCCACCTGTTTGACGTGCCTGTGCTGTTCCTGTGAGGGTGTGCGGTGATGGTTCCGGGGAACGGGGAAGAGGCCTCCGGAGCCGCGACTCAGAACAGGGCGTCGGTCCGCGGCGCGCCGCCAGGAGCGCTCGACGGCGCCGCGTCCAAGACCACGTCGGGTGCCGCTTCCTGTGCACGGCCTGCCCGGGTCCAGCCGGGTCCGGAGGGCACCGGGCGACCCTGCTGGTAGGCGGTCGCGGCGCCGCGGGCCCGAGAGTCGGCGGCCTCGTTCATGGGATGGCCGACGTGCCCGCGCACCCACTCGAAACGCACCGTGCGGCCCGCGAGCGCGGCGTCGAGGTCCTTGACGAGGTCGGCGTTGAGGACCGGCTTGCCGTCGGCCTTGCGCCAGCCGCGTTTCTTCCACCCGTGGCGCCACTTGGTCAGGGAGTTGATGACGTACTGGGAGTCGCACTGAATGAGGAGCTCCTCGCCGGCGAGTCCAGCGGCCTCGGTGGCCCGCAGGAGTTCCAGGACGGCGGTGAGCTCGCCGCGGTTGTTGGTCGAGCTCTCCCAGCCTCCGGCGGCCCAGCAGTCATCGTCCACGTACCAGGCCCAGCCGGCCGGTCCCGGGTTACCCAGGGAGGAGCCGTCGGCAGCAGCAATCAGAGTCATGGAAAGCACTCTACCCAGCGACGCCGATGGCCCCGGGCAGGCACAATCATCTATGCCGATGTCGCCGTCGTGCTAGTCTGCCAAGCAGCAAGAATGAGCTTGCTCACCTGAAACAGATCCTCGAGAGGTACACAGATGTCCTCCACGCTGCACGCTCTGTCAGCCTCGTCAGCGTCATCCGGCACACTCATTGCCGCACGCTGGTACGACTACATCCCCATCGCCATCTACTTCGCCTTCGTCATCGGCGTCGGACTCATCGCCCGGTCCAAGGCCGCCACGGCGGACGGCTTCCTCACCTCTGGCCGTTCCCTGCCGGCCTGGGTGACCGGTATCGCCTTCGTGTCGGCGAACCTCGGCGCGGTCGAGATCATGGGAATGTCCGCCAATGGCGCCGAGTACGGCATGCCGACCTTCCACTACTTCTGGATCGGCGCGGTCCCGGCCATGATCTTCCTGGGACTGGTCATGATGCCCTTCTACTACGGCTCCAAGGTGCGCTCGGTACCCGAGTTCATGCTCAAGCGCTACGGCACCGCTGCCCACCTGGTCAACGCGCTCAGCTTCGCCCTGGCCCAGCTGCTCATCGCCGGCATCAACCTGTACCTGCTGGGCAAGATCATGAACTGGCTGCTGGGCTGGCCCCTGTGGGTGGGACTCATCGTCGCCGCAGTCATCGTCTTCTCCTACATCACCATGGGTGGGCTCTCCGCGGCGATCTACAACGAGGTCCTCCAGTTCTTCGTCATCGTGGCCGCGCTGCTGCCCCTGACCCTCATCGGCCTGCACCGCGTGGGCGGCTGGCACGGCCTGACCGACAAGATCACCGCCGCCGCCAAGCTCGCCGGCACCGACCCGGCCCAGCAGCTGCACTCCTGGCCCGGCAACTCGATCTCCGGCTTCGACTCCAATGTGATGTCGGTGATCGGCCTGGTCTTCGGCCTGGGCTTCGTGTTGTCCTTCGGCTACTGGACGACGAACTTCGTCGAGGTACAGCGGGCCATGGCCTCGGACTCGATCTCCTCGGCCCAGTCGACCCCGATCATCGGCACCTTCGTCAAGATGTTCGTACCCTTCCTCGTCATCATCCCGGGCATGGTCGCAGGCGTCCTGGTCACTGAGGTCCAGCAGCTCAAATCCGGGGCCAACACGAGCTACCAGTACAACGACGCGGTCCTCTACCTCATGCGCGACCTACTGCCCAACGGTCTGCTGGGCCTGGCGATCACGGGTCTGCTGGCCTCTTTCATGGCCGGTATGGCTGCGAACATCTCCGCCTTCAACACCGTGTGGGGCGTAGACATCTATCAGCACTACCTCAAGAAGGACGCCGACGACGCCCACTACCTCAAGGTCGGCAAGCTCTCGACCCTGACGGCCTCCGTGGTCGCAATCCTCACCGCGATCATCGCCGCGAGCTACTCCAACCTCATGGACTACCTCCAGATACTGTTCTCGATGTTCAACGCGCCGCTGTTCGCGACCTTCATCATCGGAATGTTCTGGAAGCGGGCCACGTCCCAGGCCGGTTGGACCGGGCTCGTCGGCGGAACCCTGGGCTCCCTGGTGGTCAACATCCTCATCAAGACCGGGACCCTGGTCATGCCGGGTCAGGGCGGCGCCTTCCTGGCGGCGGGTGTGGCCTTCACGGTCGACGTCGTCATCACGGTGCTGGTCTCCCTGTCCACTGAGCCGAAGCCCGACTCCGAACTCAAGGGCTTCGTCTACGCCCTGACCCCCAAGAGCGAGCGCACCGACCCGCACCTACACGAGCTGCCCTGGTACCGCCGTCCGATCCCGCTGGGGATCATCGCCGGGGCCCTGGTCATCACACTCAACAGCATCTTCCACTAGATCCGCCCGGACACACGAAGGAGAATACTCATGAGCAATCGTTCACTCACGGACATCCGGGCGGTCATCACCGGGGCACTGGGGCTCATCGGCCTGTACCTGGTGGTGTGCTCGGTTCTGTTCAACAGCGCCGACGAGATGGACAAGACCGGAGGCATCAACGCCAACCTGTGGGCTGGCCTGGGCCTGCTCGCCATCGCTGCCGGTATGGGCCTGTGGTGGTGGATCAAGCCGACCCCCTCTGGGGACGAGCAGGAATGAGCGCGCCTGAACCGGGCTGAGCCAGTCCCGTATCCGGTCCAGGGTCAGCCCGGCCATCAGAGTTATCCGGGCCAGAGCCCTTGGCAGCGAGAGGTGTCGTCTAGGGGCCGGGCAGAGCCGCCAAACCCCTTTTCGTCGGTGGTGATTGTTAGGGTCTCGACCATGACCGAACTGAACGCCCAGCCCGACGGACTGAGAATCCCCGACGAGCTGCTCAGGGGCGTGGTTGACCCCGAACTCGAGGAGTACATCCGAGACCTCGTCTGGATGCAACTCGTGCGCGGGAACGATTGCATCAACGACCACGCCTTCGAGATCGCCTCCGCGGTGGAGGACGCGGAGGGCGACGACACGCTGTCCGACGAGCAGTGCCGCGCCATCGCCCAGTACCTGATCGATGCGCGCCGCGCCCAGCAGGCGGGATTCGGGGATGTGCCCGCCACCAAGCTGGACCGCGCCTTTGAGGCGCTGCGGAGGGCCCACGTCGTCGCGGAGCAGGATTTCGCCTGCTGCAACACCTGCGGACACGCGGAGATCGAGGGCGGCCAGGGCGACCTGGGGTACGTGTTCTTCCACCAGCAGGACACCGAGGGCCTCGTGGAGAGCGGCAGCACCTACCTCAGCTACGGCATCTTCTGGCCCGCTCACATTAGCGAGGAGGAGTACAAGGCCCTGAACAACTCCCGACGCAAGGAGCTCTACGACGCCACGACCGTCAAACTGATGAGGACCATCGTCATCCCGATCCTCCAGGAACACGGCATCGGCGTCAGCTGGGAGGGAAACGTGGACACCCGCATCCTCCTCACCGGCGTCCAGTGGTACGTCCCGCTGCTCCCAGCGGGGCAGGGCTGAGGACGGGAGCCCAGCCCGGGAAGGGCCCCACGGGCTCGGGGCGAAACTTCTCCGTCAGGGCCGGCAGCTGGGCCAACAGTTCCGGCTGATTGAGTTCCCCGGACACGATCCACGGGTTCCTGCTCGTGCGCGGCTGGGTGGTGCGGCGGGGCTTCTCGCCGTCACTGAACCAGCCGGTTCGTCCAGACCTGCGACACCAGTCCCGTCAGTTCCAGGGCGACGACGGCCGCCACGATCCCCACTGCGATGTCCCGATGTCCACGGCACTGTCCGTCACGGGTGCTCCTGAGCGTCCCAACATGAACGGGGCGCGCCCCGCAGTGGAGCGCGCCCCGTCAGGCTGGGCCTGTTCTCAGGCGTCCAGGTCGGTCTCCAGGAGAGCCTTGAGCTCCTCGAGGGCGGCGTCAGCGCCGTCGGCGTCGGAAGCCAGGGTGACGACGTCGCCGAAGCCGGCGCCCAGAGTCATCACGCCGAGGATGGAGGAAGCGTCGACCGCAGCGCCGCCTTCCTTGGCGATGGTGACCGGGACGCCCTTCTCGGCGACGGCCTTGACGAAGGTGGCGGCGGGACGGGCGTGCAGACCGACCTTGGAAGCGATGGTGGCGGTGACCTGGGCCATGTGAAGCTCCTTATGACACATGTGGGGGCTAACGGCACGGGAACCGGACATGGCCCCGCACCGGTGTGAGCAGCGCGACGGCTGCCGTCTCGGCCGAGACTACCCGAGATCATGGCTCAGTTGCACTGTTCCGACCCTCAGAAACACCGCCGGGCATGGCGGGGTCCGCTCAGGAACCCGCATAGGGGGCCAGAACGACCTCGACCCTCTGGAGCTCCTTGACGTCAGCGTAGCCGGTGGTGGCCAAGGTGCGACGCAGGGCACCCATGATGTTGAGGGTACCGTCGGCGCGGTCGGAAGGACCGTTGAGGATCTCCGCCATAGTGCCAACCGTGCCCACATGGCTGCGGAAGCCCCGTGGCAGGCGCTCGTGGCGGGCCTCGGCACCCCAGTGGTAACCGCCGCCGGGAGCCTCCTCGGCCCGGGCGAGGGCGGCACCGAGCATGACGGCGTCGGCGCCGCAGGCGATGGCCTTGACGACATCGCCGGAGTTTCCCACCGAGCCGTCGGCGATGACGTGGACATAGCGCCCCCCGGACTCATCGAGGTAGTCGCGCCGGGCCCCGGCGACATCGGCCACGGCGGTGGCCATGGGCATGTGCAGGCCCAAGACCTGGCGCACCGACGAGGAGGCGCCGCCGCCCTGCCCCACGAGAACCCCGGCCGCGCCAGTGCGCATGAGGTGGAGGGCGGCAGTGTAGGTAGTCACCCCGCCGACGACCACGGGCACGTCGAGCTCGTAGATGAAGCGCTTGAGGTTGAGGGGCTCAACGGCTCCGGAGACGTGCTCGGCCGACACGAAGGAGCCGCGGATGACCATGAGGTCCACGCCCGCCTCGACGACGGTGCGCCAGTGCCGTTGCGTCTGGGCGGGGCTGAGCCGCCCGGCGACGACGACGCCGGCGGCGCGGATCTGCATGAGCCGCTCGGTGATGAGCTCGGGGCTCACGGGTGCGCGGTAGACCTCCTGCAGAACGCTGGTGGCCCGGGACGGGGCCGCCTGACGGATGCGTTCGAGGGCCTCAGAGGGATCCTCGTAGCGGGTCCACAGGCCCTCCAGATCCAGCACGCCGATCCCGCCCAGGCGTCCGACCATGATGGCGGTCTCGGGGCTCATGACCGAGTCCATGGGCGATGCCATGACCGGCAGGTCCACGTGGTAAGCATCGATCTGCCAGCCCACGCGCACCTCGGAGGTGTCGCGGGTGCGACGAGCCGGCACCAGGGCGATGTCATCGAAGGAGTAGGCGCGCAGGGCGCGCTTGGAGCGTCCGATCTCGACCTCTGTGCTCATGGCCCGATCCTAGTGGGCCCAGCCCACATCTACCGGAGCGACCGGCCCCGTAGCAGAGAGACGCGACAGCGGACAACAGGCAGGGGCAACTTGGCAACTTACATAGGCGTCGCACCCCGGTGGCATGCTGGGGGCATGAGCACCCACCGGCCCGCCCCCGCATCCGACGCCGCCCCCGCCGCTTTCCCCGCCTGGCCCTTCGGTCCCCTGCTCGGTTTCGACACCGAGACCACCGGCGTGGACCCCGGCCAGGACCGCCTCGTCACGGCGGCGCTGGTCTGGCGCGGCGAGCGGTTGTCCGGCGGGGACAGGCGGCAGTCGGTGACCACCTGGCTCGCCGACCCCGGTGTGGAGATCCCCGAAGCGGCCTCCGCGGTCCACGGTGTGACCACCGAGCGGGCCCGGGCCGAGGGGAGGCCGGTGACCGAAGTGCTGGCGGAGGTGAGCGATCTTCTGGTGTCCGCGATGGCAGCAGGCACCCCGGTGGTCATCTTCAACGCCTCCTACGACCTGACGCTCATGGAGTCCGAGCTCGCCCGCCACGGCCTGCCCACGATCCGCGAGCGCCTGAATCGTGAGCCGGGTCCCATCGCCGATCCCCTGGTCCTGGACCGGGCCGTGGACCGTTACCGCCGGGGCAAGCGCCGCCTGGGCGACCTCTGCGAGGTCTACGGCATTCAGCTCGATGAGGCCCTGCACAGCGCGGATGTGGACGTGGCCGCCACCCTCGACGTGCTCGAGGCCCTGGCCACCGCGCACCCGCAGGTAGCGGCTCTCGGGCCGGAGGAGCTCGTGGCCTTCCAGGCCCGGGCCCACCGTCGCTGGGCCGAGTCCTTCAACGAGTGGCTGGCGCGCAAGAACCCCTCGCGTGCCCCGGCCCAGATCGCCTGGCCCCTGCCGGACTCCCCCGCGTGCTGAGCCGCTGAGCTCGCGGAGGAACGGCCCGCGGGCTCAGGCGCTGTCGCGCCCGGTGTAGTTGGGGGCCTCGACGGTCATCTTGACGTCGTGGGGGTGGGACTCCTTGAGTCCGGCGCTCGTGATACGCACGAACTGCCCGCGCTCCTTGAGCTCGGGGATCGTGCGCGCACCCACATAGAACATGGACTGGTGCAGCCCGCCCATGAGCTGGTAGACGACGTCGCCCAGCGCCCCGGAGTAAGGGACCTGGCCTTCGATGCCCTCGGGGACGATCTTGGAGTCGGAGGAGACATCGGCCTGGAAGTAGCGGTCCTTAGAGTAGGAGGTGCGCCCGCGCGAGCTCATGGCGCCCAGCGACCCCATACCGCGATAGCGCTTCCACTGCTTGCCGTTGACGAAGACGAGATCCCCGGGAGACTCCGTGCAGCCGGCCAGGAGGGAGCCGAGCATGACCGTCTCCGCACCGGCCACGAGGGCCTTGGCGATGTCCCCGGAGTACTGTAGTCCGCCGTCGGCGATGAGCGGGACACCGGCGGGGTTGCAGGCGCGGGCGGCCTCGTAGATGGCCGTCACCTGGGGCACGCCCACGCCGGCCACGACGCGGGTGGTGCAGATGGAGCCGGGCCCCACCCCCACCTTGACGGCGTCGACCCCGGCGTCGATGAGCGCCTGGGCACCCTCACGGGTGGCGACGTTGCCGCCGATGACCTCGATGCCGCTGAAGGCGGAGTCGGACTTGAGGCGGGAGATCATCTCCAGCGCCAGCTTGGCGCCGCCGTTGGCGGTGTCGACGATGAGGACGTCCGCACCGGCCTCGGCCAGGGCTCCGGCGCGGTCCCAGGTGTCCCCCCAGTAACCGACTGCGGCGCCCACCACGAGGCGCCCCTCGGCGTCCTTGGTGGCGTTGGGGTACTGCTCGGTCTTGACGAAGTCCTTGACGGTGATGAGGCCGGTCAGGCGCCCCTCGGAGTCGACGAGGGGGAGCTTCTCGATGCGGTGCTCGGCCAGGAGAGCCTTGGCGTCCTCCCGCGAGATTCCAGTGGCTCCGGTGATGAGGCGCTCGCGCGGCGTCATGCACTCGCGTACGGTCAGGCGCGCCCAGCGCTCCGGCGGGACGAAGCGCAGATCGCGGTTGGTGATGATGCCCTGAAGGTTGCCGGCCGCGTCGACGACCGGCAGTCCCGAGACCTTGTAGTGGCCGCAGAGCTCGTCGAGCTGGGCGATGGTGGCCTCGGGCCCGACGGTCACCGGGTCGGAGACCATGCCGGACTCCGAGCGCTTGACGCGCCTGACCTGCTGGGCCTGCTCCTCGATGGACAGATTGCGGTGAAGGATGCCGATGCCGCCCTGACGGGCCATGGCGATAGCCATGTCCGACTCGGTGACGGTGTCCATGGCGGCTGAGAGCAACGGAGTGGCCAAGCTGATCCGCGGCGTCAGTCTGGAGGTCGTATCGACCTCGGAGGGGATGACGTCGGTCAGCCTGGGCAGCAGGAGCACGTCGTCGTAGGTGAGTCCGGTAGGGGCGAAGGCGTCAGGGCTGGTGATCGAGTCGCTCACGGGAACATCGTAAGACGACCCGAGCGCCCCGTGCATATCCCCCGCCCGTTCATCCGTCGCCTGCCCGGCACCGGGCGTCGGGCAGGGCCGAGGGGGCTTCCGAGCCGTCTCCGAGACCACGGCGACGACGTGACCTCCGCCCCAAACATAAAGCAAAAAATGAACGCGGAACGTTTCAGAAAAAAGATGTTCCACATGCATAAATCATTCACAAAACGTTTCTGCTATTCGAGTGCCACAATATGACGCACGTTTCCAGATAACCAGAACACGGATACTTCAGCAAATCTGGAGATAATTTCGTTGTGAGATAGAATGATTCTTCTTGATTAACGCCGCGCGCGATCTTATCGTTACGTATAGCGCATCAAGTTCGGTGTGCCCAACCGCCGTATCCAAAGGAGGGGAGGGAGGCAATGCACGACTCATCGCGTCTGCCCGGCCCGATCTCCACCCTCTGGGAGTGGCAGTACCGGGGGGCCTGTCTCGGCATGGATTCCTCGGTTTTCTTCCACCCCGAAGGAGAGAGAGGCGGTTCCCGTCGACGACGGGACGAACGAGCAAAGGCCATTTGTCAGGACTGCCCCGTCCTGGAAGAGTGCCGGGAGCACGCTCTAAGCACTCGCGAGCCCTATGGCGTCTGGGGAGGCATGAGCGAGGAGGAGCGGCGCGCTTACTACGAGCAGCAGGCTCGCCGTTTCGCCAACGAACCGGCCTGACGCTCCGCCCTGTTTCAGGGAATCGACAGCACAGACGTTCCCAGTTCACGTCCGGACATTCTTCCGGACGCGGCGCACACATGCAGCAGGCATATTGCGCACATGTGTTGAGGGGGAGGCACCATGCGGTGCCTCCCCCTCAACACGTTGCGGCGCCGTGCGGCGCGAGCAATTTCAGCGGATCACTTGGCGACGACCGCCAAGACGTCGCGGGCCGACAGGATCAGGTAGTCCTCACCGGCGTAGTTGACCTCGGTGCCCCCGTACTTGGAGTAGATGACGACATCGCCCTCGGCGACGTCGACCGGGACGCGCTTGCCGGAGTCGTCGACGCGGCCGGGGCCCACGGCTACGACCTTGCCCTCCTGGGGCTTCTCCTTGGCGGTGTCGGGGATGACCAGGCCGGATGCGGTGGTCTGCTCGGCCTCGAGGGTCTGGACGACGATGCGGTCCTCGAGCGGCTTGATGGAGATCGACATCGGAGACCTCCTCCTTCTCTTCAACGTGCAGTAGATCGGCTTGATCGCCCTCCCGAGGCGCGCCCGACCGCCGTCGCGGGTGCCGGTCCAGCACGAAGCAGGAGTGCGAGTCGCAGAAGGCGCCCGCCTGCGTCCCAGGACCAGTGCGAGCACTCCGCTGCGCCTGACGGAGAATCTACGACGGCGTTAGCACTCAGTCAACGCGAGTGCCAAAGCGCGGCGTCGGTTTCGCCGTGGGCGTCAGCCCTCGTCAGCGACGGTGCTCGCGGGTCCAGGCGATGGCCTCCCCCACGCTCGTCTCCCGGCGTCCCAGGGTCGGCTCGCGCCGGGAGACAACGTCGGCCACGGCCTTGATCGTGGCCGGACGCTCACGCACCCAGCTGACTGCCCAGGTGGTGCGGTCACCACGGGCCCGCGAGTCGCCGACGCCGTCGACGCTGACGCCGACCGTGCGGCAGATGGCGACCGCACGCGGCTCGTGGAAGTCCTGGGTCACGAGCAGGGCGCGTTCGATCCCGAAGATCCTGCGGGCCCGTACGCAGGTGTCGTAGGTGTCGAAGCCCGCGTAGTCCAGGGCGATCGCCTGGTGGGGGATTCCCTTGGAGACGAGGTAGTCGCGCATGGCGGTGGGCTCGTCGTAGCCGACGCGCCGATTGTCTCCGGATACCAGAATCGCCTCGACCCTGCCGCTGGTGTAGAGGTCGGCGGCGACATCGAGCCGGTAGGCCAGCCAGGGCGAGGGCCGCCCGTCGGCGTGCACGGCGGCTCCCAGCACGATCGCCACCGGAGCCCGTGCCGCGCCGTCATCATCGCTTTCACCGGCGACCTCGATATGCCCGGAGCTGACAGTCCAGGCCCAGATGCCGGCCCCGGCCGTGACGACGGTTAGAGCGCCGGCCAGGGAGAGAAGGACCAGTGTCAGCCGCCGCAGAAGAGCTCTACGACCACCTCCGGGACGAGAAGTCGGCTCCGGCTCCTCCCTGCCATGAGCACCGCGATCATCACCGCGGTCCGCGGTGTCAAAAGCGCTGGTAGCGCCGATCCGCGGCTCCTCATCAGCCATCGACTCCCCGCCCGTCCTTCCGTCCACCGTCGTGCGGCCCCGCCGGAGCGCGGGGCGTTACGCACAACACTACCCACCCGGCTCCCCGCCGGCTCTCCGGGGCCTCCTCGCACTCCACCCAGCGGACATCATGCGCATCGGCAGGTTCGCCGTGGAATGATCTGTCGTGATGGCTGAGAACCACGTAGCGCTCCTCCTGACGCCCGAGGGCTGGGAGCTTCTGTCCTCCCTGCCCCCTTACGACCCGGCCGAGGCCCTGTCGCTGGGACGCTCCCTGCGCGAGGAGGGGCACTCCCCCGCTCTGGTGGCGGCCGCCCTGACTCAGCAGCGCCTGCGCGCCCGGGCCGCAGCCAAATTCGGACCCTTCGCCCAGCAGATGCTCTTCACCGCCGATGGCCTGGAGCAGGCCACCCGATTGGCGGTCTCGGCCCACCACGCCGCTCGATACGCGGCTGCGGGCATCTCGAAGGTCGCTGACCTGGGCTGCGGGATCGGCGGTGATGCCGTCGCACTGGCCGGGCTCGATCTTCCGGTGCTCGCCGTCGACCGCGATGAGGCCACGGCCGCATTGGCCACCATCAACCTCATGCCCTTCCCCCATGCGAGCGTCGAGTGCACCGACGCCATGGAGATCGACCTGACCGAGCGGGGGGTGGACGCCATCTTCGCCGATCCGGCCCGTCGGGCCCAGGGGCGGCGCATCACCGACCCCGAGCAGTGGTCGCCGGCCCTGTCGCGTGTGCTCTCGCTGCGCGAGTCAGTACCCGCTCTCGGCGTCAAGGTCGCCCCCGGCATCGACCACGCCGCTCTGCCCTCCGACTCCCACACCCAGTGGGTGAGCGTGGACGGCGACGTCGTCGAGGCCGCCATCTGGTGCGGTCCTCTGGCCCCGGAGGGCCCCGGACGCTCCGCGCTGGTCCTGCGCTCGGGGGTCGACGGGGCGAGCGCCCATACGCTGACCGATTCCAGCGTCACCGATCCTTCCGAGCCACCGGTTCAGGTCGACCCGATCTCATCGCCCGACGATCTGGGCAGCATCATCCACGTGCCTGACGGCGCCGCCATCCGCGCCGGGGTCGTCGCCCACCTCTGCGAGGCAATGACAGCCCGGCCAGTGGGCCCGAGAATCGGCTACCTCACATCGGAGAGCCTCCCCGACGAGGCGACCGCACCCTTCGTGCGATCCTTCCGACTCACCGAGATCCTGCCGCTGAGGCTCAAGACCCTGCGTGCCCGAACCCGCGAGCTGGGGGTGGGAAACCTGGAAATCCTCAAGCGCGGAGTCGATGTCTCCCCCGACGCACTGCGCGCCTCGCTGAGGCTCAGCGGCCAGGAGTCGGAGACCTGGATCCTGACTCGCGTCGGGAGCAAGGCCAAGGGCGCCGTCCTCGTCGTCGAGCCCATCGCCGCCTGCTCATCAACCGACTCGCCGACGCGCCGGGAAGACGACGCCCTTTCCTGCGACTAGCCACCGCACCACCTGCCAGCACCCGTCAGGGACCCGAGGAGACGACCAGGACATGCAGGACACGCACCAGAGCACCGCATCCGCCGCCGGAACGACAACGGACCTGCCGCCGGCACGCCGGCCTCAGTCCCTGCCCTTCACCAGATCGGAGCGATCCACGCTGGGGGTGGAGTGGGAGCTGGCGCTCATCGACCGCGACAGCCTCGACCTGCGCCAGTGCGCCGAGGAGATCCTCCAGAAGGTGGGCCCAGATCCGCACGTGCACGGCGAGATGATGCTCAACACCATCGAGCTGGTCTCCGGGGCGCGCCGAACCGTCGCAGAGTGCGTGGAGGACATCGCCCTCGCCTTCGACCGCGTCCTTCCGGTCACCGATCCCCTACGCGTGGACCTGGCCTCGGCAGGCACCCACCCCTTCGCAGACCCGCTGGTGCAGAAGGTGACCAACGCCGAGCGCTACGCCCGCCTGGTGGACCGCACCCGGCTGTGGGGCCACCAGATGCTCATCTTCGGCACCCACGTGCACGTCGGGGTCGAGGACCGGGCCAAGGTCCTACCGATTCTCAAGGCCCTGCTCACGCGCACCGCCCATCTGCAGTGCCTGAGCGCCTCCTCACCCTTCTGGGCGGGTGCGGACACGGGATACGCGGACAACCGGGCCATGATGTTCCAGCAGCTGCCCACCGCCGGCGCACCCGAGCAGTTCAACACCTGGGAACAGCTGGAGAGCTACACCGGAGACCTGGTCCACACCGGCGTCATCGAGGATTTCACCGAAATCCGCTGGGACGTGCGCCCCTCCCCACGACTGGGGACCATCGAGATCCGGGCCTGCGACGCCGCTACAAACCTGACCGAGCTGGCCGGGATCGCGGCGCTGACCCAGTGCCTTGTGGAATCCTTCTCCCGCACCCTGGACCGCGGCGAGGAACTCGACGCGATGCCCGACTGGTACGTCGCCGAGAACAAGTGGCGCTCGGCGCGCTACGGCATGGACGCGATCCTCATCGTCAACTCCGCCGGCGAGGAGGAGCTGGTTGGCGACACGGTTGAGCGGATGCTCACTGAGCTCGCTCCCGTCGCCGAGGATCTCGGCTGCGCCACTGAGCTGGACTCCGTGCGCGCCACCCTGGAGACGGGAGCCTCCTACCAGCGTCAGATCGCCGCCGTCGGGGCCTACGGGGGGCAGAGAGAGGCGGCCGTCAGGCTGCTGCTGGCCGAGGCCCGCGCCGGCAGGCCCCTGCGCCCCACCGAGGTGCTCTCGCTGGCGGCCAAATCCTGACGACGCACGGGCGCCGCTCCCCTTTCAGGAGCGGCCCGTCCGCTTCCCTATCTCGTCGCGCAGGAGACTGGTCATGCTGGTGACGGGGCTCCCCAGCAGGGCGGGAAGCGAGATCGTCGTGTGGCCGTGGGAGAAGCTCCTCTCCATCCGGCGCGTCACCCGCCGCGGCAGCGCGGGGCGCAGGCGCTCCATGGTCGCCTGCGGCGCGCGCAAGTAGACCAAGACGAGTCGTTGTTGCCGACCTTGAGCCAGCCGTTGAGCGTGCGCACATTGAATCCCTCGATCTCCTCCCACCGGATAAGACCCACCGAGTCGCGGCTCAAGTGATCGTGCACGCCCGCGGCGTCGATGACCAGGGTCGGCCTGGGGCCGGAGAGATAGCTCCACAGATCCACCAGACTCAACGGCAGGCCGATGACGCACGCGACCATGAGGCTTATTCACAGGGTAAGAAGAACGGTTTCTGACCTGGGCAAACGCAGGGCTTTCTACGTCTGCGAATTACCCTCTGTGAGAGCTCACCAACGCCAGGTCACCGCCGTCGAGATCTATGGAGGGCGGAGAGTCAGCCATCAGATTGCTCTGACTGAGGCCCTTGCCGGCAGTCCCCTGCACCCCAATCGAGATCCTCTCGCCGGCGTCCAGCCCCTGAGGACACCGGAAGTCCAGCACCTCATCCGGTGACGACGACGCTGCTTTATCGTTTCCCCTTCTTGCCGGCGCCCTCCACCTCCTGAGAGAAGAAAGAATCCCCATTCTCATTGAGGACGCTCAACGCTAAACTCCCTCTATGACACTCCCTGCAGCACAGTATCCGAGCTCATCGCTTCCCAACACACTGGTCCTGCGGTCCCGAGACACCGAAACAAGGCTCATCATCTGCTTCATATTCTCCCTTATAATAAGCCTGCTCCTTGATCTGCTTATCGTCCTGTTGTTTACCATCCTGGGATTGAAGGGGCCTGCGGTAGCCATCTCGCCTCTGCTGCTGATCGCGATACTTTTAAACATTGCCGTTCCGTCCTTCTACCTATGGAAGATCGTCGAAGTACACAGGGCCTGCACAGTTGTCAACAGCCAGGGCCTGCGATTGCAACAGTCAAAACAGTTCGAGCGCTTCATTCCCTGGGAGGACGCGCACGGGCGCATCGCCGTCAAGACGGTGAGCCAGTACACACCTGGCGTCAACATGGCGATCATGAGCCTCATATTCCTCGAAATGGATCATGAGGAACTGGTTCTTCCCGGGACCCTTCTGAACTCGAACAGATCGTACGCCGCCACAGCGACGTCATATGCGATCGCGATACGTATCCTTGCCTATGACCCTTGGGGCCAGCACGAGCCTCTCATAGACTCTGAGAACACCTTCATGCAGGCACCCCAGAACATCATCTAAACAGGTCTCCAGGAGTACACAATCCACCACTGTGCGCAGATAAGCAAGGTTCCCATGGCCCATCAACGATCCAGGCCGAGGAACCAATGCGGCGCATGGGTAGACCATCCCGTGGACGCTCATCAGCGCGATCCCTACACTGAGGGCATGATCCCCGCAGCAGCATCCGCTGACTCCCCATCGACTAAGAGGCTCGTACTACGTTCACGTGCGACCATGGCAAAGTTCTACGCCTTCCTTATCACATCAGCCCTCTTGTCTCCGTTAGCAATCCCCTTGAACATCGTCGTGTTCACATCCTCCGGAAACGGCATCATCCTGTTTCAGATATTCTTCGGAATTCTACTGATCTGCTTCATCGGGGCGTTCTTCTCACTCGGGGCTATGGCAATCGGTATGCGCACCATCGTTGACGAACGTGGTATCGAGCTACGGCAGACGCGGCAGGCGCACCGGCTCATCCCCTGGCAGCAGGCTCACGGGCGCGTCATGGTCAAGACCACTACGCAGCACACCAGCAAACGTTCCACCACGATCAGCCTGATTGTGATCAACCTTGATCACGAGCAGGTTGAGATTCCGGAGACTCTGCTACGAAGCGACGGCCCCAGCGGCATCGCTCAACAGAACTATCGGACTGCCGTGCGGATTCTGTCGCACGATCCTTGGGGGCAAACAGAGCCCCTTGTCGAGACGGAGAACGCGCTCACCCCTTTGGTCCGTCACTCATTTCCTCTCAACCCGTAGTCTCATTGGGGAGCACACCCCTTTGCGGGGCCTTGGGGATCTCCCTACACTCGAGATATGTCCTCCCCCTACGTCTCGCCCCTTCTCCCACCACAGCCTCTCGAGGTTCGCTCCCGCAATATCGACAGGCAGTTCATTCCTGCCGCCATCGCCATCATTATGCTGGCTTTGGTTGCTCTTCCCATCTCCCTGCCGTTTCTCCTTTTTCCTGGGCCGTACACAGTTGTCGGCCTGCTCCTTCTCGCCACGCTCGGATTCCTCACCTGGTTCGTGCTCTGGAGGTATCGCAATGTCACGGCAGTGCGAACCGTCGTCGACGGGCGCGGCCTGTGGCTTCAACAGATGAAATCCTCGGGCCGTTTCATCCCCTGGGACAACGCCAGCGGGCGAATCACCGTCAAGACGGTCAATCAGTACACCCCCGGATCCTCCGGGCCCACGACGATGAGTCTCGTATGCCTCAAGTTGGATCAGGAGGAGCTGGTGCTTCCCGGAACCGTTGTGACCGCGAACAGTTCGAGCAGCGCAGTCCAGCAGTCGTACACCACTGCGATGCGGATTCTGGCCTATGACCCCTGGGGGCAGCGCGAGCCTCTCATGGAGTCCACGAATACTTTCGCGCCTCAGGCGCCCCAGGCGACCGTCATCTACAACGGGTACCCCGGATACCACTCGTTCGGGTAGTAGCCGTCGTCCGGCCCGCGACGCGCGGCTCGCCGCACATGTCTTGTGTCCTTACACGAGCGCCCATCCGCGGGCCCGGTTGCGCTGCTCCCAGAAGCCCCGGTAGGGACCGTCGACCTTCACGAGGTCCTCGTGGCGCCCGCACTGGGAGACGTGCCCGGCGTCGTCGAGAACGATCACCTGGTCGGCCGCTGCGATCGTCTCGAGCTTGTGGGCGATGACGATGAGTGTCGAGGTGCGCCGTAGCTCCTGCATCGCGGCGACGATATTGGCCTCGTTCTCCGCGTCCAGGGCGCTGGTGGCCTCGTCGAGCAGCACGATCGGTGCGCGCTTGAGCAGAGCTCGGGCGATGGAGACACGCTGGCGCTCGCCGCCGGACAGTGCCCGTCCTCCCTCGCCTACACGCGTGTCCCAACCGTGGGGCAGACGGTTGACGATCTCGGTGACGCCGGCGAGGTCCGCTGCCCAGCGCACCTGCTCGTCGTCAGCCGCAGGGTTGCCGATGCGGATGTTGGCGTCCAGGGTGTCGTCGAAGAGGTAGACGTCCTGGAAGACCATCGAGAGCTGCTCCATGAGCTGAGCGGTCGGCATGTCGCGCACGTCGGTGCCGCCCACGCGCACGGTGCCGGAGCCGGCGTCCCAGAAACGGGCGATGAGGCGGGCGATGGTCGTCTTACCACTGCCGGAGGGGCCCACGATGGCGCACATAGCGCGTGCGGGCACGCTCATCGATACTCCGTCCAAGACGGGTTCGTCGGCACGGTAGCCGAAGACGACGTCGTCGAGTTCGACGGCGCCCGGGTCGGGTAGCTCGGCACGGACCTGTGGCTCGGCCATGAGCTCGGCGTCCATGACGGCGTCGAGGTGGTTCATCATCTGACGCCGTTCCTCCAAGCCCATGACGGATGCGCCAATGTCGTCGAGCATGGTGGTGAAGCGCAGGCACATGCCAATGATGGCGACGGCCACGAGGGGCTCCATGGTGCCAGAGACCGCGAAGGAGGCGGTCAGGGCGATCATGGTGACGACGATGACCTGGCTCAGTGCCCCGTTGACGAGGTTGCCGGCGGTCTCCCACCACAGGGCGCGCCTCGAGACGCGGTTCCCGTCATCGAAGGCGGAGGTCAGGCGGCTGTAGCCGGTGGCGGCCCTGCACGAGCGCAGAGCGCCCTGGCAGCGGGCGATCTCGACGACGCGGGTGGCCAGCTCGCGCTCGGCGGGCTCGGAGATGGACTTGCCGCGGTCCAGGAGGCGGCGCGCGGCACGCACCAGACCCGCGAACAGGGGCGCAGCCACGGTCAGCAGCAGACCCAGGCGCCAGTCCCAGGCCCAAGCTCCGGCCCAGACGATCACACAGGCAGCGGTCGTGGAGGAGAGCATGTACATGAAATGGGCGGCGGACTCCCCCAGAGCCACCATCTCCTGGCTGACGGCCCGCGACAGGATTCCGGCGGAATCGGCGTCGAACCAGCGCAGGGGCAGGCGCGCGATCCGGTCACCGACCGCATGATGAACATCGTGCATGAAGCCGAGGGCTCCGGACATTCCTCGCCGCTGCCCCTGGAACTCCGTGACGGCGGCGACGACGCCGCAGATGACGAAGACGATGAGCCAGCCGCCGAAGGACAGCCCCCACCGGGGCGCACCGGCGCCAAGGGCGACCGAGGCGGGCAGGAGTGAAACCAATGCGGCCCCGGAGGCGATACCGTTGGCCGCTGCCAGAATGAGACAGCTGCGCGTCTGACGCCAGGAGGAGTCCAGCATGAGCCTGCGGAAGCGGGACAGCAGGGAGCTCACGGCCCGGGGGGCGTCGGCAGCCGGCGTCGGGACCGAAGGAACAGGCCGTGGACGATCGGCTTCGTCGACGGCTTTCGGACTGACAGCGGTGGGAGTCTCCTTCTCTGCCCCGATATCTGCCCGGGTGAGTCCGTTCGGCACGGCGACGGGTTCCTGGCCGGAAGGAGCGGTGGCCTCGTCGAGCTCGCCGGTCTGGCGCAGAAGGGCGCGGTAATAGGGCTCGTCCACGAGGTCGTCGTGGCTGCCGGAGGCGACGATGCGCCCGTGCTCCATGACGGCGATGCGGTCGGCGCCGCGCACGGCCGCCGGGCGATGGGCGATGACCAGAACGGTTCGGTCCTTGACCAGGGCACTGAGCGCTTCCTGGATCTCGGCCTCGGACTCGGGGTCGGCCATGGCGGTGGCCTCGTCGAGCAGGATGACGGGGGTGTTCAGCAGGATGGCACGGGCAATGGCGATGCGCTGCTCCTGGCCGCCGGACAGAGCCGTGTCCTGCCCCAGAACGGTGTCGTAGCCGCTCGGCAGGGCCATGATCTCCTCATCGATGCGGGCCACGCGGGCGGCGGCGCGCACCTGGTCCAGATCGGCGTCGGGACGCCCGAGCGCGATGTTCTCCCGCACGGTGGTGCCGAGCAGCTGGGCGTCCTGGAGGACGAAGGAGACGGTGGAGTACAGGGTGGCCTCGTCCATGTCCCGCAGGTCCACGCCGCCGATGCGCACGGCGCCGGCGTCGGGGTCGGCGAAGCGGGCGATGAGAGTGGCCAGTGTCGACTTGCCCGAGCCGGAGGGGCCCAGCAGAGCGGTGACGGTGCCGGGCTCCAGAGTGAGGGAGGCGTTATCGACCGCGAGGGTGTCCCCGTAGGAGAAGGAGACACGACTGATCTCGACGAGCGCCGAGCGGGGCCGCTCGGGCCGCTCGGCGGCGGGCAGAACGGGGGTGTCGAGGACCTCGCACAGGCGCAGGGCCGCGGCGCCGGCCAGCTGGTAGGACCAGGAGATCGAGGCGATGGTGATGAGCGCAGCGGGCAGGACCAGGGCGATGAGAGTCGTGGCTAGGACCTGGGGCAGGGTGACGGCGCCGGCGTGGATGAGCAGCGCCCCGCCACCGAGGTTGACCAGGAGTAGCACAGGGATCGAGACCCAGGTGAAGGACAGGCAGGTGACGGTCACCAGGGGCATCGCCCAGGCGCGATAGAAGGCGGAGAACTCGTCGGCTGCGGCGAGGTAGGCCGAGTGGGCGCGCCCCACGCGCCCGAAGGCCTTGACCACGCCGATACCAGAGACGAACTCGACCATGGTGGATGAGATGGCCGCCAGCTTGCGGTCCATCTCGACGGTCTTCTCGTTCATGCCGCGCATGGACACCGAGTAGGTGAGTACGTAGAGGACGAGCGTGGAGACCGCCAGCAGAGCCAGGCGCCAGTCGATCCAGATGGCGCACACCAGCAGCGCCAGCGGAGTGACGACGGCGTTGAGGCGCTCGACGGGGCCGTGGGCGATGACGGTGTGAACGAGGGTCGTGTCGTCCTGGACCGCCTTGCGGATGCGCCCGGAGGTGGAGGCGGTGAACCAGGCCAGTGGAGCCTGGGAGATGCGCTCGACGATGTCGCGGCGCAGACGGTCGCGCAGGGACAGGTCGGCCAGGTGGGTGATGAGCAGCGCCAGGAAGTACAGGAACAGGCGGGCGGAGTAGGCGCTCACGAGCATCATGACGGCCGAGCGCACCTGCTGCGGGTCCGGACTCACGCCCGCTCGGTAGGCGCGCAGGAGGATATCGCCGAGCTGGACCAGTGCGATATAGGGCGCCACCGCCAGGACCGCGGAGAGCAGGACAAGAATCTGGCCGATCCGCAGGCGGGTGCGCACGGGGGATCCGAGGCGGGCGATGGCGGCCTGCCCCTGGCGGGAGCGCTGGGTATTGCTCCGACGGGCCTGCTCGCCGAGGTTCTCCGCCCCACCGGCGCCTTCCGAGACCTGCGACTGCAGCAATGCCTGTGACGACGACTGCGACGACGTCCCTGGTGCTGACCGATGTACCTGCGTGCTCATCAGGTTCCATCCCTCCGTCGACCCTAATTATGAATGAGTTTCAGAACTCGATAAGGTACACCTTACTCTTACCGCTGAAGCGGGGGCAACCGCCGTCGCAGCGCACTACGGTACTGTCATGGCATCACCAGCACGACTGGGCAGACCGACCGGACCGAAACCCGGTTTCTCGCGCGACGACGTCGTCGACGCCGCTCTTGAGCTCGGCATCGCGGACTTCACGCTCACCGCAGTGGCCAAGCGGATGGGAGTGGCGGCCTCCGGGCTGTATCGCACGATCTCCTCGCGCGAGGATCTGCTGGCCGCCTGCCTGGAGAGGATCGCCGCCGAGGCCGACATCCCGCCCGTCGGGGAGAGTTGGCCCGATGCGGTCAGGGCGCATGTCGAGGCCGTCTGGGGGATGCTGGAGCGCTACCCGGGCCTGGCCGGAGTCATCATGGGTGTGCCGTGGGCGCACCAGCTCTTCGCAGGCCCCATGGTCAGGGCCTGCCAGTGCCTGGTCGACGGCGGACTGGGAGCGGAGGAGGCCGGCGTGGTCCTGGACTTCGTGGGCGACACCGTCATTTCCACGCACGCGCAGATCGAGGTCATGCGCTCGCCCGTCGCCCGCGCCGGGCGAGGCGCCTCCACGGGGCTGGAAGAGGCGAGCCGGTTCGCCACCGCAACTCGGGCGCCAGATCTGCCCGAGGCACTGACCCCGAACAAGAGTTGGTTGGACCGGGGCGGATTGGACCGCAAGATCGAGATCATTATCCGGGGCGTTGCCGCCGGCCTCCCTGCCGGCAGCGACAGCGCAGTGGACAAGCCGCCGTCCAGCACGCCGGCGGACGTCAGTGAGCGACGCTGACGTCCAGCGACATCCCTGAGTCCGGGGCGAAGTCCATGGGGCTGGGGGCGACGCCGGCACGCACAGCGGCCGATCCCAGGGCGGCGATCTGGGCTCCGTTGTCGGTGCAGAAGCGCAGCGGCGGCAGGCGCAGGGTGATGCCTGCGGCTTCGCAGCGCTCGGCCGCCAGGGAGCGCAGGCGGGAGTTGGCGGAGTAGCCACCTCCGACGACGAGCGTATCGCAGCCGGCATCCAGGCAGGCCTGGACCGCCTTGGCCGTCAGGGAGTCGTTGACGGCCTCGGAGAAGGCGGCGCACACGTCGGCACTGGGCACCTCCTGGCCGGCGTCCTCCAGGGACTCGACGTAACGGGCCACCGCTGTCTTGAGCCCGGAGAAGGAGAAGTCGTAGCGGTGACGCTCCTTGTCCTTGCCGGCGGCCAGACCGCGGGGGAAACGGATGGCACTGCGGTCGCCCTCCTGGGAGAGACGATCCACGTGCGGACCGCCGGGGTAGGGAAGCCCCAGGAGTCGGCCGACCTTGTCGAAGGCCTCTCCGGCGGCGTCGTCGAGTGTGCCGCCGAGCTCAACGACGTCGGTGGCGATGTCGCGGATGCTCAGGAGGTTGGAGTGCCCGCCGGAGACGATGAGGCCGATGAACTGCTCGGGCAGTGGGCCGTCGACCAGTTCGTCGACTGCCAAGTGCCCGATGACGTGGTTGACGCCGTAGATCGGCCTGCCCAGGCTCGCGGCCAGGGCCTTGGCGGCGGAGATGCCGACGGTCAGGGAGCCGATGAGTCCGGGACCGGCGCACACGGCGACGGCGTCGACCTCGCCCAGCTCGACGCCTGCTCTCTCCAGCGCGGCATCGAGGGTAGGCAGGAAGGACTCCAGGTGGGCTCGCGAGGCGATCTCGGGGATGATTCCACCGAAGCGCGCGTACTGGTCCATGGAGGTGGCGGTGACGTCGGCGAGGAGCTCGCGGCCGCGCACGAGGGCCACACCGGTCTCGTCGCAGGTGGACTCGATGCCGAGGATGAGGGGGGCGCTCACAAGCCCCCAGCCTATCGCCTGCCGACGCGGACGGAGGACAGCCCCTCACCGGGCCCCTGTGGGGCGGGCCAGCAGGTTCAGCCCGGGCTACCGTTGAGGCGAGCCGACCGAGCTGCGATACGGGCGCAACGGACGAGGAGGTACTGCGATGACCGAGCCCGACAACCCGGACCTGGTGACGGGCGATGACGGCCTGGCCCGGCCGGCCTGGGCCGCCACCGATCCTTTGCTGCGCGAGTACTACGACACCGAGTGGGGCATGCCGGTGCGCGACGAGAGGGGAGTCTTCGAGCGGGTGAGCCTGGAGGCCTTCCAGTCGGGCCTGTCCTGGGCGACGATCCTGCGCAAGCGCCCAGCCTTCCGCGACGCCTTCGCCGGATTCGACCCCGACGCGGTAGCCGGCTTCGGGGAGGCGGACGTGGACCGACTGCTGGCCGATGCCCGGATCGTACGTAACCGGGCCAAGGTCCTGGCCACCATCACCAATGCCCGCGCGACGGTGCGCCTCAGGGATACCGTCGACGGCGGCCTGGCGGGCCTGGTGTGGTCCTACCGGCCAGAGTCGACTCCGCGACCGCATCGGTTCGCGGACATCCCCACGCAGTCGGAGCAGTCGGTCGCCCTGGCCAGTGACCTCAAGCGCCGCGGTTTCCGCTTCGTCGGCCCGACGACGATGTACGCCCTCATGGAGGCGATCGGAATCATCGATACCCACCTGGTCGGCTCCCACCGCCGTGGCTCCTCCGGGGTCTGGAGCTAGGGATCCCGGGCGCTCCGACGCCAGTGCGCGAGCCCGACTTCGCCTGGCTCACGGCGGGGATCAATACCCCTACCTCTTACCCGCACGCACCCCTACGCTCCTGCCATGAACAGGCCCAGGCAGCACGCTCCTCTCCGCCACCTCAACGGCCCCGGGCGCAGCCTCCACACCCGGCGCGAGAAACGGCCGGCGGTATCCTTCATTGCCGTCATCGCCGTCACCCTGGCGGTCCTGCCGCTCTCGGCGTGCTCCGACGGCGGGGGCAGTATCATCCGCTCTTGGCTCCTGAAGCAGGACGGTGTTGAGAAGGTCGATGTGACTCATTCGAATTGCACTTTTCTCGACGGAGACGATGACTGCAACACTGTTGCCACAATCAGCCTTTCTCCGAACACGAGCCCAGATGCCGTATGCTCCCTGGCGCAGAAAGCGGATAAAGAGCTACCCAAGAAGAAACGCATTGACAGTTACAGCGCCACCCTTACCTTCACGTGGCAGTATCACGGAACAGAACTGACGCTTGAAGACCACGAAACCCCCATCGCGAACACGGCCAGCACAGAGAAGAACCCCTCACAAGAATGTGAGATGCTGAACACCGCAGCCGAATATACTGGAGAGGAGGTGGACAAGATCAGCACCTCCTCAGGTCGACTCGAAATCAACCGCGGAGACGTCGATAAAGTTCCAGACAACCTATTCACCCGAGCCCCCAGCCCGGACAAAGAAGTGGGAACAGAATCATGGGACTCTTTTAAACTCAATGACTGGGATACTACCGTGACTGCATCTTCGACCACTGCCGTATCAGAGCCGGCAACCAAGAAACTGCTTACGGAGATCACCCAAACGCCCGGTCCGAGTGATCGCTCCAAGCTTTTAATCTTCTTTCAACTCGGAGGATATCAGGGAGAAAGTTCTGAATCTGAAATCACAGTTGGAGGTCTGGGCGGCGCCCCGCTCGTCGGCCCAGACACCGATGCCGCCGCGCCGGTCCTTGCTATCGCCATGAAACAACCAAAGATATCAAAGATAAGCCTGTGCCCGTCATCCAAGAAAGGTTCTTCCATGGACAATTGCATCGTCTACTCCAAGAAGAACGGCTCCTTCGACACCGACAGCGAGCACTCCACTGGAAAAACTCGAGAGATCTATAAAGCCGCAAAGAAACTGTCGTAGGTTCCCCTTGCTCCTGTCGAACGCGGTCGGAGTAGACTGAGACTCGCACCATTATTCGGCTCGAGCTTTCCAGGAGGCCCCATGTCCGTTCAGCTCCTGTCGTCGGACGGCTCCGCCGAAGAGCCGGTCCCCCTGGCCCGAGCCGAGGCGATCCTGTGCGACATGGACGGCACCCTGGTGGACTCCTCGGCGGTCGTGGAGTCGATGTGGAGCTCCTTCGCCCGAGATCACGGCATGAGTGAGCGATTCGACGAGATCATGGCCTATTCCCCAGGCCGTACCGGCATCGACACGATCCGCCGGTTCCTGCCGGACCTGACGGCGGAGGAGCACGACGCGATTCATGAGCGCTTCGCCCGCGAGGAGATCGTGCGCACGGCGGGGCGTATGGCGGATATCCCCGGGGCCGCGGCTCTGGTGACCGCGCTGCTCGAGGCCGATGTTCCGCTGGCCCTGGTCACCTCCGCCCCAATGGAGCTCATGCGGGTGCGTATGGAGGAGGCCGGGGTGCCCATCCCCTCTATCGTCGTCTCCGCCGACGACGTCGAGCGCGGCAAGCCCGATCCTGATGCGTACCTCAAGGCCGCCGAGCTCCTGGGGGTACCGATTGCCTCCTGCCTGGTGCTGGAGGATGCCGCCTCCGGCTACACCGCGGCCCGGCGGGCCGGTGCCCAGGTCCTCCTCGTGGGCAACGGCGTTCCTGAGGCCGATCCAGGGACTCTCCAGATCCCGGACTTCACCGGGGTCACCTTCACCATCCACTAGCCCCTCACGTCGAGTCGGGCATTTTTCGCGTAGGACTACGCGAAAAATGCCTGACTCGGCGTATGGAAGATGGGAGGAGGTCAGTGGGCGTGCTGGCCCTTCCACAGGGCGTGGCCCAGGTCCCGGTTGAGGCGCGAGATGACCTCGAGCGGCACCGACTTGGGACACACGGCCGCGCACTCACCGATGTTCGTGCAGCCGCCGAAGCCCTCGGCATCGTGCTGGTTGAGCATGCTCACCACGCGGGCGAGACGCTCGGGCTGGCCCTGCGGCAGCAGGCCCAGGTGCGAGATCTTCGCACCCGTGAACAGCATGGCAGAGGCATTGGGGCAGGCGGCGACGCAAGCACCGCAGCCGATGCAGGCGGCGGCCTCGAAGGCGGCATCGGCCTTCTCCTTCTGCACAGGCACCGAGTGGGCCTCGGGGGCGCCCCCGGTGTTGACCGAGATGTAGCCGCCGGCCTGGACGATGCGGTCCAGGGCAGAGCGGTCCACGATGAGGTCGCGCAATACCGGGAAGCCGGTGGAGCGCCACGGTTCGATCGTGATGGTGGAGCCATCCTTGAAGGAGGGGTCCTCCGCCAGGTGGCGCATGTGCAGCTGGCAGGTGGTGGAGCGGATCGGCCCGTGGGCCTGCCCGTTGATGACCACACCGCACTGACCGCAGATGCCCTCGCGGCAGTCGGAGTCGAAGGCCACCGGTTCCTTGCCCTCGGCGAAGAGCTGCTCGTTGAGCAGGTCGAGGACCTCGAGGAAGCTCATGTGCTCCTCGATCCCGCTCATGGCGTACTCCTCGAAGTGGCCCTTCGAGTCCTTGTTCTTCTGGCGCCAGATCTTGAGCTTGATGTTCACTTGTAACTCCGCTGCTTGAGCTCGATGTCCTTGTAGACGAGGTCCTCCTTGTGGAGGATCGGCGGGCGGTTCTCCCCGCCCCACTCCCAGGCGGCAACGTAGAGGAACTCGTCATCGTGCCGCATGGCCTCACCCTCGGGCGTCTGGGACTCCGCCCGGAAGTGACCACCGCAGGACTCACGCCGATGCAGGGCGTCGATGCACATGAGCTCGGCCAGCTCGAAGAAGTCCAGCAGCCGGCCGGCCTTCTCCAGGGCCTGGTTGAGCTCGTCGGCCTGGCCCGTGATACGGGCGTCGCGCCAGAACTCCTCCTTGAGGGCCTGGATCTGCTCGATGGCGTCGCGCAGACCGGCATCACGCCGCTCCATGCCGCAGTACTCCCACATGATGCGGCCCAGGGCCATGTGGAAGTCGTCCACGCTGCGGGTACCGCGCAGCGCCATGAGGCGGGCGACGCGTTCCTCGACGGAGCGCTTGGCCTCGGCGATCTCCGGGGCTTTCGGGTCGACCTTGCCCAGGCGCAGCATGTCCGCCAGGTAGTCGTTCATGGTGTCGGGCAGGACGAAGTAGCCGTCGGCCAGGCCCTGCATGAGGGCGGAGGCCCCCAGGCGGTTGGCGCCGTGGTCGGAGAAGTTGGCCTCTCCAGCGATGTAGAGGCCCGGGACGTTGGACTCTAGGTCGTAGTCCACCCACAGGCCGCCCATCGTGTAGTGCACGGCGGGATAGATGCGCATGGGCACCTCGTAGGGGTCATCCCCGGTGATGCGCTGGTACATCTCGAACAGGTTGCCGTAGCGGGCGGAGACGGCATCCTTGCCCAGACGGCCAATGGCCTCGGAGAAGTCCAGGTAGACGCCGCGGCGCATCATCCGCTCGTTGCCGTTGGCGTCGCGCTCCTTGATGGCTGGGCCCACGCCGCGACCCTCGTCGCACATGTTCTTGGCCTGGCGCGAGGCGATGTCACGCGGCACGAGGTTTCCGAAGGCCGGGTAGATGCGTTCGAGGTAGTAGTCGCGAGCCTCCTCGGGGATGTCGCGCGGGTCCTTGTCGCAGTCCTCGGCCTTCTTGGGCACCCAGATGCGGCCGTCGTTGCGCAGCGACTCGCTCATGAGGGTGAGCTTGGACTGGAAGTCCCCGGACTGCGGAATGCAGGTGGGGTGGATCTGCGTGTAACAGGGGTTGGCGAAGTAGGCGCCCTTGCGGTGCGCGCGCCAGATGGCGGTGGCGTTGCAGCCCATGGCGTTGGTGGACAGGAAGAACACGTTGCCGTATCCGCCGCTGGCCAGGACGACAGCGTCGGCCAGGTGGGTCTCGATCTCCCCGGAGACCATGTCTCGGGTGACGATGCCGCGGGCGCGGCCGTCGACGATGATGAGCTCGACCATCTCGTGGCGGCGGAACTCCTTGACCGTCCCGGCGTGGACCTGGCGCTCCAGGGCCTGATAGGCGCCGATGAGGAGCTGCTGACCGGTCTGGCCGCGGGCGTAGAAGGTACGGGAGACCTGAACACCGCCGAAGGAACGGTTGTCCAGCAAGCCGCCGTACTCGCGGGCGAAGGGGACGCCCTGAGCCACGCACTGGTCGATGATGTTGGCCGAGACCTCGGCCAGGCGGTAGACGTTGTCCTCGCGGGCGCGGTAGTCGCCGCCCTTGACTGTGTCGTAGAAGAGCCGGTAGGTGGAGTCGCCGTCGTTGCGGTAGTTCTTCGCGGCGTTGATACCGCCCTGGGCGGCGATGGAGTGCGCCCGGCGGGCCGAATCCTGGTAGAAGAAGACTTTGACGTTGTAGCCCTGCTCGCCCAGGGAGGCGGCAGCAGCACCGCCTGCCAGGCCGGAGCCAACGACGATGATGTCCAGCTTGCGGCGGTTGGCGGGGTTGACGAGCTTGGCCTCGAACTTGCGCTGCTCCCAGCGCCGGTCAATTGGGACGGAGTGGGGGGCCTTGGTGTCGGCGATCTTCTCGCCCTCGTAGTACAGGCCGTCGATGAGTTCAGTCATAGTCGTTCACTCTCAGTGGGAAAGGATGCCGGCCTTGGCAGCCTCGATCGCGTACTGGGCGCCGGTCATGGGCTCGGGCACCACGTTGAAGAGGATCGCCGTCGGAACGATCATGAAGGCGGCGAACAGGCCGAAGGCCACCACGAACGCGATCAGCCGGATGAAGGGGATGGTGCTTCCTCGCACCGCGCCCAGCGTCTGCAGGGCCGACCACACGCCGTGCCAGACGTGCAGGCACAGGGCCGCCAGCGCGATTGCGTAGATGAGCCACACCCACCACAGCTGGAAGCCGTACCACATGTTCATGTAGGCGCGTCCATGCTCGTAGTGCCCCCCGGGCGTCAGTGTCAGGGTGGTGAACTGCAGGATGTGCCAGATGATGAACAGCAGCAGGATGACACCGCCCCAGCGCATGGTGCGCATGGCGTAGCGGGAGGCGAAGTAGTCCGCGCCGGGCTTCTTGACCGCGTACTTGTCGTTGCCGCGGGCCCGCTTGTTGCGCACCCACAGGCAGAAGGCGCTGCCGGCGTGAGCCAGGAGGCAGACCATAAGGGTCACGCGCAAGATCCACAGGACGCCGCTGTAGGGAAGGATCGGCTGGAGGAGCGTACGCAGGAAGTGCGCGTAGTGATCGTAGGCAATCTCACCCTCGAAGTAGTGAAGGTTGCCGTAGGCGTGGAAGAGGACGAAGAACAGGAACACCAGCCCCGAGATCGCCATCATGCGCTTCATGAAGACGGTCGTGGAGAAGGCGGTCCGCCTCTTCAGGGAAGGAGCAGATGTTTTGGCCACGGCAGAAGGCTAGCCGGGCTCGGACTCCCGTTGGTCCCCTCCGCGCCGCCAGCAGCTCCGCTGTGCCGAGAATCCGCAGAAACGTGCGGATTTCGCAAGTCCTCCACTGCGGATTCAACGCTGCTGAATATGCTGACGACCTTGTCAGGGACCACCTTTTCGTCATGGGGGTGTCAGACAAATCTGTGAGGTCTCAAACAACAGGGCCACGCGAAGCCGGTGACCGTGTTTAAGGCCGGCGCCTGCCGCGGCTATCTGCCTCTTCGTCCCCGGCGCAATCCTCCCGGTCGGGAGTGATTGCCCGTCCGGGCCGGCAGGGCGCGCCGCTCACCTCAGTTCGAACTCGCCCTGCTGATCTCGTTCGCCCCGATCGGGCCCAGGCGCGGACTCAGCATCAGCCTCATGACCACCGCATCCTCGGGCGGCGCCTGGTAGTAGCGGCGGCGCCGCCCGATGGGGACGAATCCGTGTCTGGTGTAGAGCCGCTGGGCGACCTCGTTGGACTGGCGCACCTCCAGCAGGACGTCGGGACAGCCTGCCCGCCGGGCTGTGCCCACGAGCTCGGTGAGCATGCAGGAGGCCAGACCGCGCCCTCGTGCCGCCGGGATCGTGGCGATGGTCAGCAGGTCGGCGCTGGTCAGGCCGTCGGCGTGGTAGAGGCCGGCGTAACCCAGGAGTCCTGCCCGGAGCCCCGTGTCGCCGTCTGGATCGTCGGGACCCTCGACGACGATATAGCGGCGGTCGGCCCGGGATCCCCGGGAGGCCTCCAACTCGGCCGCCAGCAGGTCCCGGCTCCAGGCCTCGGCCCCGAACAGCTCGCCTTCGAGACGGGCAATCTCGTCCAGATCCTCCTCGGCCATCTCCCGCACTCCGAGGGCTCTGTGTGGTCCCGCCACCCCGGTCATCTGAAGAGGGATACCCGATCAGTGCACGCGCTTGCGCGCGGCGGGCATCTGCACGTCGGCGTGGCGCAGGTAGAGCGGCTCCGTGCCCAGCTCCTCGCCGCGGCCCAGGCGGGCCAGGGCGATGCGCACCTGGGTCAGGACATCGCCGGAAACGGGGGCGAGCGCCTCGCGGGACCGGGTCTGCTCCGTCAGCTCGGGGTAGAGGGCGGCGCCGGAGCCGGCCACGAGATCGACGGTTCCGATCCCGCCCGCCTGCTCGCTGATCCGCTCTACGACCAGGGTCGGAGGGCAGACGTCGATCTCGGTCAGGCGGGTGACGTCGTCGGGCCCGTTGGCGCGGAAGAGTGCTGCGTAGACCTCGCGCCTACGGGCGTCGGTGGCGACCAGGACCACGGGGTCCGGCTCACCGCCCCGGGCGGCCAACTCGTCCAGAGCCCGGCGGGCGACGGCGTCGAGACTGGAAACGCCGTGGACGGGTACGCCCCGAGTGCGCCCCACGACCCTGGCCGTCACCAGTCCGGCCCGCAGCCCGGTGAAGGGGGCCGGCCCCGTGGCGGCGACCACGGCATCCAGCGAACGGTCCGCCGCATCGGGGACAGACAGGGCCTCGGAGAGCATCTGCCCCAGGGATTCGGCGTGACGCCGGGTGTCGGTCTGTTCGGTCCGGCTCAGCACTCGCAGAGCATGATCGCAGGCGTCCGTATCGCGTCTGCCGGGGAGGACGGCGGCCTCGGCCGCTCCAGCGGTTTCGACGACCGCGAGCTGTGTCCCCAGGGAAGAGTCGATCGAGAGGATTCGCACCGGGCCAGCCTATGCCCTCGGGTCCCGGGGGTAGTCGGCACGGCTCTCCGGGATCGTGTCGCCCAGGGTCTCGCCACCGGTCGCACCCGCGGCGTCCTCGGCGCCATCGCCCAGGAGGGACAGGTCGATGGCCGCCCGCGGGATACCCCGGCGCACCGCGACGCCCTCGATCTCGGGCTGGTCCCGGCTCTGCCGGTCGGCGCGCTCGGCCATATCGGCGCGATTTCGGGCCTGGCGCAGCGGCGCTGTCACCTTGCGCTCGTGACGGACCGTGATGATGACGGTGATGACTCCGACGACGACGACCGCCAGGACAGGTCCCCAGATCGCCCAGCCCCCAGCGGAGGAGCGCGTCTCACTCTGGGTGGCGGAGGTCTTGGGCTTGGAGCCGGCGCGCTCGCGCAGAATCTCGCCGTAGTCGTTCAGTTCGATGGGGCCGGCCAGGCGCCGGGTGGCAGCCTCCCCGAGGGCCGTCACCGTGGTGCCGTTCAGCGAGTACCAGGCGTTGGCATTGCGGTCGTGAATAAGGTGGGCAGCGCCCATCTGGTCGACGTCGGTGGCCAGATCGTCGTCGAACATGGGGGTGCAGGTGGTGCGCCCCTTATCCGTGACCACCTCGAGAAGGCCGACGGGCTTGCCGGCGGCGGTGGCGGTCGCGGCCCAGTCTCCGGTGTCGACGGGCTGGGCGGACGGCTGGGAGCCGTCGAGGAAGCCGGGGGCCCAGGTGTAGACGCTCCTCAAGTCTCCGACCGTAATCTCGCCCTGCTCTCCGGTGCTCTGGCGCACCTGGGCAACGCAGTCGCTCTCCATGAGCGACTTGGCCGTGTTGCGCGAGTCCGCATCCGCAGGGGTGTCCGTCGAGCCGACTGCGCTGTCCGAGCTGTCCGGGGCGGCTGAGTCGCCTGCACCGGCCGTCGGCGGGTTGGTAGCGGCTCGGGCCGCCGCCGCGGCCAGGAGGGAGGCGGCCAGAAGGACAATGGCGAGGGCGAGAAGGAGGGCCGGGCCTGGCAGGCGCCCGCGGCTTAGGGCGCGCCGGATGGGGATGGCGTCGCGGACGGGAGCAATGGGAGAAGGAGTGTTCACAGCGGTGCTCCGGACTGGTGAGGGGTATCGGCCGCCAGAGGGCTCAGATCGACGTCGGCCCATCGCGGGCCGAGGGCGCGCACGGATACGCGCCGGTGACCGTCGTCGACCTCGGCCAGGTCGACGACGGAATCCTGCGCCGCCGAGGCGTCCTGCTGCCCGAGAACGGTCGGGGCGCCGTCGGGCTGCGGGGCGCCGGCGTGGATGGCGCCGTGAGGACGTGAGACCTCGATCTCCAGGCGATCGGGGCTCAAGGCCTCCACCTTGTCCTCGCCCCACTCGACCAGGGTAACCGAGCGTTCCAGGGAGGAGTCCAGGTCGAGGGCGTCGATCTCCTCCAGGGAAGTGATGCGGTAGGCGTCGACGTGGATGAGGTCGGGGCCGTCGGCCAATGATGGGTGCACGCGGGCGATGATGAAGGTAGGCGAGGAGACGCGGCCGCGTACCCCCAGGGCCGCCCCGATGCCCTGGGCCAGCGTGGTTTTACCGGCGCCCAACCCACCGGAGAGCATGACGAGGTCGCCTGCGCGCAGCAGGCGGGCCAGATCGGCGCCAAGCGCCCGGGTCTCATCGGCGTCACCGGTTGCGACGGTGATCTCGGAGACGGTCTCAGGTGTCTGGGGCGCACCGCTCACGTGTCCTCCTCATCCGTTCGTGGAGCCGGCCGCCGGCCCCTGCGGGTGCCGGGCCGGGGATATCCGACGTCTGCTGTTCTCTAGGGCAGAGCGTAGTCGCCGCCGGAGTCCGCTCCGACGTGGCAGCGCGGGATGCGGGCGCCAAGCCGGGTCACGATCTCGTAGTTGATGGTGCCACAGGCCTGCGCCCACTCATCCGCAGTGGGGATGGCCTCCTGCTCCGAGGAACCGGGGGCGCCCCAGAGCACGACGGTGTCCCCAACAGCGGCAGGCGCCGGAAGGGGCGCACCGGTCTCGTTCCGGGCCGGGCCGAGGTCGATGACCACCTGGTCCATGCACACCCGGCCCACGATGGAGGTCCTCAGGCCGCCCACGCCCACGGGCCCCGCCGAGCTTGCGGCGCGCGGGACGCCGTCGGAGTAGCCCAGGGGGACGAGGCCGACCCAGCGGTCGGCGGGTGCGCTCCAGGTGCCCCCGTAGGAGACGGCCTGCCCGGCGTCGATGCGCTTGACCTGCACCAGGGCGGACTCCAGGCGCATGGCGGGCCGCAGCCCGAGCTCGGCACTGGTGGCCACGCACGGGTCAGGGCTCAGCCCGTACAGGCCGATCCCCACCCGTACCAGGTCCATACGGGCCCCCGGGTGCCACAGGAGCCCGCCGGTAGCGGCAAGGTGGTGGATCGGCGGGTTCAGGCCCGCCTCCCGCACGATCCGCTCGGCGCCCCGGTATCGCCCGAGGTGCTCCTCGGTGGAGCCGCTGGTGGGTTCGTCGGCCCGAGAGAGGTGGGACCACAGGCCGACGACGTCGACCGTCCCCTCATCCACGGCCCGTTTCAGCGCGGCGGCCAGGGCCGGCAGGTCCTCCTCCATGGCGCCGCCGCGCGACATGCCGGTGTCGACCTTGAGATGGAGGCGCGCCGGTATCCCCTGCGCCCGGACCGCGGCCAGCAGGGCATCGAGCTGGGACAGGCTGGAGACCGACAGGTCCAGGTCAGCGGCCAGGGCGGCGCGCAGGGGCGAGTCCTGCGCGGCCGCCCGAGCCGGATCCATCACGGGCAGGAGCCAGGTGAGAACCCGGGGCGCCCGGCCGGAGGGCTCCCCCGCGGGGCGGGGAATGCCGGCCTCATCCAGGAGGGATCGCAGGGTCAGGGCCTCGGCGAGTTGGGCCACCCCCAGCCAGGAGGCCCCCGCCGACAGGGCTGTCAGGGCGACGGGGCCCAGGCCATGGCCATAGGCATCGGCCTTGACCACGGCCATCCACGGCACGCCGGCCGCCTGCGCCAGAAGACTGCCGTTGTGGGCGATCGCTCCCAGATCGATGACGGCGCGGGATGTGGCCGCGCCGGGCAGAGGGGACCGGGCCGTTGAAGTTGTCGGGGCGACGGAGGGCGGAGTCGGCGGCGTCGTGGTTGCCGCTGCCGTCATTGCTGCTGAGTCCGCGGAAGTGGTCACGGCGCGATTGTCGCACTGGGTAGCCGATGACGCGGCTGTTCGCTGGCACACTCCCCGGCCAGGTTGACATCGATCGGCCGACGCGTCTCAGTGATGCGGGCTCGCCTGAAACCAGTTGAGCCCGAGGCGGGCCGGGCCGAGGGCAGAGGCGATGTCGAGAGCTGCGATCGGGTGGCCTCCGGCGCCGCTGGCTGCCTGGGGAATCGCGGCGGCATAGGAGCCCGCGAGCGCGTGCAGCCTGACTCCGGCGGCCACCGAGTCGAGGACGGAATCAGGCGCGGGGCCGACTCCCGACGTCACCAACGCACCCTTACCGGCGACTGCGCCCGCCGTCTCCCGCTCCCGACGCGCGACCGCTCCGGCCAGGACGGCGCCGATGACCCCGGCCAGCACGTCCCCGCTCCCCGCGGTCGCCATCCAGCCGGGTCCGCAGTCCACGCTGACCAGGGGGCGGTCGGGGGCTGCGATGAGTGTTGTGGCGCCCTTGAGCAGGACGGTGCCACCAGTGAGGCGGGAAAGCTCGCGAACGGCACGGGCGGGGTGGGCCTCGACGCGCTCGCGGTTCCACCCATGGGCAGCCTCCGCCGATGTCTCCAGGACCGCCAGCGCCGTCAGGAGGGCGGCGGCCTCTCCGGCATGCGGGGTCAGGACGTGGAGCGGGGTGCAGGTCAGGCCCTGGGCCAGGAGCTCGGCGAGGATGCTCAGGGCCCCGGCGTCGACGACGGCGGGCGGCCCACCCGACGTCGTACCGGCGGCCGAGTTGCCGCCGTCAGTGCCATCGGCGTCCTCGGTCCCGCGTCCAGGGGCGCGGATGAGCGTGGGGCGCAGGACGGCTCGCAGCTCATCGGCCCTGGCGGCGTCGGCGGGGTCGATCCCCGGTCCCAGAACGAGTGCCTGGCTGCGTCCGGCGGTGGGGACGACCTCGGGGCGGGCCGCCAGGACGAGGTCCTCCACACGTCTGGGGGCAGCCAGGCGCACCATGCCAGCTCCGGCGCGTACCGCGCCGCTGGCGGTCAGGACGGCCGCACCGGGGTAGGTCTCGCTGCCGGCCCACAGGCCGACGACGCCGCGGGTGTACTTGTGGTCGTCGGTGCCCGGCTCGGGAAGGGCCCGTATCAGGTAGTCGCCCAGGCCCCCGTCGACGGGTCGGCGGGCAATGGGCCGGCTCGCGGGCGCGGGCAGCCCGAGGGGGACGACCTCGACGGCGCCGCACAGGTGCCGGGCCGGAGGTAGACACAGGCACCCTTTGAGGCAGGTGAAGGTGATGGTGCGGTCTGCGGCCAGGACGGGGCCCCCGATGGTGCCGTCGTCGACGCCGGTCCCGCTGGGCAGGTCGACGGCGATGACGCGAAGTGGGCGCCGCCCTGGCTCTCCGGCCGCAACGAGCGGGGCGATGAGGGCCGCGGCGTCGGGACGCAGCGGCCCATCGGCGCCGATGCCGGTGAGTCCGTCGAGGACGAGTCCGCCACGGGCGAGGAAGGCCTCGACGGCGACGATGGCCTCGGTCCCGCTCCGATCATCTGCGCTGTCGCTGCGGTAGCCGGCGCCGTAGACGGTCACGCCGTGGCTGCGGGCCTCCTCCAGTGCGACGGGATGGGGGTGCTCGGTGGCGAGCACGGCGCTGACCGCGCAGCCGCTGCGGGCGAGCAGACCTCCGGCCAGGAGGGTATCGGCTCCGTTGTGCCCGCCACCGACCAGGAGGAGCACCGGCGCCCCCGCAATCCATCCCGGGCTGACGTACGCCCCTCCCCTGTCGGCCGGCGTTCCCGTCGGCGTCACCGGTGAGCTCGGTGAAACGGGAAGCACCGGTGGCCCGGCGGGGCTCGCCGGGGCGAGGGGCGCATAGGCGGACCCGGCGGGGGGCGCCGCGGCCCCGGGAACAATGGGCCCCTGACGCAGCTCGCGCAGAGCGGCCCTTGCCACCGCATGGGCGGCGGCTCTCATGTAGCGGTCGGTGCCCGCGGTCAAAGGGGCTTCCGCCGCCGCGATCTCCTGGACGGGCCAAGCGCAGATGGTGGGGTCGGTGACGTCGTCGGAACGTGGGAAGTCGTTGAGGTCACTCACCCCTCCCATTGTCCTCCGCTCACAACGGCTCGCTTCCCCAACGAAGTTCTGAGACAGTTAGTCCCACAATATGAGACATGCTGTGAGTGGGTCCGCCTTCGTCGTTACAGAAAGTTGTCTTTTCCAGAACATGCGGCGCGTTCACCCCTTTCCGCTCCCTTCCACCCGGCACAATGGCCGAGTGATCCGCGCAGTAGGGACTGACCTGGTCGACGTCACCCGCCTCGAAGGCTATATGGACCGAGTGCCCGGCCTGCGCGAGCGCCTCTTCACCTCCGTCGAGCTGGCCGTCTGTCAGAAGCGCGCGGCCTCCCTGGGGGCGCGCCTGGCCGCCAAGGAGGCGGTTCTCAAGGCCCTGGGGTCGGCCTACGCCGAGCTGGGGCTGGACGCGCCCGAGGGATGGGCCTACAAGGATATCGAGGTGACCTCGACGCCCGGCGCACCGCCTCGCCTGCGCCTGACCGGGGCGGCGGCAATGGCGGCGCGCCAGGCGGGTATCGGCCACTGGCACCTCTCGCTGGCCCACGACGGCGGCATGGCGCAGGCCTTCGTGGTCGCCCAGGCCGACCACGTCGACAATGACGACGACTGGGCCCTTTCCTCCCAGCGCTCCGAGGCGCGCACCAAGCCGCAGGTCAAGTCCCTGCGCCCCGCCCTGTAGTCACCGGGCCCCGGAAAGTCCGGGGCCCGGTGTCTTGAAAGGCGGGGCAGAGGCGGGACGATGAATCGCCGTCGGAGCTACTCGACGGTGACGGACTTGGCCAGGTTGCGCGGCTGGTCGATGTCCAGCCCCTTGGCCCCGGCCAGGGCGGCGGCGAAGACCTGCAACGGCACCACGGTCAGCAGCGGCCACAGGATCGTGGGGGTGGCGGGCACCCGGATGATGTGGTCGGCGAAGGGCTCGACGTCGGCATCACCTTCCTCGGCGATGACGATGGTGCGCGCACCGCGGGCCCGGATCTCCTGGATGTTGGAGATGACCTTGTCGTGCAGGACGGGGCGGCGCGGGGTGGGCACGATGACGAAGACCGGCAGGCCCTCCTCGATGAGTGCGATCGGGCCGTGCTTGAGCTCGCCGGCGGCGAAGCCCTCGGCGTGGACGTAGGCGAGCTCCTTGAGCTTGAGCGCGCCCTCCAGCGCCACCGGGAAGCCGACGTGACGGCCCAGGAACAGGAAGGAGGACTTGTCCGCCAGCTCGGCGCCCAGGTCGCGCACGCTGGCCTCCTGGCTATCCAGGACGTGCTGGATCCGTTCCGGCATGGCCTCCAGATTGTCCAGGTACTCGGCGACCTCATCGGGCCACTTGTTGCCGCGCAGCTGGGCCAGGTAGAGGCCCAGCAGGTAGCAGGCGGTGATCTGGGCGAGGAAGGCCTTGGTGGAGGCCACGGCCACCTCGGGGCCGGCATGGGTATAGAGGACGGCGTCGGCTTCGCGGGCGATGGTCGAGCCATAGGTGTTGACGATGGCCAGGACCTTGCTGCCCTGTTCGCGGGCGTGGCGCACGGCCTGGATGGTGTCCATGGTCTCGCCGGACTGGGAGATGGCGACGGTCAGGGTCTTCTCGCTGACGACCGGGTCTCGGTAGCGGAACTCGTGGGCGAGCTCGACCTCCACGGGGATGCGGCACCAGTGCTCGATGGCGTACTTGGCGACATGCCCGGCATAGGCGGCGGTGCCGCAGGCGATGACGATGATCTTGTCGACGCTGCGCAGGACGGCCGGGTCGATGCGCATCTCGTCAAGCTGGAGCTCACCGCGCTCGTCGACGCGGCCGCGCAGAGTGTCGGCCACGGCGGTGGGCTGCTCGTGGATTTCCTTGTCCATGAAGGTGTCGTAGCCGCCCTTGACGGCGGCGGAGGCGTCCCAGGTGACCTCCCAGGTCTTGGGCTCGACGTCGTTGCCGTCCTTGTCCCAGACGCGGACGGCGTCGGCGGTAAGGAGAAGGACTTGATCGTCGTCGACCTCGGCGGCCCTCTTGGTGAAGGCGACGAAGGCGGCGACATCGCTGCCCAGGAAGTTCTCACCCTCGCCCAGGCCGATGACCAGCGGGCTGGAGCGGCGGGCGGCGACGATGGCCGCGGGGGCCAGGTCGCTGACGGCCAGAAGGGCGAAGGTGCCCTCGAGGCGAGCGGTGACGGCCTGCATGGAGGCGACCAGGATCTCGGCGACCCGGGCCGGGTCGGAGGCGGCGGCTGGGTCCTGGCGCAGGCGCTGGGTGAAGTCGATGTCCAGGACGTGGGCGACGACCTCGGTGTCGGTGTCGGAGAGGAGCTCGCGTCCGGCGGCCTCAACCTCCTCGCGCAGCGGCCGGAAGTTCTCGATAATGCCGTTGTGGACCACGGCGAGGTGGCCGGCGCGGTGGGGGTGGGCGTTGACCGTTGTCGGGCCGCCGTGGGTGGCCCAGCGGGTGTGGCCGATGCCGGCGGTGGCAGGGGCTGGCGGAGTGGCCTCCAGCAGCTCGCGCAGGCCGGAGAGCTTGCCAGCCTCCTTGACGACGTCCAGGCCCGAGGGACCCACCAGGGCGACGCCCGCGGAGTCATAGCCGCGGTACTCCAGACGGCCGAGGCCGTCCAACAGAACAGTCAGGGAACGGGAGGAACCAGTTTCAGTCAGAGGGCCGACGTGGCCGACAATTCCACACATGCTCCGATCGAATCATGCTGACGCGACGTTGACAACGAGCGCAGGACCACGTCGGTGTGATCTCAGTGTGATGTCGGTGTGTTGTCGGTGCTCGCTCGGAATCGCCCATCACGACCTCCGCCAGGTCCCAATTCCTCAGCCGGTATCCCGATCGACGTCTCGATTGATATGTCTCCGAGTCCTCTTCGTCTCCCGGGGATTATCCGACAAGCACCTCTTTTTGCGACACTGTGTCGGTGACCTCCGAGCTGAGTGACCCGAGCGACCCGGGTATCCCGGATGCCTCGCCCTATATCAAGCTGGACCGCGACCAGTGGTCCGCTCTGGCATCCTCGGCACCGCTGCCACTGACCCAGGCCGATGTCGAGAAGCTGCGGGGGTTGGGCGACCCCATCGACCTGGCCGAGGTGGACGCCGTCTATCGTCCCCTGACCGCCCTGCTGGAGGACTACATCGCCACCTCCCGTGAGCGCGCGCACCGTACCGGCACTTTCCTGGGCGTGGACGAGCCGCCCACGCCCTTCGTCATCGCGGTGGCCGGATCGGTCGCCGTCGGCAAGTCGACGACGGCGCGCCTCATCGCCCACCTGCTCAGCCGTTTTCCGGACACACCTCATGTGGACCTGGTGACCACCGACGGCTTCCTGCTGCCCAATCGGGTCCTCGAGAAGCGCGGTCTCATGGCCCGCAAGGGCTTCCCCGAGTCCTACGACCGCCGTTCGCTGCTGGACTTCGTAGCCGCCGTGAAGTCCGGCAGCGAGCGCGTCCAGGCGCCGGTCTACTCCCACACGGTCTACGACATCGTGCCGGGACGGCACGTCACGGTGGAGCGCCCCGACGTCCTGGTCCTGGAGGGGCTCAACGTCCTCCAACCCGCCCCGCGGGGGACGCGGCTGGGGGCCTCGGCCCTGGCGGTGAGCGACTTCATCGACTTCTCGATCTACGTCGACGCCGACCCGGGCGACATCCGCCGCTGGTACCTTGACCGGTTCCTCACCCTCAAGCACACGGCCTTCACCCAGCCGGGCTCCTACTTCCGGCGCTTCGCCGAGATCCCCGACGACGTGGCCCTGGCTGGGGCGAACGAGATCTGGGAGAGCGTCAACCTGGTCAACCTGCGCGAGAACATCGCCCCCACCCGAGGGCGGGCCACCCTGGTCCTGACCAAGGACGCCGAGCACCGCATGAGCCGGGTCCTGCTGCGCAAGTCCTGATTCCTCCTCGCGCTGAGACTCCAGTGGGGTGAGCTGCCTGGGGTGAAGTCATCAGCCGGTTCACCGGACATAGCGGACGCGGTCGCCCGTAGCCGCCTTGCCAGCCTTGGGCGTGCACTGCACGAGGGTCGGGTGCTACTGCGGGAGGGTTGGGTGTACTCCAGGTAGGTAGGACCTTCGTGCAGTGCGCACAACCCCTGGCCAGTAGATCCCCATCCTCGTGGAGTAGACCGCACCAGAAGAGGGACATGCCCGAACCGGCATCAGACATGCACCGTCAGCAACCCGAAGAGGGGCCAAGGATGTCCACATCGGTGACAAAAGGCCCAGACCGTTCTCGTGGTGACGAAGCAAAACCGCATGATTTCAAGGTTCTCGTTCACGCGACCTGGAGTTCGAACATCCCTTTGTCACCGATATGGACACCAACAGGCCGATTCCCCGAAGAGTCCAGTGCAGCACCCAGTGTTAACACCGTGGTGTCGGCACCGATTTTAATTTTCAGAAAACACTCCTATCCCACTCCTGCAACAAGGTTAACGAAGATCATCGACGGCCTTGATAAAAACCTCAGGCCGCTCAGAATGAATATTATGACCACTTTTAACGTTGTCGACTAGAGTGTTACGAGAGAGAAGCGAGTGGACACGCGACGCGTCACGATCATCCATAGCACCGAGCAGTACCCCACGATCATCATAGTAGCCCCGCATATTCGACGGATGAGCAGCATGCAAAAGAATTGACGGACAGCGCACAGCCTTCAACATCTCCACCTGATCAAAACCTGCAAACCACGAGAAATCATAAAAGGTCTCACCGAATCGCAAATCATAGGAGCCCGTACCATCCTGCAAGTTCGCCGTCAAATCGAGGAATTCATTGACATGCAGCTCAGGAGGGTAGTACCAAAGACGCGGTATTTCGCCGGGATGACGCCTCATGTAATCGAGGGCAGGCCGCTTAACAAACACATCAAAGTTCTTTTTCCCAAGAACCTGCGCAAGATAGGTGTGCTCAAGTGAATAACGGGTGAAATTTCGTTCACCACCGTGCAAGAAATGATGCATGTCACGAAACCCGAGCCAAGCAAATGTCTTCTCAGCCCTTCCAGGTTCAGTCGCAAAGAACGGCGCATCCTCAATCAATAAACCAGTAACAAGCTGTGGAGCCTTGGCGGCAACGATGGTCGCCAACAGACCTCCCGAAGAGTGACCGGAGATCAAGACAGGAGACTTGACAACGTGCTGGATAAACCACACGAAATCAACTGCATTCTTGATCGCCGTATAATCTGCGAGATTTTTGCTCGACCCACCATGGCCATAACAGTCGACCGCAAACACGTGATAGCGTTGAGATAGTTCCCCGAGCACCGCACTATAGTCCCTCCACATTGTTTGCTGACCGTGAACCAACATGAGCGGTGAACCATTGTTCGGTCCCTCACCATAGTGAATGATTGCACCGCTCGGCAACGTTACACGCCTTTCAACAAAACCAGCACGACGAACAACCGTTTCAGCAGCCCGATCATAGGTCATATTTCGATGAGCATAATAAGTCACACCTCCCCCGAGCAAGCCAAGCACGACGCAAATGATTATCAGCACACGCACCCTCTTTCGCTTAGTTTTCAGTATTATCATGTGCCGCACGATGATCTCCCTCCACGTGACGAGCAGCCTGCACAAAGAACTGCGCATCCATCAAAGCGAGCCCCTGATCGATGTCGCCAATAAGTAGGAGCTCGTCGCCAGACTTGATATTGAATACCTTTCTGGCTCGCACTGGAAGCGTGAGTCTCCCATCCTGATCGATCACAACGGTGCCAAATATGTATTTGCCGGGGCGATCAAGCATGGAAACAAATGAAGTGTCACCGTTGACAAGATCGTCGATCGCAACATCGAACGCCTGCGCTAACCGAATACATGAGGAAATGTCGGGATTACCACCCGGAGCCTCCCACTTGGCAATGGTCTGCCGAGAGACGCCAACCTTGTTTGCCAATGCTTCCTGAGTCCAGCGATGCTTTTTACGCAAGGCGGCGATGTTACTACTAATCATAAATGAATGATAAAACGACACACTATGGTCGTCAATCAAACAAAACAGACACGATGAGGTTTACATGTTAAAAATAGTGGCATCCACGCCTGTTTGAATCACACCAGAACCCGCCCTTCACCGATCCTGATCTGATGACCTTCCCGGGGCGGGCAGCCCTGGTCCCGGCCAAGGACGCCGAGCACCGCATGAGCCGGGTCCTGCGGCGCAAGTCCTGAGCGGACCTTGAGCACCAGACACTGAAACCGGTCTGAAACCGGAGGACCACAGGCTCACGGTCATGACAACCCAGGCAACACCTACAGCTCCCATGAACGTCCTCGTCGTCGGTCTGGGGGTGATCGGGACGACGTACGGATACCTCTTTCAGAAGGCCGGTCACCACGTCGAGCACCTGGTGCGACAAAGCAGCACGAGGGCCTCAGTCAGCTCGCTCGAGGTCGAGATCCTCGATGGCAGGACTGACCCGAAAGGCTCGCTGACCCGCGATCAGTACAACGCTCATCACCAGAGACGCACCAGCTACGACCTCATCGTGGTCTCAGTGCCGCAGGGCAGGATCGCCGAGGTGATGGCCGACCTCCGCACAAGCGGGATCGAGGGACCTGTGCTTCTGTTCTGCGGGTTCTGGGGAGAACGCGAGGAACTCGACCGTTTGATGGCCGGCCGCGACGTCCTCCTGGGGTACCCGGTGGCGGGTGGGAGCATCACGGGGAACCGACTCGCCTGCTGCGTCTTCGACCACGTCATGCTGGAGCGGCGCGACAAGGCCCGTTTCCCGGGCTACGAGAGGGTGGAGACGCTGTTCGACTCCTGCAGCATCAGCCTCGAGCGCCCCCATGACATGCTCGAGTGGATCTGGCTGCATATGGCGATCAACGCCGGCGTCGGCGCCGTCGCGGGGATGTACGGCGACGTCGAGGACACGACGCGCGCAGCCGAGCAGCTCATGGGCTCTTCCAGGATGCTCGCCCGGGTGGTTAAAGCAATCCGGGAGACGTCGAGGATCGTGGCCTCGCGAGGTGTTGATCTGAGGCGCTACCGCGGCGAGCTGCTCGCCTACCGGCTGCCGACGGCCGTGTCCGCGCCGCTCATGAAACGCATGTTTGCCAGGAATCTCCTCACGCGCCGGATCATGACGCTGCACGGCAATACCGACGACCTGCTGTTCGTGTGCCGGACCGTCTACGAGCAGGGCCGGGCCAGCAGGATTCCCGCCCCCGTCTTCTACGAGAGCTACGAAGCGGCCCGCGACAAGGCCACCCGCCGAGGCTCCGGCACCACCGACATCGCCCGACTTTGAAAGGCCGTCGTCCGAAACGGGTGCCTCGCCGGATAGGGTAGCCGCCTAATGACGCAATCGCTCACTCATCGAGGCTTATTCATAGGGGTGTTTAGGGTGTTTAAAGGGGGGTGTGTCGCTAAGTAGGGTGGCGGCTTGCTCTTGAGAGAGTTTTGGTGTCTAAGCCAACTCAACCAAGAACAAACCGCCGACATGAATAGTAGCACGAGGATCACTCGCAGCGAGGTTGTGGACCTGTGCGAGACCATTCACGCCGCGAATCCCGACCTGCCGGCGTTCGGGGCGAGGGTGCTGGGGTTGTTCCTGTGCGTGCGCCTGACACTGACATACCTGAGGCACAACCTACCCCAGGAGCTACTCGCCGAGCTCTACGGCGTCTCGCAGGCCACCGCCTCCCGAGTCCTCACCGCCTACACACCCCTGATTGCCCGGGCTTTGGAAATCAGTGTGCCGACTGTGGAGGATCTGGATCCCACCGTGCAGCTGATCGTCGATGGCACCCTCCTTCAGTGCTGGTCCTGGGCCGAACACCCTGAGCTGTACTCCGGCAAGCACAGGACCACCGGACTGAACGTCCAGGTCGCCTGCACCCTCACGGGCCACCTGGCCTGGGTGTCCGACCCCCACGACGGAAGGGTCCACGACACCGAGGCCTTACGCCGCTGCGGACTGCTTGACGTGCCACCCGCCGACCTCCCGGAAGGGGCATCACCACCGCGGCATATCGGCGACAAGGGCTACATCGGGTTGGGCATGATCACCCCGAAAAGAAAACCCGCGAACCTACCGCTCCACCCTGATGACAAGGCCTACAACACCACCGTCAACCAGGTCCGCTACAAGATCGAAAGAGTCATCGCCAACATCAAGACCTGGAGAGTCCTGCACACCGGCTACAAAAGACCACTAGAAACCTTCAAGACAACCATCACAGCAGTCCTCGGAATCATATTCACCTACACCCTATGAATAAGCCTCATCAAATCACTACTCATCGTTCGTGGTACGACCGGTCTGCCCAGCAGGAGACGGATAGGTGACATCCGGCATGTCCCCAGGGATATCGATGCACCCCGCGCTCCCAGGACAAAGTGCCGACACTGTACGTGCAGCCGCTGAGACATGATCCCACAGGACACGTGCAGCCCAAGGGCCGTAGCGCTGCGCGACAGCAGTGAGATCTTCTCGCATCGCGGTCTCGTCAACTTCATCGTCAGAAGCAGCGAACACCATACTGGCGGTAGCGCCGACGAACCATTCACCAGCGCCGACGGCAAGATCACCGACGAGAGCGTGGATCGGAGCAGTTTCCTCCGGCGCCATCTGCACTTCAATCGGGCTGATGCGCCACTGAACAAAGTCCTCCTCTATGTCCTGTGGCTGACAGATGACACGGAAGGTCTGAAGCTGCAGGACGGTGGCCGATCGCAGCGAGAAGCGTTGATCGCTCGTCTCGTCAGAACTCGGCGCGGACATCATGCCCCCACCAGCTTGCCCGTGGATACTCGTCGCGCCGCTTCCGTAGAGGACGAGGCCCACCTGTATTCAGGCATACCTGCGTTGCAGGCGGCACGACGAACGTCATGCTCACCGACAGCAATCACCTCGTGGCGGATGAGCGCGCCCACTGCCTTGGCATAGCGACGCACTGTGGACAGGTGAGCATCCGAGTGGCCTGACTCGAACCGGGAGACGGATGCCTGACTGGTGCCCATAGTGCGCGCAACGTCAGCCTGAGTCATACCGCTGCGGTCGCGCACGGCGACGAGATCACGGACCAACGCATGGTCGGCAGCGACCAGGCTGCGCGCATGCTTGTGTCCAGGGGCGTCTGGGTCCTCGCCGAGAAGCTCGTAGATGTCCATGTCTCTCACCGCCTTGTGGGATATATCGGTAGCGACATACTAGTCTCTGCTTCGATCCTGCGGGGAGCGCATCGTTGCATCTCACACCACCTCATTCACGGCGTCTGCGCCCAGGACTCGAAACGCCTCTGAGCTTCGGCAATGTGCTCGTCCTGCTCCTCCAATCCGCGCTTTCCGCCTCGCTTGTGGCGGAAGCTGAGCGAGAGCAGCAGACGATCCTCGTCATCCGGTTCAGTGAAGTACAGCCGTAGATGGCGCTGCTCTCCGTCGAGGTTGACGGTCAGTTCCAGGCGCGCCTCGAGTACGTCATGCGCACTTTGAGCCTTGCAGACGACGCCCTTGGTGTAGCTGTTGTCGTAGTTGAGACGACCGGCTTCTGCATCCCGGAGCAGCTGCTGGACCTCGGCCAGGAGCATCTGCCACTCGTCTTCACTGATGTTGCGTGCCCGTAGCTCACTCATTTCCTTGGTCAGATAGGGGCGCCCACGGTTATCGACAGCGTTCTTCCAGTACCCACCACAACGACACGAACGAGCCCCGTAGCCGTAGACCTTGTGGTGGAGAAGGGCGGTCATCGTGACCACACTCGCGACGAGAACGTTGTCATCGGGACTCCTCGGGGTGCTGTGGAGTGACTCATGAGGATATTAGCCCTACCGCCCGACCCGACAGCGTCATCAAACCGAGCACGGACGCAGCCCCGTCTCAGGCCGTGAAACCCGACGGCGTCGAGATGAAGCCGCTGTGAAACCGCCGGGGGCCAGCCTTGCCGGCATGACATCGCGAACAGCAACCAGAGCACCTTCACCATCCCAGTCCCCGGCGATCAAGACCGATGGCCTGACGCGGACCTTCGGCTCCTTCACCGCCGTCGACTCCCTGAATCTGGAGATTCCCGCCGGCATCGTCTACGGCCTGCTCGGCCCCAACGGAGCCGGCAAGTCGACGGCGCTGCGCATGATCACCACCCTGCTGGCGCCCACCCGCGGTCGGGCGACGGTCCTGGGGCACGACGTCGTCCGCGAGCGCCATGCCGTACGCAGCCTCATCGGGGTCACGGGCCAGTACGCAAGCGTCGATGAGATGCTCACCGGGGTGGAGAACCTGCGGCTCTTCGGGCGTCTGCTGGGACTTGGCCGACGTCGGGCGCGTGAACGGGCCGACGAGCTGCTGGCCGCCTTCAGCCTGACCGAGGCGGGCGGCAAGCGGGTGAACAGTTACTCCGGTGGGATGCGGCGTCGGCTGGACCTGGCCGTCTCCCTCATCGCCCAGCCCCCGCTCATCTTCCTGGATGAGCCCACCACCGGCCTGGACCCGCGCACGCGTGAGCAGATGTGGGACGTCATCCGCTCCCTGGTGGAGGGCGGCTCGACGATCCTGTTGACCACCCAGTACCTGGAGGAGGCCGACCGCCTGGCCCATCGGGTCGGCATCATCGACACCGGACGGCTCATCGCCGAGGGCACTCCCGATGAACTCAAGGACCGGGTGGGCAACAGCTCACTCGTCCTAACCCCGACGACCCCCGAGGACCAGGCCGCCACCGCCGCGATCATCGAGCGGGTGACCGGTCACGCTCCGGCGGTCGTCGACCAAGGTACTCATCTGCAGACACCGCTGAGCGAGGCGTCGGTGGCCACCGAGGTGCTCGTAGCCCTGCGCGACGCCGACCTGTCCCCCAGAACCGTCTCGGTGGACCGCCCCAGCATGGACTCGGTCTTCATGGCCCTGACCGACCGTCCCCGAGACAACGAGGCGCCCTCGCCCACTTCCCCATCCGCCCGTCCTTCAGACGTCAAGGAGCAGTCATGACCGCCCCAGCAGCAGCCGCAACCACCTCGACCAGTACCGCCCTCTCCCCCGCCGTCTCCCGTTTCAGCGAGGCACGGCTCGTCCCGGACACCCTCGCCATGGCCTGGCGCTCGCTGATCACCATGGTGCGCAACCCCGGGGAGTTCTACGACATCCTCATCCAGCCGGTGATGTTCACCGTCCTGTTCGGCGAGCTCTTCGGCGGCGCCATCGCCGGCGACGTCAAGGCCTATCTGCCCACGATCGTCCCGGGGCTCATCATCATGAATGCCCTGACCACGAGCCAGAGCGTGGGCGTGGACCTGCGCGAGGACATGGACAAGGGCGTCTTCGACCGCTTCCGCACCATGCCGATGTCCCGTATCGCGCCGGTCCTGGGCCCGATGGTCTCCGACGTGCTGCGCTACCTCATCTGCACCTCGCTGACCGTGCTCACCGGCTACGTCCTGGGCTACCGGCCTGAGAACGGCTGGTCGGGGACGGTCGGCGCCATCGCCCTGGCGGCGGGCTGCGCCTGGGCCATCGCCTGGATCTTCCTGCTGCTGGGGACGATCTTCTCCTCAGCCCAGGCGGTCACCTCCTTCACGGTAATCGTCCTGTTCCCGCTGACCTTCCTGTCCAACGCCATGGTGCCCACCTCGACGCTGCCGGGCTGGCTCAAGACCTTCGTACGCCACAACCCGGTCTCACACATCGTCGACGGCGGCCGCTACCTGCTGGACGGAACAGCGGGCTCGGCCGGGGACGTACGTGCCGCGATCATCGGCTCGCTCCTGGTCCTGGCTGTCATGGCGCCCCTGACGGTCTTTCGCTACCAGCGGCGCAACGCCTGAGCCGCATGTTGAGGACTCAGCCGACCTCGCCCGCCAGACGGCCGGCGAGGTCGGCGGCGTGAGCCACAAGCTCGCTGCAGCCCAGGGGCCGGATCCTCTCCTCGGCCTGAGCCAGCGCCCGGGCGTCGAGCTGCTCGGTGCGGCTGCGCAGGTAGTCGTGGGAAAGCAGGCGGCAGGTCTGGTTGGTGCCCACGGCCAGGGCGGTGGCGACCAGCTCGGCCCCCACTGCCCGCCGGTCGGAGCCCACGTCCTCAGCAGCCACGATGGACAGGCCGACGGCCGCGGCGAAGGCCATGATCGTAGGAATGTCGCGCTGCCGTGGAGCCGGGTCGGAGAGGATCTCACGCAGCAGGGAGGTGGCTCGGGCACGGATGGCTCGGGCATCGAGCTCGACGGCGTCGTCGGGGCTGAGCTCGACGTCGGTGACCAGGCACATGCTCAGGATGTAGAGCTCCCACTGGGAGCCGGATCCCAGGATAGAGCGCCAGTTCCCGGCATAACGCAGGCTCACGCGCTGGATGAGGGCGGCGGTGCGCGCGTTCCCACGGGTGAGCTCCAGCTCGCCGCGCACAGAACGGGCGATGAAGCGCATGGTTCCCGGCAGGTCGACGGGCTCCAGGCTCTCCAACAACCTGTCCGCAGTCTCGGGACGCGGATCGAGATAGACCGCGCAGTAGGCCCCCTCCATGTGCAGTGTTGTGTGGAAGAACTCGCCCCAGCTGGGCAGGACCCTCTCCAGGAGCACCTGGGCGCGCGAACAGGCGTCAATGACCTGGTTGTAGCGCCCCAGTGACATGAGAACCTGCAGCCGGTGGAGGTGGAGCTCGAGCAGGTGAATGCCGGCCAGGTCCGTCCTGCGGAGCCGGTCCAGAAGGGTCTCGATGGTTCTCAGTGAGGCCTGGGGGTCGCCGTCGTCCTCCTGCTGGGCGGCCAGGCAGCGGGTCGCCGCCCAAGCGACCCAGGGGTCGGCGTCGTCTATCAGTTCGGGCCACTGCGCGTCGCTCGCACGCAGGAAGCGCCTCACCCGGGAGAACGGCCCCTCGCCGTCGAAGGAGGCCGGCAGGAGTGAGCGGACCTGTGCGGGCACGTGGCTCAGGAGTCCGAAGAGGGTGACGCACAGGGCCAGGACGCTCAGGCCGGCCTCGTTCCCACGCGGGTCCTGGGCCGGTTGCGCGGCGGGACCGATGAGGCGCGTTCCGTAGTCGGCGATGCGCTCATAGCTCCAGGTGACGCTCCACAGCCGCATGAGTGCGGCGCCGATGAGGCAGATCGCGTCGCGCAGCTCCGCCGGCAGGTGATCTGCGCCGTGGCCGTCGGCCTGTGCCAGGAGCCGGTCGAGCTGTTGAAGGATGACAGCCTCATCGTGGGCGACCTGCTGGAAGAGGCGGTCGTGGTGGCGCGACTCAGGGTGACTGGCGTCGCCGAAGTCGCCGGCGTCGATGGGGAAGCGGATCTGGGAACACAGGTCCACCGCCCACTCGTGCAGGGCCGCCCGGGCCGCGGCCTCGTCGCCGGAGGCGGACAGCTGCTCCAGGGCGAAGTCACGGACAGTGACGAGCATGTGGAAACGGGGCAGACCGTGGTCACGCACCACGAGCAGGGAGTGGGAGACCAGGGCATCGAGGAGGTCGGCGGCCTGCGCACCGACGAGCGCCTCCACGGCGGCGAGGGTGAAGCCGTCGGCGAGCAGGGCCAGGCGCGCCATGGCGCGGCGCTCGGCGGGGTCGAGTAGGTTCCAGGACCACTCGATGACCGCTCTCAGGGTGCGCTGACGGGCCGGCACGTCACGTGCGGCGGTGAGCAGATCGGGTCTGCCGGGCAGCCGCTCGGCGATCTGGCCGACCGACAGGCTGCGGGTGCGCGCGGCGGCCAGCTCGATGGCCAGGGGGATGCCCTCCAACCGCGCTAGGAGCTCGTCCAGGTCATCGTCGTCGATGACCTGGCCGGGACGGGCGGCCAGAGCGCGGGCGCGGAACAGCTCGGTCGACGATGCGGTATCGAGCGGTTCGAGGCGGTGGACGTGCTCCGCGGCCAGGTCGAGGGGGCGGCGCGAGGTCGCCAGGACGCGCAGGCCGGGGCAGGCGCCCAGGAGCGGCCCGACGAGGTCGGCGACCTGGTCGGCCAGGTGCTCGCAGTTGTCCAGGACCAGGACGGTTCCGGGCTGGGCGAGGGTGGCGGCCAGGGCGCGGCGCGGGTCACCGTCGGCCGCTCCGGGGCCTCCGACGGCGTCGAGCAGGACTCTGATCAGATTGGCTCCGGGGGATACCTCGGCGAGGGCGACGACGTAGACGGCGGGGCGGCGGCAGCGGGCCGCCACCACCTGGGCCAGGGTTGTCTTGCCGACCCCGCCGGGACCGGTGAGCGTCACCAGACGGTGGGTGCTCAAGGCCTTGAGAACACCGGTCACGTCCGCCTCCCGCCCCAGGAAATGCTCAGGCTCGGGCTCCAGGCCGCGGCGTACAGGGCTCTCAGCGGCTAGAACGGCCTCGTGGGCGGCGCGCAGGGCGGGTCCCGGCACAGCTCCCCGATCGCGCAGCCGGCGGCGGTACTGCTCATAGATCTCCAGGGCGGCCGCAGGTGAGCGAGACCATGACTCGGCGCGCATGAGAGCAGCCAGGACGGTCTCGTCACCAGCATCGCGCCCGGCGGCCTCGCGCAACAGCTCCGCAGCCCGCTCGTGCTCACCAGTTGCCTCCAGGGCGAGCCCCCGGTCGCAGCGGGCCGCCTCGGCCAGGGCAACGGCGCGTTCCCGCAGGCGGGACAGAGGAGAGGGTCCGGCTCCGACGGCATCATCGGCCTCGCAGTGAGCGGGCACCTGGGGCAAGGAACCGGTGAGGTCCAAAACCTGGTCCCACTGCCCCTCAACGGCACGGGTGCGGGCCCGCTCCGCCCGGTCCGCCAGGTCGCAGGCATCGATCTGCGCCGTCGGCAGTGCCAGTCGGTACCCGTCGCCGATGCGCTCGACGACGTCCTCCCCCACCGCCGCCCGAACCCGGGAGACGACGACGTGCAGCGCCCGCAGGGGCCGGGCCGGGACGTCGTCGGGCCACAGGGCCTCGATGAGGGAGCCGTCGCTCACCCGGGTTTGCGGGCTCGCGGCCAACACAGCGAGCAGATCGAGGGTCCTCCCGCTCAGGACCGTGCCGCGCCAGGTCGGCGGATCTGTCAAGAGAGCCAAGCGGTACGGGGAGGTCACGGGCCTATTCTCCCCCATCGCCGTGAGGCGGTGTTCCAGCGGTCAAGATAGGCCGCGAGACCCACCACCATCATGACAGCGCGCCGACGTCGAGAGCTTCAAGTGAGACTCAGGTGTTAGGAAGCAGCAAACGCTTTGGATGACATGCGCTTGAGCAGGGCAGACACGGCCGGGACATCATCGTGATGACCATCGTCAGAAAGAGTAAAACGTTGAGCCTTCATCGTATCCATCACAGCGCCGATGGACGATGTGTGGCCCTGAGGCCCGGTACCCAGCGTCACCCCATCGGCAGTGCCCCACCCTTCGGGGGCCTGCCTTGAAGGCATCTCCCACCTGAAGAAGCCGAAGCGCTTGCTGCCCTGACGGTCGGGGAAGAACACGGCGACTATCGTGTCAGCACCGTGGTCGAGGTGATCGGCGATCACGGAGTCGATGGGCTCGGACTCAGGCACCGCAAGGATCCTGGTGTCATTGAGGTAGTGGTTGCGCCTGAACAACTCCCGCCCCTGAGTCGTACCGAGGAAGAGCCCCACAGCGCGCGCCGCGTCACGCCGCGTCGTCTTGGTGTCACTCATCTCTGCCAGCTCCTGAAGTGCTGTTCCATCCAGTCGATTACCTGCTTGTATGACTCGTCGTAAGACGCCCCCAGTATGGCATGGTCGTTCCTCCCTAGTACTTGGATGGGACGGGTCTCACGGTCTCGGTCCCGATGGTATTGGTGAGAGTGGATGCAACCATGACGTGTGTCAATCCGAAACACGGGCTGCCAATCATTATCCGGGCCGGAGCGCCACTCGTGCTGGAGCGCATAGTCAACCACTCGCCCTCTGTAGGTCCTCAGCCGTATGACTATTCGGTGGCACCCTGGCCCGGAGATCGGGCCAACATCGATCGGGTAGGTTTCGTCCTCACATACGTGGATCGGCGGAGGACGGTATCCGCCATCGGGCAACTCCATGCTCGCTCCGCTCGATTTGATAGACGCTGTATCCCAAAAGTTATATCAGAAGTAGATCGGCAATAACATTGAGGCTGAGGCATAGCCGTCGACCACTACACGGCTACGACGTGTGCCAGCAGTCCCAGAAGGTTCAATACCCTGTGCCCCGCCCATAGGTTCTGGGCGGGGCACATAGGTTGGACATAATGGCCTTCTGAAGACCGACGAGAAACCTTCCGTCAGCTCACAGGCTGAGGTTGTTCTTGACGGTGTCGGCCAGGGATCGGGCCACGCGGTCGGCCTCCTCCTGGGACGCGGCCTCGACCATGACGCGCACGAGAGGCTCGGTGCCTGAGGGCCGCAGCAGGACGCGGCCGGTCTCGCCCAGCTCCTTCTCCGCGGAGGCGACAGCATCCTGCACAGACTGGTTGGTGCTGGCGGCGGCCTTGTCCACGTTCTTGACGTTGATGAGCGTCTGGGGCAGGCGGGTCACGACGCTGGCGAGCTCGGCCAGAGTCTTGCCGGTGCGCTTGACGCGCGCGGCCACGCGCAGGGAGGTGAGCACGCCGTCGCCGGTGGTGGCGTGGAGGGTGTCGATGACGTGCCCGGACTGCTCGCCGCCCAGGGTGTAGCCACCCTGGAGCATGCGCTCGAGCACGTAGCGGTCGCCCACGCCGGTCTGGACGGTGCGGATGCCGTGCTCGCGCATGGCCAGGATGAGGCCGAGGTTGCTCATGACGGTGACGACGAGAGTGTCGGAGCCGAGGGTGCCATCGGCCTTCATGCCGATGGCGAGCATGCCCATGATCTGGTCGCCGTCGACGAGCTGTCCGTCGGCGTCCACGGCCAGGCAGCGATCGGCGTCGCCGTCATAGGCGACGCCCATGTCGGCGCCGACGGCCTTGACGTAGTTCTGCAGCTGCTCGGGATGGGTGGAGCCGCAGTTGTCGTTGATGTTGAGGCCGTCCGGGGAGGCGTTGATGACGATGACCTCGGCGCCGGAGGCGCGCAGCGCGGCCGGCCCGACGACGGAGGCGGCCCCGTTGGAGGCGTCGACGACGATGCGCAGCCCGGACAGGTCGGTGGCGGCGGAGTCGACGAGGTGGTTGATGTAGTTCTGGTCGGCAACGGTCTCGCCCTTGATGACACGGCCGACGTCGGAGCCGGTGGGGCGGTCGCTGACCTTGCCCAGGAGCGCCTCGATCTCGTCCTCGACGGAGTCGGCGAGCTTGTAGCCGCCGCGGGCGATGAACTTGATGCCGTTGTCCGGGAAGGGGTTGTGGGAGGCGGAGATCATGACGCCCAGCTCGATGTCCTGGGTGGCCGTCAGGTGGGCGATCGCCGGGGTGGGTAGGACGCCCACACGGGTGACGTCGATCCCGGAGGAGGCCAGGCCCGCGCTGATGGCGTGGTCGAGAAACTCTCCGGAGGCGCGGGTGTCGCGACCCACGATGGCACGGGGGCGGATGCTGCGCGAGCGCCGGGTGGCGGGCGAGTCCTTGGTCAGGACGCGGGCCGCGGCCTCACCGAGCTGTACGGCCAGGGTGGGCGTGAGCAGGTCGTTGGCCAGGCCGCGTACGCCGTCGGTTCCGAAGAGACGAGCCATGGAAATCCTCCTGATGGATGACGAAACAGCACCATCCTGCCACGGGCCGCCCGCTATGGGGACATGACGACCGCAGGGCGAGCAAGGTCTGATGTCCTCGGGGGCGGCTCCGCTTCAGCTCTACGCCGTCGTTGCACCCAATCGCGCCACCGGCCGATTCCCTCCATCGAGAACGGAACCGATCGCAGCGACCCCTGACGGAACGACGGCGGCGGCCGCCCCGGTGAGGGGACGGCCGCCGTCGTACGAGGCGGACGGGCGGTTCCGACCTGCCCGGCCGGTACCGCGCCGGATCAGCGCTTGGAGTACTGGGGGGCGCGACGGGCCTTGTGTAGACCGGCCTTCTTGCGCTCCACGATGCGCGAGTCGCGGGAGAGGAAACCGGCCTTCTTGAGGGTGGCGCGGTTGGCCTCGCGGTCGATCTCGTTGAGGGCGCGGGCGATCCCCAGACGCAGGGCGCCGGCCTGGCCGGAGACGCCGCCGCCGTTGATGCGGGCGACGACGTCGAAGCGGCCTTCGAGGTCCAGGATGGCGAAGGGCGCGCGCACGAGCTGCTGGTGCAGCTTGTTGGGGAAGTAGTCCTCTAGGGAGCGGCCGTTCAGCGTCCACTGACCGGTGCCGGGCACGAGGCGCACGCGGGCGATTGCCTCCTTGCGGCGTCCCAGACCCGAGCCGGGGGCGGTGATGGACTGGCCGCGACCCGGAGCGGACTCCTCGGTCTCGGTGGTGTAGCTGGAGGGGGCGTTCTCCTCGTCCAGCGCGTCGATGTCGACAGTGGTCTCAGCCACGATGTGTCCTTTGCTTGTCGCGAGGTGCCGAGCGCTGGAGCGCTTACTGGGCGACCTGGGTGATCTCGAACGTCTTCGGGTTCTGGGAAGCGTGCGGGTGCTCGGCACCCGCGTAGACCCTGAGCTTCTTGAGCTGGGCGCGACCGAGCTTGGTGTGGGGCACCATGCCCTTGACGGCCTTCTCGACGGCGCGCTCGGGGCGGGTGGCCAGCAGGTCGCGGTAGGAGACGGCGGTCAGACCGCCTGGGTGACCGGAGTGGCGGTAGGCGAACTTCTTGTCGGCCTTGCCGTTGGTGAGGGCCACCTTGTCGGCGTTGATGATGACGACGTAGTCGCCGCAGTCCTCGTTGGGCGCGAACTGGGGCTTGTGCTTCCCACGGAGCAGGGTGGCGGCCTGGGCCGCGAGTCGACCCAGGACGACGTCGGTGGCGTCGATGACGTACCAGCTCTTCTCGACGTCGCCGGGCTTCGGTGTATACGTGCGCACGGGCGTTGCCTTCGTTTCTCTTGGCGAGTGGGCACGCCGAAGCGCGGCGAAGCGTTCGCGGTTCGGCGAGACCACCATGGTCAGGTGAGTGGTCGGAGCACAGGCGATCCGGGGCGAGTGGGACGGCACCGCGGACACGCGCACGCGTGCTGCACGACGATTGCCAACAGTACCGGCCGCCCTGCGGGAGGGTCAAAAGGTGCGGCTTTCCAGTTCCGTGAATCGCACCACGCGGCCCGCAGAGGCGGATCGGGGAGCGCGGCGCGGGCGGTTCCGGGGCGGTGGGAGTCGGGGCGGTAATGCGGTCAGCAGGTCAGGCGTCGGGTGGCGCGGGCACGCTCGGCCCGGGCGGCGAGATCGTCGTCGTCCGGGTAGACGACCTCCTCCAGGGTCAGCCCGTGCGGCGGGGCACGGGGGCGGCGCCATCGCGCGTGCGGGCCCCCACGGAGGCTCGCC
>NZ_JH470351.1:86203-88613 GCF_000239715.1 Actinomyces sp. oral taxon 849 str. F0330 | reverse complement strand
AACGCCGGCGAGCCTGGTGAGCAGGGCGGCCTCGGGACGGCGCTCGGAGCGCCCGGGCAGCGCGATCCAGGCCTCGGGACTCACATCGAGGTGGACCACCTGTGCGGCGGCGTGGACGCCGGCGTCGGTACGGCCGGCCACCGTGAGGCGGACGGGCTCGCGCAGAACGGTGGCCAGGGCCGCGGCCAGGACCCCCTCGACGGTGCGAAGCCCGGGCTGGGCGGCCCACCCGGAGAAGAAGGTGCCGTCGTAGGCCAGGTCGAGGCGGATGCGTGGCATGGTCCCATTGAACCCTACCGGCGCGGCGCTTCCACTAGGCTCGCAGCCGTGAGCACAACGACTCTGTCCGTGGACTGCGGCGGCGGCGGCATCAAGGCCTCGGTGCTGGACGCCGAGGGCAACATCATCTCCCGCGCCGTGCGCACCCCGACCCCTTACCCGCTGCCGCCGATGAAGCTGGTGGATACCATCGCCTCGCTGGCCTCACAGCTGCCGGGCGCGGATCGGGTGACGGTGGGGATGCCGGGCATGATCCGCCACGGGGTCGTCATCGCCACGCCGCACTACATCACCAAGGACGGCCCCCGTTCCAAAGTGCTGCCCGACCTGGTGGAGGCTTGGGCCCGTTTCGACATGGGCACCAGCGTTTCGCGCGCCCTGGGCATCCCTTCCCTGGTTCTCAACGACGCTGAGGTCGCCGGCGCCGGCGTCGTCACGGGCCGCGGCCTGGAGATGATCGTGACGCTGGGTACGGGTCTGGGCAACGCCGTCTTCGACAACGGGGGCCTGGCCCCGCACGTGGAGGTCTCCCAGGGGCCGGTGCGCTGGGGCCTGACCTACGACGACTACATCGGCGAGCATGAGCGCCTGCGCCTGGGCGACGCCCACTGGTCACGCCGGGTGCGCCGCGTCGTCGACGCGCTGCGCCCCATGTACCTGTGGGACCGCCTCTACCTGGGCGGTGGCAATTCGCGCCGGATCACGGCGGCCCAGCTGGCCAGGATCGGCGACGACGTCGTCGTGGTACCCAACGAGGCAGGTATGACCGGCGGCGCCCGCTGCTGGGACATGGCCCGTCCCTGAGCTCCCTGCCCCGGCCTTCCGACAGCATCGTCGGTCGCCGGGGCGACACCGACGCCCCCTTGCCGTAGACTGCGGAACCTTCTATCTTGCCGATAGTTTCTTGCGACCTGCCGACGACGGCAGCCGTATCGTGCGAGGAGGCACTATGCGCATCGGAGTCCCGCGGGAGCCTGTGGATCAGCCGCGCGCCGCTGCGAGTCCGCAGACGGTGGAGCGGATGATCCGTCTGGGCTACGAGGTCCTGATCGAGCACGGCGCCGGCGGGCGGGCGCAGTTCCCCGATGACGCCTACGAGGCCGCGGGGGCCCAGACCGCAGGCGGAGCCCAGGTCTGGGGCTGCGAGGTCGTGGTGAGCGCCTCATCCCCGGCCGAGGAACAGCTGGCGCTCATGAGCCGGGGCGCGGTCCTCATCTGCCGGCTGGACCCGACGCGCCAGCCAGAGCTCCTCGAGACGCTGCGGGAGCGGGGCATCACCTGCCTGGCCCTGGACGTGGTCCCGAGGATCTCGCGGGCGCAGTCCCTGGACGTGCTCTCCTCTCAGGCGAACCTCGCCGGCTACCGGGCCGTCATCGAGGCGGCCTCGCACTTCGGAAGGCTGTTCAGCGGGCAGGTGACCGCTGCCGGGAAGTTCCCGCCGGCGGCCGTCTACGTCATCGGCGCGGGCGTGGCGGGCCTCTCCGCGATCGGCACCGCCTGCTCCCTGGGCGCGCTGGTGCGCGGCTCCGATGTGCGTCCCGAGGTCGCCGACCAGGTCCGCTCCATGGGGGCGCAGTTCGTGCCGCTGCCCAGCGCCCAGGAGGTCTCCTCCGACGGCTACGCCAAGGAGATGAACGCCGATCAGGCGGCCGAGGCCAACGCGCTCTACGCCCGGCAGGCCGCCGAGTCCGACATCGTCATCACCACCGCGAGCATCCCCGGCCGCCGCGCACCGGTGCTCCTGGACCGGGCCGCGATCGAGGCCATGCGCCCCGGCTCGGTCATCATCGACATGGCGGCAGCCACCGGCGGCAACACTGAGCTGACGGTGCCCGGCGAGGTGATCACCACCGAGGGCGGCGTCACCATCGTGGGGCACACGGACCTGGCCGGGCTGTTGCCTTCGCAGGCCTCCCAGCTCTACGGGCGCAACATCGTCAATCTGCTGGCTCTTCTCACCCCCGCCAAGGACGGGGAACTCGCCCTAGACCTGGACGATGAGGTGGTCCGGACCATCACGGTGACCCACGACGGCGATCTGCTGTGGCCCCCGCCCCCGATCCGGGTCTCGGCCTCTCCCGCCCCGGGGAGCCCAGCGAAGGCGGCCGACGACGAGGCCTCCCGGGAGGCC
>NZ_JH470351.1:77383-85805 GCF_000239715.1 Actinomyces sp. oral taxon 849 str. F0330 | reverse complement strand
CGCTCATGTCAGTTACCAACGCGATCTCCGGGATCATCCTGGTCGGGGCGATCTCGCAGGTGGGTCATCCCCATCCCGTCATCAGCGCCATCAGCCTGGCGGCGGTGGTTCTGGCCACGATCAACATCGTCGGCGGCTTCGCGGTCACCCACCGCATGCTCGCCATGTTCACGAAGGACTGAGGTGGGGAGCAGATGATGACTCACATGCCGACTCTGATGCCGACTGCGTCGTCGGACACGCTGATCGCCGCCGTGCCATCGCTGCCCTCGCCGGTGGTTCTGGCCTATATAGCGGCCGCGATCCTGTTCATCCTGGCGGCGGCCGGCCTGTCCCACCACGAGACTGCGGTGGCCGGTAATGTGGCGGGCGCCGTCGGCATGGGGGTGGCGGTGCTCGCGGCCGTCGGCCTGACCTTGAGCGACCAGCCCGCGCGGGGTGTGCTGCCCACCCTGCTGCTCATCGCCATGGGCCTGGCCCTGGGCTCGGTCATCGGGCTGGTGGTGGCCAGGCGCGTGGCGATGACCGGGATGCCTCAGCTCATCGCCGTGCTCAACGGCCTGGTGGGGCTGGCGGCCGTCCTGGTGGGATACAACTCCTATGTCTCCCCCGACGCCCTGTCCGCCTCGCTGGGGGCCTTTCACCTGGGCGAGGTCTTTCTGGGCGTGTTCGTCGGCGGGGTGACCTTCACCGGCTCGATCCTGGCGGCCCTCAAGCTGGCTGGTCGTGTGCCGGGGCGCCCGCTGACGCTGCCGGGCCGCAACCTGCTCAACCTGGCAGCCCTCGTCGCCTCCCTGCTCCTCATGGTGGGGTTCATGAGCGTACCGGCCGGCTCGGGCACAGGCTGGGCCTTTCTGGCGGTGATGACGCTCATCTCCCTGGTGCTGGGAGCTCACCTGGTGTTGGCGATCGGCGGCGGCGACATGCCGGTGGTCGTCTCGATCATGAACTCCTACTCGGGTTGGGCATCGGCCTTCACCGGTTTCATGGTGGACAACGACCTGCTCATCATCACCGGAGCGCTGGTGGGCTCCTCGGGGGCGTACCTGTCCTACCTCATGTGCCAGGCCATGAACCGCTCCTTCGCCTCGGTGCTGCTGGGCGGCTATGGAACCGACTCCACCTCTGCGGCCTCGGGCGGGTCCGGGCAGGAGGGATCGGTGGACGAGACCAGCGCTGGCCAGGTGGCTCACCTGCTGCAGTCCGCCCGGCGAGTGGTCATCACCCCCGGCTACGGGATGGCGGTCGCCCAGGCCCAGTACCCGGTGGCCACCCTCACCGAGATGCTGCGCTCGGAGGGAGTGGAGGTCACCTTCGGCATCCATCCAGTGGCGGGCCGCCTGCCCGGGCACATGAACGTGCTGCTGGCCGAGGCGAAGGTCCCCTACGACATCGTCCTGGAGATGGACGAGGTCAACGACTCTTTCGACGACGTCGACGTCGTCCTCATCATCGGCGCGAACGACACCGTCAACCCGGCCGCCCAGGAGCCGGGCTCGCCGATCGCGGGCATGCCGGTGCTGCACGTGTGGGAGGCGAGTCGGGTCATCGTCTTCAAGCGGTCCATGGCCACCGGCTACGCCGGGGTGGACAACCCGTTGTTCTTCCGGGAGAACACCTCGATGCTCTTCGGCGATGCCAAGGACACCGTCGAGGACATCATCCGGGCCCTGGAGTAAGGAGGAGCCGGGGCCCGGCCGGGGTCAGTCGAGCCGACCGCCCTCGAGGCACTCGACGCCGTCAACGCCGTCGAGCCCCGAGAGGGCCTCGATGAGGTGGGCGGTGGGCCGCTTGCCGTGGAAGCGCATGACGGCGTTCATGATGCGCCCGTGCTCGCCGCGGGTCATCTCGGTCTCCTCCAGAGTGGCGGTGAAGCCGGAGGCCGTGGCGGCCTGGAGGATCTCGGGCATGATGGCGCGGCCGACCTGGTAGTCGATGCGCACGGTCACCTCGCCGCGGCGGCGCTGCAGGCGCGAGGTAAGGGGCCCCAGCAGCAGCACGACGACGTAGTCGAGCGCGACGGCGGTGGCCGCCAGTGGAATCATGCCCGCCCCGCAGGCCATGCCGATGGCGGCACTGAGCCAGACGGTGGCGGCGGTGGTCAGGCCGCGGACGGTGTCGTTGTTGACGAAGATGACTCCGGCGCCCAGGAAGCCGATACCGGAGACGATCTGCGCGGCCACACGGCTGGGGTCCACGGAGACGTCGGCGCCGGTGACCGGGGCGAACCCGTAGGCGGACACGAGGGTGAACAAGCACGAGCCCAGTCCCACCAGGACGTGCGTCTTGACACCGGCGTCTTTGTGGCGCACATGGCGCTCGGCGCCCAGGGTCAGGCACAGGATGAAGGTCGCCGTCATCGCGACGACCTGGGCCCCCACGTGGTTCAGGCTGAATAGTGCGCCCACACCGGCTCCCTTCCTCGGCGACCCCGGTATCGGTCCTCCCACCGATTCTAAAGGAGGGGCTACCGGAGCGCGTCACCGGTGATGATTCCCCATCGCGACGCCCGCCCGTAGCGACTAACGTGTACTCACCAGCGATTCCCCGATCACGAGGCCTTCAGACGTGACGCTCCCTCCCTATGTCAGCCCTGAAGGAGTCGGCCACGCCGCCCGGCTGCTGAAGCTCAGTGAGCGTCTAGCTGCCTCGGGGCGCCGCGGCGAGGCCTTGGACGCCGCGCGGGAGGCCAGTGAAGTCCTCCGGAACCTGGCCCGGGTCAACCCGGATCTCTACCTGTCCGACCTCGCCAAGGGCCTGTCGGTTCTGGCCGTCCGCCTGAGCGAGGCCCGCCGGCCCCGTGAGGGACTCGCCGTCTCGCGGGAAACGGTGCGGATCCGACGGCGCCTGACCCAGCAGGACTACACCCCCCATGCTCCCGGTCTGGCCGACTCCCTGCGCCGCCTCGCCGTCGACCTGAGCGCGGCGGGTGAGCTGCGCGACGCCCTGGCCACCGCCCAGGAGTCGGTCGACCTCTACCGGAGCCTGAACGAGGATCAGCCCTCCGCCTACAACACCGGACTGGCTGAGGCCCTGACCACGCTCGCTTGCCGCCTGAGCGAGTCCGGGCGGCAGAGCAGCACCTTCGTCACCGCTCAGCAAGCCATCAGTGTGCGACGGCGCCTGGCCCAGTCCGATCCGGCCGAGCAGATCCCCGAGCTGGCCGCGGCCCTGAGCAGTCTGGCGCCGCGCCTGCGCGCGGTGGGCTATGTCGATGAGGGCCTCGACCAGGCCCTGGAGGCCGTCAGCCTCTACCGCCGCCTCGATAAGGACGAGCCCGGTTCCTGCACCAGTGAGCTCGCCAGGGCACTGGATGTCCTGGCCTCCTGCGGGGCCGCCGTCGGGCGACGCGAGGAGGCCCTGGAAGCGGCCGAGGAGGCCGCCGCGCTCTACCGGGGGCTGGCCCGCCGCACGCCCGCCATCTACTCCCCCGAGGTCATCGGCTCCTTGGGGACCCTGGCTCGGAGACTGAGCGACGTGGGGCGGCATCATGAAGCACTCGCCGCGACTCAGGAGGCGGTCAGTGTCGGCAGGGCCCTGGCGCACAGCGCCCCCGACACCCATCTGCCCGATCTGGCAGGCGCCCTCGAGGCGCATGCCGCCTGCCTGCGCGACGCCGACCGTTTGGACGGCGCCCTGGCGGCGGCCCGCGAGGTGGTCAGCATCCGCCGCACCCTGGTCCAGAGCAGCCCTACCACCTACACACCGGATCTCGCCGGGTCCCTGTACATCCTCGCCGTCGGCCTGTACACGGCCAGGCAGCTGCACGAGTCCTTCACGGCGGCCCGGGAGTCCATCGACATCTACCGGCGTCTGGTCCGGGCCAATCCAGCCTCCTACACTGCCGACCTGGCGCGGTCCCTCAACATCCTCACCCTGAACCTCAACCGGGCCGGGCGCACGCACGAGGCCCTGGCCGCCGTCCAGGAGGCGGTCACCATCTACCGCAGCCTGGTGCAGATCGATCCGGCCGCCTACAAACCGGACCTGGCGGCCTCCCTGCACAACGTCGCCAAGTGCCTGGGAGATACCGGGCATCGCTCCGCCGCTCTGGCCGCGATCCGGGAGACGGCGACGATCCGCCGGGAGCTGGCCGGGCGGGATCCCGCGACTCACGCCCCGGCGCTGGCGCCGTGTCTGCACCGGCTCGCCAAGCGCCTGGCGGAGGCCGGTCATCGCAATGAGGCCCTGGAGACCGCACGGGAGGCCGCGAGCCTCTACCGGAGCCTGGCTCGCAAACGGCCGGAGACCTTCAATCAGGGCCTCGCCGATACCCTCGGCACCTACGCCTCGATACTCCAGTGGAGCGGTAAGGAGGCCGAGGCCGCCCGCATCCGCCAGGAGATCAAGGACGTGACCCTACAGATGGAGATAGAGGCCTCCGGCGGGAGCTTCTGAGGGGCGCTGCCGGCCCGGCGGCGCGGGCGCAGGTGTGGAACGCGAAGCCGGGCGGATCGGGAACTGCGTTCTCCGTCCAAAACGTACTTCTCCCGCAGACGACTGGAACCCGACCCCAATCATCTGCGGGACAACGCAGTTCTCGCGGGAAAAGTACGTTCCCGATCAGAGCCAGCCCGCTGCGACGGCCCCCGCGTGCCGTCCCCCTCCCCGAGCTAGCAGGCACCACCCGCATCCGAGCCGACGAGCCTCGCTAAACTTATAAGCACACCCGATCCCCTCCCTGAAGGACCGGTGGCATGTCCGGCTCCGCTCCCCCTGTATCCGACGACGACGCCCAGTTGGACCGCGCCTCTCAACTACTGGACCTGAGCGGGGCTCTGCAGAAGTCGGGGAAACCGCAGGAGGCTCTGGATGCCGCCCGCGAGGGGACCGACATCCTCAGGCGGATGATGCAGAAGGATCCCGCCGCCTACCGTCCCTGGTTCGGCTGGGCCCTGATGACCCTCACCCTCAGTCTGATCGACGTCGGGCAGGGCGGTGAGGCCCTGGCGAACGCGCAGGAGGCCGCCAGCCTCTACCGGGAGCTGACCCGGGAGGATCCGGCCTCCTACACCTCCCGTCTTGCGGGCTGCCTGGACACGCTCTCCAGCTGTCTGTCCCACGAAGGGCGCAGCTACGACGCCCTGGCCATGAGCGAGGAGGCCGTCGGCCTGTTCCACAGGCTGGCCGACGAGGACCCCGATGCTCACTACTCCGATCTTATCGGCTCTCTCGTCAACCTCTCCTCGCGCCTGTATGCGGTCGGACAACGCGATGAGGCGGCGAATGTCGTGCAGGAGGTGGTCCGGGTGCGTCGCAAGCTGGCGCAGAGCGATTCCACGGCCGACCTGTACAACCTCGCCGTGGCCCTGCACAACCTCGCCATTCACCTGTCGGCCGCCGGGCGCCGGGATGAGGCCATTGCCGCCGCGTTCCAGGCCGTGGACGTCGACCGGAAGCTCGTTCACCGCGAGCCAGACGCCTTCGCACCGGGGTTGGCCAAGTCCTTGAGCAACCTGGCCATCCGTCTGAACGCGGCCGGACGCTCGGAGGAGGCTCTGACCGCCACTCGGGAGGCCACCGAGGTGTACCGCTATCTCGCCCGGATGAGCCCGGATGTCTTCACACCCGGGTTGGCGAAGTCCTTGGGTGTCCTCGCCGTCGAGCTCGGGGAGACCGGGAGGCAACACGAGGTCCTGGCCGCCGCGCAGGAGGCCATCGGCCTGTACCGCCCGCTGGCCGACGACGATCCCTCCAGGTACGCATCCGAGCTCGCGATGGCCCTGCGCACCCTGTCCGTCAGCATGAACGACCTCAAACGAGACGATGAGGCGGTCTCCGCGGCGCGGGAGGTCGTGAGTATCTATCGGTACCTGGCCCGCACGGACGGAGACTACCTACCGGATCTAGCCGAGTCCCTGCATGGCCTCGCCACCTACCTGCCGCCGACCGGCAACCGGCCCGAGGCGCTGGCAACGATCCGGGAGGCCACCGAGATTCGGCGGGAGCTGGATCGCCACGACCCGGGATCCTTCACCATCGACCTCGCCCGTTCCCTGGACGTCTGCGCGGCCATCCTCGACTGGTGCGGGCAGCCGGAGCAGGCGGCCCGCATTCGCCAGGAGCTCGAGGACGTCGCCAGCCAGATCGAGGCTGAGGGGGACGGCCGCGATTGACCTGCGCAACCGTCCTGCGCATAGCGACCGTAGACCTTCCGCAGTGCCAGTCTTCCGTGAGAAACCGAGTGGCTGCTCGGTAGACTGCCCCGCAGCAGTCTTCCTCTCCTCCCCGAGGTCCGCACCGTGACAGAGCCGTCCCCCTCGCCCATGTCCTCATCCACGGCACCATCCGACCAGTCGTGGCTAGGGTGGTTCGGCCCGCTGGACGACCTATGGGCGAATCATCCCTTCGTCGCGTTCGTCCTCGGAGTCCTCATCACCGCAGTTCTTGCGAAGATCGGTTGGGCGCGCATCCAGGTATGGAGAAAATGGCGAAACAAGCAGCACAAGCAGCGCACTACCAGGCGCCGGCAACAGCTTCCACCAGCTCTCCCTCCGTTCACGGTGGAATCCAGAGGCAGGCGGTTAATCCTGGAGCCCGCCCAGCCTCAACATGAAAGTGTGCCAGAAGGCATGAGCATTGTCCGACTTCTGAGCGCTAAGTCGACCCCGGTTCCCTTCCTCGACCGTGCAGAGGCACTCACCCGCTTGGAGACGTGGGCGCGAAGCAAGGAGCCACTTGCGATCCACGTTCTGGGCGGGGACGGCGGATCCGGAAAGACCCGCCTCGGCGTGGAACTCTGCCGACGCCTCACCACGCCAAACACTCATCACCGAGGTGCTGAGGTCTGGCAGGCAGGATTCCTTCAGAACATCAAACAGTCCGACAACGCTTCATCCAGCGACGATGCTTCGTCGCTGTTGCTCGTGATCGACTACGCCGAGGGACGGCCGGATACAGTCAAGGAGGTCATCAACATTGCTCTCCGCGCAGCCGAGGATCCCAAGAGGCGACGAGTACGGATCGTCTTCCTGGTCCGGCGGCCAGCACCACTCTCCGCCACCCGTCAAAGCTCCAACAAGTGGCTTGACGCTCTTCGCCCACAGGAATCCCAGAATGAAGGGCTCAATCGTCTTCTTGACGAAGCCTCAACGATCGTTCTCAACAACGAAGAACTGTCCGGAAAGGAACGAGACGACCTATTTGAAGCAGCCTACAAATCATTCACCGAGCCACCTGGATCGCCATCATCGAACGATATCATCACGCATCTCGACAACCCTATGTACTCCCAGCCCCTTCTCGTTACAGTCGACGCCTTCCTGAACGCACGTCCCCTACCGAATTCTCGGAATGGCTGCTCCCCGGGTGAGTTGTTCGAGGAAGTTCTTCGTCATGAGGAGCGCTACTGGGCCGAACACTGGCCGTCAAGCCTCGCCGTCAATACCGACCAAGATCAACAGACTGACGGTATTGCAACTCCCACCGATGCTCAGGCCAGGAAGATGCAATCTCTCAATCGGGAACTGGCGCGCCAGGCAGTGGCTGCCGCTACACTCACCGACATTCAGGATGAGGAGGACGCCATCAGCCTTCTCCAACTTCTACCGGCCAGTCTCGGCAAGAATACCAAGGACCTGGCCCAGTGGTTGCGAGACTGCTACCCACCCCACATGAACAGTAACGGGCACTCAGCCTTGTGGTGCGAACACCTTGAGCCGGACCGCATCGGAGAGCACCTTGTTGTCTCCGAGGCTGACGACCTAGAACCTCTTCGCCGAGAGCTTTTGTCCTCGAGCAGAGTGGGAACGTCATCCCTACGAACCTGGACCATCCTCGAACGCGTGTCGACAGATCCTCACCTCAATGAGCGCGCAGGACTGATTCTCAACGATGTACTGGTAGAGGTCACTCAGGCAGTTCACGCACAGGTCGTCGATTCCCAGAGCCCGGACCTCGCGGCAGGCTTCACCAAACTCTTCAGCGCTGTGCGCTCCCACATCGAGCCAGACGAGGCTCATGAGGCAGAGCAGGCCCTATCCGAGGGTGGATACTTCACGACATTCTTGGAATGCGAGCTTGCTCAGCGCGCAGCCGACATCACCCGTCCGACAGATGAATCACCTGAAATCGATCGAGCGACCTACGCTTCACGGAAATTGTCACTCAGCAGATGCTTGGCTGCGTCTGGGAGACGCGATGAGGCCCTCGAAACCGCCCGGGAAGCCACCAATCTCTACCGGACCCTGGCCGAGCACAACCCAGCCGCCTACACCCCCGACCTCGCCGGTTCCCTCAACAACCTCGCCAGTTGTCAGGCCGAGAGCGGACAGCAGCGCGAGGCTCTCAAGACCGCCCGGGAAGCCACCAAGCTCTACCGGACCCTGGCCGAGCGACAACCCAGCCGCCTACACCCCCCACTTCGCCAGATCTCTCAACAACCTCGCCAACAGCCAGGCCGAGAACGGCAAGCTGCGCGAGG
>NZ_JH470351.1:37059-76594 GCF_000239715.1 Actinomyces sp. oral taxon 849 str. F0330 | reverse complement strand
GCCACGATCTCTCAACAACCTCGCCAGCTATCTAGCTGGCAACAGCCAGCTGCACGAGGCTCTCAAGACCGCCCGGGAAGCCACCAATCTCTACCGGACCCTGGCCGAGCACAACCCACGCCGCCTACACCCCCGAGCTCGCCACGTCCCTCAACAACCTCGCCAACAGCCAGGCCGAGAACGGCCAGCAGCACGAGGCTCTCAAGACCGCCCAGGAAGCAGTCACCATCCGCAAAAAACTGGCAGAGCAGAACCCAGCCGCCTACAACCCCGACCTCGCCACGTCCCTCAACAACCTCGCTATCCTCCTGTCAGGAGGTGAACTTTACAAGCAGGCACTGAACTACGCACAGGAAGCCACCACCCTCTTTCGAGGCCTAGCCGGCGAGCAACTCCGCGCCTTCGGTAGCAGGTTCGTTGCCACGCTCAGAACCTACGCAATCATCCTGGATCACTGCGGCGACGCGGCAGAAGCCGCCCGCATCCGCCAGGAGCGCAATGAGACCCTCAAGCGAATGAAGGAGATGGAGACGGGCAACGACTAACTCATCCGGGTCAGCACCGGTCGCCCCTCACGCAAACACAGGGAGGGCCGGTCACCATCAGATGACCGGTCCTCCCCAGAGTGTTAACAGTGTTAACTCAGAGCGTCAGCTCTGGCTCACTTCTCGACCTTCTGAGCGGCAGCGCCGCCGGCGGGGGCGAAGCCCGCGGCCTCGGCGTCCTCGGCGCTGGCGAACCAGACCTCGGCGACCGTGGCATCGTACCAGCGCGAACCGGGAACGTGGTACTTCATGGAGTCCTCGTTGCCCTTGACCAGGTGATCGTCGTCGGGAGCGTCCGTGGAGCTCTCCTCGAGACGAACCGCGCCGGCGTACTCGACCTTCTCAGCCTCGTCCGTCTTCTCCCCGGCCTTCTCACCGTCGGCCTTGGCAGCCTTGTCCTCGTCGGCGACGGCCTTCTGAGCGGCCTTCTTAGCAGTGGTGATCGCGTCGTCCACGATCTCCTTGCGGGCAACCGGCTCCAGCACCAGGGAGATGACCGCCATGGGGGCGTTGTCGCCCTTGCGGGGGGTCGTCTTGATGATGCGGGTGTAGCCGCCCTCGCGGCCCTCGAACTGGGGGGCGAGCTCCTCAAAGAGGCGGTAGACGGCGTACTTGTCCGTCACCTTCTTCAGCACGGTACGGCGGGCGTGCAGGTCGCCGCGCTTGCCCTTGGTGATGAGCTTCTCGACGTAGGGGCGCAGGCGGCGAGCACGCGCCTCCGTGGTCTTGATCGACTCGTGGACGATGAGCTGCGTAGCCAGGTTGGCGAGCAGGTGGCGCTCGTGCTGGGCGCTGCCGCCCAGGCGGGGACCCTTAGTGGGGCGAGGCATGGTTGTCTCCTAGGTGAATAACGAGCCGGCTCAGGCCTGGGTCTCGTCGCTGAAGGTGGGGTTGGCGTAGTCGTCGTCCGAGACGTAGTCAACCGGGGAGCCCTTGAGGGAGAGCCCCAGCTCGGCCAGCTTGTCCTTGATCTCGGAAATGGACTTGGCACCGAAGTTACGGATGTCGAGCAGGTCGGCCTCGCTGCGCGAGACGAGCTCACCGACGGTGTGGATGCCCTCCCGCTTGAGGGCGTTGGAGGAACGGGCCTGCAGGTCGAGCTCGTCGATCATGAGGGCGAGGTCCTGCTGGAAGGCCTCATCGATCGGCGAGGGGCCGACCTCGATGCCCTCGGCCTCGACATTGAGCTCACGAGCCAGGCCGAAGAGCTCCACGAGCGTCTTGCCGGCGGAGGCCAGGGCGTCGCGCGGGGTGATGGAGGCCTTGGTCTCGACGTCGACGATGAGACGGTCGAAGTCGGTGCGCTGCTCAACACGGGTGGCCTCGACGGCGTAGGAGACCTTCTTGACCGGCGAGTAGATCGAGTCCACCGGGATGCGGGAGATCTCCGCGTTGGGGTCCTTGTTCTGGTTGGCGGAGACATAGCCGCGGCCGCGCTCGACCGTCAGCTCGATCTCCAGCTTGCCCTTCTCGTTGAGAGTGGCGATGACCAGCTCGGGGTTGTGGATCTCGACGCCGGCCGGCGGGGTGATGTCACCGGCGGTGACCTCGCTCGGGCCGGACTTTCGCAGGTACATGACGACCGGCTCGTCGTTCTCCGAGGACAGGACGATCTCCTTGATGTTGAGGATGATCTGGGCGACATCCTCCTTGACCCCGGGGATCGTGCGGAACTCATGGGGCACCCCATCGATGCGGACGCTGGTCACGGCCGCCCCCGGGATGGAGGACAGCAGTGTGCGGCGCAGGGAGTTGCCGAGCGTGTAGCCGAAGCCGGGCTCGAGGGGCTCGAGCACGAAGCGCGAGCGGCGGTCCTCGACCACGACCTCCTCGGTGAGCGTGGGTCGCTGTGCAATGAGCACGTGGTTTCCTTTCGTCGCGGCGCCCGCTATATGACGCCGTTCCTCATGGGTGGAGCCGCCGGCCCGCCCGGGCCGGTCCTACTCCGTGCCCCGCCGGTCGGGCGGGACGTGGTGAGACGACGACGCAGCACCGGCTGCGCCGTCGTCCCCGTGAAGCCTCAAACGCGGCGGCGCTTGGGCGGGCGGCAGCCGTTGAAGGCCTGAGGGGTAACGTCGGTGATCGAGCCGACCTCAAGGCCGGCGGCCTGAAGGGAGCGGATCGCGGTCTCGCGGCCAGAGCCGGGGCCCTTGACGAAGACGTCGACCTTCTTCATGCCGTGCTCCTGGGCGCGCCGGGCGGCGGCCTCGGCGGCGAGCTGGGCGGCGTAGGGGGTCGACTTGCGCGAGCCCTTGAAGCCGACCTGGCCGGAGGAGCACCAGGCGATGACGGCGCCCTGCGGGTCCGTCAGGGAGACGATGGTGTTGTTGAAGGTGGACTTGATGTAGGCGTGACCGTGGGTAACGTTCTTGCGGTCCTTGCGGCGCGTCTTGCGCGCGGCAGCGCGGGTCTTGGGAGGCATTCTTCCTTCTTCGTGATGAGGTCGTCACTGCGCCCCGAGGTGGGCGGGGCGCGAGCTGCTGCTTACTTGGCCTTCTTCTTACCGGCCACGGTGCGCTTGGGGCCCTTGCGGGTACGCGCGTTGGTCTTGGTGCGCTGACCGTGCACCGGCAGGTGGCGGCGGTGGCGCAGGCCCTGGTAGCAGCCGATCTCGATCTTGCGGCGGATGTCCGCCTGGACCTCACGACGCAGGTCGCCCTCGACGCGGTAGCTGCCGTCGATGTGGGTGCGGAGCTTGACCAGCTCCTCCTCGGTGAGGTCCTTGACGCGGGTATCGGGGTTGACACCCGTCGCCTTCAGGGTCTCGTCCGCGCGGGTGCGTCCGATCCCGAAGATGTAGGTGAGTGCGACCTCGACTCGCTTCTCGCGAGGCAGGTCGACACCGGAAATGCGTGCCACGGTGTGGTTCTCCTGTGTGCTCCCGGAGGTCGTCACCCACCTCCCCCACCTCGCCTGGTGGCCCCGGCCTCCGAGAACCGGGGGTTGCGGACCCGCCGAACGGGCGCGCTGGGATGGGTGCTGGAAAGGGCCGTCCAGGTCTCTGGGCGGCCCGACGCCGGGACTCAGCCCTGACGCTGCTTGTGCCGCGGGTTCTCGCAGATAACCATGACGCGGCCGTGGCGACGAATCACCTTGCAGCTGTCACAGATCTTCTTGACGCTCGGCTTGACCTTCATGATGTTCCTCCGCCGGCTCTGAGAGCCGACATGTCACTTGTACCGGTAGACGATTCGGCCGCGGGAGAGGTCGTAGGGGCTCAGCTCCACGACCACCCGGTCCTCGGGGAGGATGCGGATGTAGTGCTGCCGCATCTTTCCGGAGATGTGCGCGAGCACGACGTGCCCATTGCTCAGCTCCACCCGGAACATCGCGTTCGGAAGGGCCTCGACGACCGATCCCTCGACCTCGATGACTCCGTCCTTCTTAGCCATGTTCCTCCATCGGTGCTTTCTCGCTCGAGTTCACCCCGACGACGACGTCGCCGGGCAGTCGCGGTCGCCACTGCAGGGGCCCTACCACGGGCGGGCCCAAGTTTCCAGGGCCTCGGATGCGGTATGAGGGCATGCGTCATCGACGGACGCGCGTCCAGCGGATAACTTTACGGCAGACGGCCCGGGCTTCACCATGCCAGATGGCGAGATGACGCGGTGTTTCCCGACACACCGCCGCGGTTGCCGACGTGACCGCAATAGCCCCCGATGACGCGGTAATCCGCCCGACGACGACCGGCGACCGGACGCAGCGCGCCTGGCTAGTTCAGCGGCCTGGGCTCGATACCGTGGGGGGCCAGCCCCTCGGCGCCACCATCGGGCGCGGTGAGGACCCACACGCCGCCGGGCACGATAGCCACGGTGTGCTCCCACTGGGCGGCATGGGAACCGTCCCGGGTGACGACGGTCCAGCCGTCGTCTAGCTCTCGCGTCTCCGGGCTGCCGGCGGTGAGCATGGGCTCGATGGCCAGTACCATGCCGGGGCGCAGCCGCGGCCCGCGCTGCTTGACCGAGTAGTTGAGGACGTCGGGGGGCATGTGCATGCTCGTGCCGATGCCGTGGCCAACGTACTCCTGGAGGATCCCCAGCTCGTGGCCCTCACGCTCGGCCACATCCGCCACCATGGCCTCGACGGCGTCACCGACGGCGTTGAGGCGCAGCTCGCGTCCGCTCCCCTCCCCCGCAGCGGCGCGGGCGACGGCGGCGATGGCCGCCCACAGGGCCCGGCGCGTGGTGGTGTCCACGAGCCGGTCGGTCCCGCTGCGGTAGTGACCGCCGACGACGGTGGTGAAGGCGGCGTCGCCGTGCCACTGGGTGCCATTGTCGTCGAGGATGTAGGCGCCGCAGTCGAAGGTGACGAGATCGCCGTCGTCGAGGACCCGCTCGCCGGGGATGCCGTGGACAACCTCGTCGTTGACGGAGATGCACACGGTGGCCGGGTAGCCGTGGTAGCCCAGGAAGTTCGAATGAGCGCCGGCGGCCTCGATGACGCCGGCCGAGACGGCATCGAGCTCGGCGGTCGTGATCCCGGCGCGCACCGCCTCGCGCAGGGCTGTGTGGATGTCGGCGACGACGAGCCCGGCCCGGCGCATGAGACGGATCTGCTGGGGGGTCTTGATCTGGATCTGCTCGCGTGAGAGCACGCTGCCTCCTGTGGTGGCGGGAAGGGACTGCCGGGGCGCTCCGGAGTCGCCGGAACGGGCCGGGACATGCGCGAGCGGGCCGTCCGCGTGAGCGGACGGCCCGCCGGAGAGGCCGGGCTTCAGACCGTGACGCCGCGGGCGGCGAGGGCCTCCATGATGCGGCCGGTGACGGTGTCGATCTCGCCCATGCCGTCGACCTGGACGAGCAGGCCGCGCTCGGCGTAGATGCCCGCCAGCGGCGCGGTGGACTCGGCGTATACCTCGAGGCGGCGGCGGATGACGGGCTCGGTGTCGTCGGCGCGTCCCTGCTCGCCGGCCCGTTTGAGCAGGCGGGCGACGACGGCCTCAGCGTCGGCGGTGATCTCCACGACGACGTCGAGAGCGAGGCCCGAGTCCTTCAGCATGGAGTCGAGCTCGCCGACCTGGGCAGTGGTGCGTGGGTAGCCGTCCAACAGGAAGCCGCCCTCGCAGTCAGCCTGCGCGATGCGGTCGGCGACCATGGCGTTGGTGATGGAGTCGGGCACGTACTCGCCCTTGTCCATGTAGGCCTTAGCCCGAGTGCCGAGCTCGGTAGCGCCGGCGACGTTGGCGCGGAAGATGTCTCCGGTGGAGATGGCCGGGATGCCCAGGCGCTCGGCGATCCGGGCGGCCTGGGTGCCCTTGCCCGCTCCGGGGGGACCGAGAAGAACCATGCGTGCGCTCATGACAAGAACCCTTCATAGTGACGCTGCTGCAGCTGGGAGTTGACTTCCTTAACCGTCTGGAGGCCCACACCCACCATAATGAGGATAGTGGTTCCACCGAAGGGCAGGTGCTGGGACAGGTCCAGCCAGATCACGGCAAGCGTCGGGATGAGGGCGAGGACCACCAGGTAGATGGAGCCCGCCGTCGTGATGCGGTTGATGACGTAGGACAGGTAACGCACGGTGGGCTCGCCGGCGCGAATGCCGGGGATGAAGCCGCCGTAGCGCTTCATGTTGTCCGCGATCTCCTCGGCGTCGAAGGTGATGGCCGTGTAGAAGAAGGCGAAGAAAAGGATGAGGAAGCCGTAGGCGGTCAGGTAGACCGGGTGGGTCTGCTGCAGGTGCGTCATGATCCACTGCACCCACTTGCTCCTTTGATCGCCGAAGCCGGCGATGAGCTGGGGCATGGCCAGGATCGAGGAGGCGAAGATGACGGGGATGACGCCTGCGGTGTTGATTTTGACCGGGATATAGGTGGTCGAACCGCCGTACTGGCGGCGCCCGATCATCCGCTTGGCGTACTGCACGGGGATGCGTCGCTGGGCCTGCTCGATGTACACGACGGCGAGGGTGGCGACCAGAACGACGCCCACGACGATGAGGAACTTGGCCGTACCCCCGTTGCCGCCGGCGATGGAGAACATGTTGGAGGGGAACTGAGCCACGATGGAGGTGAAGATCAGCAGGGACATGCCGTTGCCGATGCCGCGCTCGGTGATGAGCTCGCCCAGCCACATAATGAGGCCGGTGCCGGCGGTCATGGTGATGATCATGAGCAGCATGGTGATGACCGAGCCGCCGGGGATGATCTCAGCGGTGCAGCCCGGGAAGAGGCGGCCGCTGGAGGCGGTGGCCACGATGGTGCTCGACTGGAGCAGCCCCAGTCCGATGGTGAGGTAGCGGGTGTACTCGGTGAGCTTGGCGGTGCCCGCCTGGCCCTCCTTGTGGAGCTCCTCGAAGCGGGGGATGACCACCCGCAGAAGCTGGATGATGATGGAGGCGGTGATGTAGGGCATGATGCCCAGCGCGAAGACGCTCAGCTGGAGCAGCGCACCACCGGAGAAGACGTTGACGAGGCTGAGCAAGCCCTGATCCTGGGTCTGACCGATACATGTCTTGACGTTGGCCAGGTTGACACCGGGCGCCGGCAGGATCGACCCGAGCCGGAACAGGGCCATGATGCCAAGGGTGAAGAGCAGCTTCGCCCTGAGGTCTGGCGTTCTGAACGCCTGGGTGAACGCGCTGAGCACTCGATCTCCTGTGGACTCGGGGTTGGGTTTCGCCCTGCAGGCAGCAAGGCCGAGCGCAGGGGAGCTGCGCCCGCCCCAGACTACCCCGCCGATGCCCCGGCCTGGGCGCTGAGACAGCCCCGCAACGCCGATGGGGTGCGGGTTTTGTCACGTCCCTCCCCTGTTCTGCACCATCGGGTGATCCAGCGCACCCCACTGCGAGCCCCTTAGGGCATCTGCCGGTTCCCGCAGACCGCCGCAGACCACCGCAATCTGCTTCCGGCCACCATTTAGCCGCTCATGCCGCTCGACGTCGGAGCGCGAAAGACCCCGGCGGCCCAGGTTTCCCTGGGCCGCCGGGGTCAACAGCGTATCGCTGCTCGTCATCGCCGTTCCTCAGCGGGGGTCATTGCACCGCCGAGGTACGTCCGGACATTCAGCGCGCGGTGATGGTGCCGCCGGCGGCCTCGATCTTCTCCTTGGCGGAGCCGGACCAGGCGTCGACCGTGAGCGTCAGGGCCACGGTGACGTCACCGCCGCCGAGGACCTTGACGAGCTGGTTCTTGCGAACCGCGCCCTTGGCGACGAGGTCCTCCACGGTCACCGTGCCGCCCTCGGGGAACAGCTCGGCGATGCGGCCGACGTTCACCGGCTGGTACTCGACCCGGTTGGGGTTGCGGAAGCCGCGCAGCTTGGGAAGACGCATGTGCAGCGGCATCTGGCCACCCTCGAAACCGGGACGGACCTGGTAGCGGGCCTTGGTTCCCTTGGTACCACGGCCGGCGGTCTTACCCTTGGACGCCTCACCACGACCCACGCGGGTCTTGGCCTTCTTGGCGCCGGGGGCGGGACGCAGGTGGTGCAGCTTGACGACGCGCACCTTCTCCTCCTGCGTGTTCTCGGTGTCAGCCATCTCAGACCTCCTCAACGGCGACCAGGTGGTGCACCGTGGCAATCAGACCGCGCACGCTGGGGGTGTCCTCGCGCACGACGGACTGGCGGATCTTGCGCAGGCCAAGGGTCTTGAGGGATTCGCGCTGGCGGCGGGTGCCCCCGATGCCGGAACGAATCTGAGTGACCTTGAGCTGCTTGGTCATCTGCTTCGATGCGGACTCAGCCATCACGCACCCACTCCTTCAGCGGCCTTCTCGGCCTCCTGCTTCTCGGCCTGAGCGCGCTTGTCGGCCTCGCCCTCGGCGCGGGCCCGCAGCATGGACTGCGGGGCGACGTCCTCCAGGGGCAGGCCGCGGCGGGCCGCGACGGCCTCGGGCTGCTCGAGCTGCTTGAGGGCGTCCACCGTGGCGTGCACGATGTTGATCGCGTTGGAGGAGCCCAGCGACTTGGACAGGATGTCGTGGACACCGGCGCAGTCCAGCACGGCGCGCACCGGGCCGCCGGCGATAACACCGGTACCGGGGGACGCCGGGCGCAGAAGGACGACTCCGGCGGAGTCCTCGCCCTGAACCAGGTGCGGGATGGTGCGGCGGATCATCGGGACGTGGAAGAAGTTCTTCTTCGCGATCTCGACGGCCTTGGCGATGGCGGCGGGGACTTCCTTCGCCTTGCCGTAGCCCACGCCGACGGTGCCCTCGCCGTCACCGACGACCACGAGGGCCGTGAAAGTGAAGCGGCGGCCGCCCTTGACGACCTTGGACACGCGGTTGATGGTGACGACGCGCTCGATGTACTTGTCGTCGTTGCCGCGACCACGGTCGCGGCGGTCGTTGTTGCGGTCGCGGCGGCCGCGGCCCTCGCCCCGGCGCTCGTCGTTCTCGCGCTGGGCCGAGCCGTCGGACGACGCGGACCTGTCTCGCTGCGGTGCAGCCATCAGATGTTCCTCTGCTTTCTCGTCGTCTTAGTGCTCACAGCTTCAGGCCGCCCTCACGGGCGCCCTCGGCGACGGCCGCGACACGGCCGTGGTACTTGTTGCCGCCGCGGTCGAACACGACTGCCTCGATGCCCAGCGCCTTGGCGCGCTCGGCGATGAGCTCGCCGACCTTGCGGGCGGCGCCCACCTTGTGGCCCTCGACGCCCTTGGCGGCCTCCTCCAGAGTAGAGGCGGCGCACAGGGTGTGGCCGATGGTGTCGTCCACGACCTGAGCCACCATGTGACGGTTTGACCGGGTGACCACCAGGCGGGGGCGCTCGGGCGTACCGGAGATGTGCTTGCGCACGCGCTGGTGGCGGATCTTGCGGGCGATGGCGCGTGAATTGCCCTTGCCCCTCTTGATCGAGTAAGCCATGGTCACTTACCAGCCTTTCCGACCTTGCGGCGCACGTTCTCGCCGGCGTAGCGCACGCCCTTGCCCTTGTAGGGCTCCGGCGGACGGATCTTGCGGATGTTCGCCGCGACCTCGCCGACCTGCTCCTTGGAGATACCGGAGACGGTGATCTTCAAGTTGCCGTCGACCGTGAAGGTGATGCCCTCGGGGGGCTCGACGGTCACGGTGTGGGAGAAGCCGAGGGAGAGCTCGATGCCCTGGCCCTTTGCGGCGACGCGGTAACCGGTGCCGACGATCTCGAGCTTCTTGGAGTAGCCCTCGGTGACGCCGATCACCATATTGTTGATGAGGGTGCGCGACAGTCCGTGCAGCGAGCGCGAGCGGCGCTCGTCGTCGGGACGCGTGACCAGGATGGAGCCGTCCTCCTGGCGGGTGACGCTCAGGGGCTCGCTGATCGTGCGGGACAGGGTGCCCTTGGGGCCCTTGACCGTCACGTCCTGGCCGTCGATGGTGACGTCCACTCCGGCAGGGACCGGAACGGGGAGCCGTCCAATACGAGACATGGTTTTCCTCCGTTCCTTCTCTTACCAGACGTAGGCGAGGACTTCGCCGCCCACGCCGCGCGACTCGGCCTGCTTGTCGGTCAGGAGGCCGGAGGAGGTGGACAGGATCGCCACTCCCAGGCCGCCGAGGACCTTGGGCAGGTTGGTGGACTTGGCGTAGACGCGCAGGCCGGGCTTGGAGATCCGGCGCAGGCCCTGAATGGCCCGCTGGCGGTTGGCTCCGTACTTGAGGCTCAGCGTGAGCGTCTTGCCGACCTCGGCGTCCGTGACCTCGTAGCCGGCGATGTAGCCCTCGGCCTTGAGCATCTCAGCGATGTTCACCTTGAGCTTGCTCGACGGCATCGACACGGTGTCGTGGTAGGCGCTGTTTGCGTTGCGCAGACGGGTCAGCATGTCTGCGATGGGGTCTGTCATTGTCATGAGTGGGCCTTGGCCCTTCCTCGTCGTGGTTTCCTTACCGGACCTGCGACGTAAGTTCTTACCAGCTGGACTTGCTCACGCCCGGGAGCTCGCCACGAAGGGCCATCTCGCGCAGGCAGATACGGCACAGGCCGAACTTGCGGTACACCGAGTGCGGGCGGCCGCAGCGCTGGCAGCGCGTGTAGGCACGGACACCGAACTTGGGCTTGCGGTTCGCCTTCTCAATCAGAGCGGTCTTCGCCATGTCACTTCTCCTTGAAGGGGAAGCCGAGCTGCTTGAGCAGCGAGCGGGCCTCCTCATCGGTCTTGGCCGTGGTCACCACGGTGATGTCCATGCCGCGGACGCGGTCGATCTGGTCCTGGTCGATTTCGTGGAAGACGGCCTGCTCAGTCAGCCCGAAGGTGTAGTTACCGTTCCCGTCGAACTGCTTGGGGCTCAGACCGCGGAAGTCGCGGATGCGGGGCAGGGAGATGGACACCAGGCGGTCCAGGAACTCCCACATGCGGTCGCCGCGCAGCGTCGAGTGCGCGCCGATCGGCATGCCCTCACGCAGCTTGAACTGCGCGATGGACTTGCGGGCCCGGGTGACCTGGGGCTTCTGACCCGTGATGGCAGCGAGGTCGCGCACGGCGCCCTCGATCATCTTGGAGTCGTGGGCGGCCTCGCCCACACCCATGTTGACGACGACCTTGACGACGCGCCCGACCTCCATCACGTTCTCGTGGTGGAACTCCTTGAGCAGGGCGGGGCGCACCTCCTCGGTGTACTTCGTCTTGAGACGGGGGGTGATCTTATCGGCCATGGTCACAGGTCCTCCCCGCTCTTCTTGGCGTAGCGCACGCGGACGGTGCGCTTGCGGCCGTCGGGACGCACGCCCTCCTCGACACGGAAGCCCACGCGGGTGCGCTTCTTGGTCTTGGGGTCGACGGGCATGACGTTGGAGGCGTGGATCGGCGCCTCAACGGTCTCGATACCGCCGGTGCGGGCTCCCTGCTGGGACTGCCCCACCTTGGTGTGCTTGGTAACGCGCTGGACGCCCTCGACGATGACGCGGTCAGCGTCCTTGAGGACTTCCAGGACGCGGCCGGTCTTGCCCTTGTCCTTACCGGCGATGACGATGACCTGGTCGCCCTTCTTGATGCGTGCCATGTTCAGATCACCTCCGGGGCGAGCGAGACGATGCGCATGAACTTCTTCTCGCGAAGCTCACGGCCGACGGGGCCGAAGATGCGCGTACCGCGCGGCTCCCCATCGTTCTTGAGGATGACGGCGGCGTTCTCGTCGAAGCGGATGTACGAGCCGTCAGGACGACGACGCTCCTTGCGGGCGCGCACGACGACGGCCTTGACGACCTCGCCCTTCTTCACGTTGCCGCCGGGAATGGCGTCCTTGACGGTGGCGACGATGGTGTCGCCGATACCCGCATAGCGCCGACCCGATCCACCGAGAACACGGATGCAAAGGATCTCCTTGGCACCGGTGTTGTCGGCGACCTTCAGTCGCGACTCCTGCTGGATCATTGAGTGTTCTCCTGTCGTCGAGCCGGTTCTCAGGAAGCTCCCGAGCCTGGCCGAACGTTCTTCTGGTCTTGCACACGTCTCCCCCGGCCGCAGGCCGCACGAGGCCAACCCAGGGATAGGGGATGTCCGCGGTACGCTCTCCCGGCAGACACAGGCGCAGACTGCACGAGGTCTCTGCCGGGCGCACCGAGGGCGCGCACAACTCCATTAGCCTAGTCCAGCCGCCGCATCGAGCGGTACCTGAGACCGACACCCCGCCCTGTGCCTTTGCTCACCGGCTTTTCCCGGCCTTCCGGCATTGATGCCCCGGGCCGGCCCTGACCGGCAACTTACCTTTCCACCGAGGACTGCGCTTTCCTGCAGACAACTGGGGTACCAGCACCATCGTTTGCGGGAGAAGTACGTTCTGGCCGGAGAACGCAGTTCCCGATCCACCTGACTAGCAGCCTTGCACCACGGCCGGGACCAGCCAGGAGCGGCACGCTCCAGGTCCGGTTCCCGAAGATGGCGGCCGACGGCGTCGCAGACCCAGCGACTTCCAAGCAGAGCAACGCTGCAGAGCGCTCCCAGCCGAGGCTGAGCGCGACTGCACGGGGGTGTTCGCGTCCCGAGTCGCTCGCGCCCACCCCGCCTACTGAAGCGATCCCTCCAAGGTACGTGCCCAGAGCCCCTCCTACGAACAGGAGGGAAGACGCTAGGCACACACGGCAACAACGCCGACGCCGCAGCCTCCCGGGTGGGATGCTGCGGCGTCGGGAGCCGTCCCGATGTCGTCGAGAGCGGCGTTCAGCCGAGGGTCACTTGGCGCGCTCGAGGATCTCCAGGAGGCGGAAGTGCTTGGTGGCGCTCAGCGGACGGGTCTCCATGATGGAGACGAGGTCGCCGACGCCGGCCTCGTTGTGCTCGTCGTGGACCTTGACCTTCTTGGAACGACGGAGGACCTTGCCGTACAGGGAGTGCTTGTAGCGCTCCTCAACGAGGACGACAACCGTCTTGTCCATCTTGTCGGAGACGACGTAGCCGCGACGCACCTTGCGCTGGGGGCGCTCGGTGGCCTGCTCGACGTTCTCGGTACTGGTCTGCTCGCTCACTTGGACTCCTCCGTGCTCGGGGCGGTGCGGATACCGAGCTCACGCTCGCGCACGATCGTGTAGATACGGGCGATGTCGCGACGCACAGCCTTGAGACGTCCGTGGTCCTCGAGCTGGCCGGTCGCCGAGGCGAACCGGAGGTTGAACAGCTCGGCCTTGGCCTTGGAGAGCTCCTCGGCGAGGCGCTCGTTGTCCATGCCGTCGAGGTCGGCGGGGGTCAGGCCCTTGGAACCGATTGCCATCAGACGTCACCACCCTCACGAGTCACGAAACGGGTCTTCATCGGAAGCTTGTGCTGTGCGCGGCGCATGGCCTCGCGGGCGAGGGCCTCGTCGACGCCGCCGAGCTCGAACAGGATGCGTCCGGGCTTGACGTTGGCGATCCACCACTCGGGTGCACCCTTACCGGAACCCATACGGGTCTCGGCGGGCTTCTTGGTCAGGGGGCGGTCCGGGAAGATGTTGATCCACACCTTGCCGCCACGCTTGATGTGGCGGGTCATGGCGATACGGGCCGCCTCGATCTGGCGGTTGGTGATGTAGGCGGGCTCGAGAGCCTGGATGCCGTACTCACCGAAGGCGATCTGGTTGCCGCCCTTGGAAAGGCCCGTGCGGTGCGGGCGGTGCTGCTTGCGGAACTTGGTCCGGCGGGGGATGAGCACGGCTCAGGCCTCCGTTCCCTGGTCTGCGGCAGCGGTCTCGGCGGCCGGCGTCTGCTCGGCTGCCTGCTGCTGCTCGGTGTTCTGACGCGAACCGCGCTCACCGCGGTCGCCACGACGGCCGCCGCGGCGCTCGCCCCGGCCCCGGCCACGGGAGCCGGACTCGGCCTGCTGGCGGGCAAACTCGCGCTCGGTGATGTCGCCCTTGTAGATCCACACCTTGACGCCGAGGCGGCCGAAGGTGGTCTTGGCCTCGTAGAAGCCGTAGTCGATGTTCGCGCGCAGGGTGTGCAGCGGCACGCGCCCCTCGCGGTAGAACTCGCTGCGGCTCATCTCGGCGCCGCCCAGGCGGCCGGAGCACTGGACCCGGATGCCCTTGGCGCCGGCGCGCATCGCGGACTGCATGCCCTTGCGCATCGCGCGGCGGAAGGACACACGCGAGGCGAGCTGCTCGGCGATGCCCTGGGCGACCAGCTGGGCGTCCAGGTCGGGGCTCTTGACCTCGAGGATGTTGAGCTGGACCTGCTTGCCGGTCAGCTTCTCGAGCTGACCGCGCAGGCGCTCGGCCTCGGCTCCGCGGCGACCGATGACGATACCGGGGCGGGCGGTGTGCAGGTCGACGCGCACGCGGTCACGGGTGCGCTCGATGTCGACCTTGGAGATACCGGCCCGCTCCATGCCGTCCTCCATGAGGCGGCGGATCTTGACATCCTCCTCCACGAAGTCGCGGTAACGCTGACCGGGCTTGGTGGAGTCGGCGAACCAGCGCGAGCGGTGGTCCGTGGTGATGCCCAGGCGGAACCCGGTCGGGTTGACCTTCTGCCCCATTACCGGGCTCCTTCCTTCGTTGCGGCGTCGGACTTGTCCCCGACGATGACGGTGATGTGGCTGGTGCGCTTGAGGATCCTGCTGGCCCGGCCCTGTGCCCGGGGACGGAACCGCTTAAGGGTGGGACCCTCGTCGGCGAACGCCTCGATGATGAACAGGTCGTTCTCATCGAAACGCTCACCGTCACGCTCAGCCTTGAACCGGGCATTGGCGATTGCGGACTCGAGGACCTTGCGCACCGGCACCGCAGCGGCCTGCGGGGCGAAACGGAGCACGTTGACGGCCTCGACGGCGCGCTTGCCGCGGACGACGTCCACGACCCGGCGCGCCTTCATCGGCGTGCAGCGCACGTACTTGGCCTGCGCCTTGGCTTCCATGTTCTCTGCCTCTCAAACTTTCCGACGTCCGTCAGCGACGCGACTTGCGGTCGTCCTTGACGTGCCCGCGGAAGGTGCGGGTCGGAGCGAACTCACCGAGCTTGTGGCCCACCATGGACTCGGTAACGAAGACCGGCACGTGCTTGCGACCGTCGTGGACGGCGAAGGTGTGCCCCAGGAAGTCCGGCGTGATGACCGAACGGCGGGACCAGGTCTTAATGACGTTCTTGGTGCCCTTCTCGTTCTGAGCGTCCACCTTCTTGAGGAGGTGGTCGTCGACGAAGGGACCCTTCTTCAGACTACGCGGCATGATTCAGGCTCCTATCAGCGCTTCTTGCCGGTCCGACGACGACGCACGATGAGGCGGTCGCTGGACTTGTTGGGACGACGGGTGCGGCCCTCGGGCTTGCCCCACGGCGAGACGGGGTGACGACCACCGGAGGTCTTGCCCTCACCACCACCGTGCGGGTGGTCCACCGGGTTCATGACAACACCGCGGACGGTCGGGCGCACGCCCTTCCAGCGCATACGGCCGGCCTTGCCCCAGTTGATGTTGGACTGCTCGGCGTTGCCGACCTCGCCGATGGTGGCGCGGCAGGCTGCCTCCACGTTGCGGATCTCGCCGGAGGGCATGCGTAGCTGCGCGTACTTGCCCTCCTTAGCAACCAGCTGGACGGAGGTGCCGGCGCTGCGGGCGATCTTGGCTCCGCCGCCGGGACGCAGCTCGACCGCGTGGACGACCGTACCAGTGGGGATGTGACGCAGCTGCAGGTTGTTGCCGGGCTTGATGTCCGCGCCCGGACCGGCCTCGACGACGTCGCCCTGACGGAGCTTGTTCGGGGCGATGATGTAGCGCTTCTCGCCGTCGACGTAGTGCAGCAGGGCGATGCGCGCGGTGCGGTTGGGGTCGTACTCGATGTGAGCGACCTTGGCGGGCACGCCGTCCTTGTCGTGACGACGGAAGTCGATGAGACGGTAGGCGCGCTTGTGGCCACCGCCCTTGTGGCGGGTGGTGATGCGGCCGGAGGAGTTGCGTCCACCGGACTTGCTCAGCGGGCGCACCAGCGACTTCTCGGGCGTGCTGCGCGTGATCTCCACGAAGTCGGCCACGGAGGCGCCGCGACGACCCGGGGTCGTGGGCTTGTACTTACGGATTCCCATATCGGTCCTTTACCTTCCGTGGCGCACTAGGCCACATCACCGAAGATGTCGATGGTCCCCTCGCGCAGGGTGACGATCGCACGGCGGGTGTCCTTGGACTTGCCGATCCCGGTGCGGGTGCGGTGCGTCTTGCCCTTGCGGTTGATAGTGTTCACCGAGGAGACCTTGACGTTGAAGATGGCCTCGACGGCCTGCTTGATCTCGGTCTTGTTGGAGCCCGGCGCCACGATGAACGTGTACTGGCCACGGTCCATGCAGGCATAGGACTTCTCGGAGACCACCGGCGCGATGATGACGTCGCGGGGGTTCTTGGACTTCTCGAGGCTCACTTGGACTCCTCCTCACCCTTGCCCAGGAACGCGTCCAGGCCAGAGGCCGTGAAGACGACGTCGTCGGACTTGAGAACGTCGTAGGTGTTGAGCTGGTCGGCCCACAGGACGTGCGCCTCGGGGGCGTTGCGCAGGCTGAGCCTGGACAGGTCGTCCTGACGGTCCACGATCACCAGGGCCTTGCGGTCGGTGAGGTTGCGCAGCGCGACCAGGGCGTTCTTGGTGGAGGGCACTGCGGTGGTGACGAACTCGGTGATGACGTGGACGCGGCCGTTGCGGGCGCGGTCGGACAGGGCGCTGCGCAGGGCGGCGGCCTTCATCTTCTTGGGGGTCCGCTGGGTGTAGTCACGCGGCTGGGGGCCGTGGACGGTGCCGCCTCCGACGAACTGCGGGGCGCGGGTCGAGCCCTGACGGGCACGACCGGTGCCCTTCTGGCGGTAGGGCTTGCGGCCGCCGCCGCGGACATCGCCGCGGGTCTTGGTGGCGTGGGTGCCCTGCCGGGCCGCGGCGAGCTGGCCGACGACCACCTGGTGCATGAGCGGAATGTTGAGGGGGGCGTCGAAGACCTCGGCGGGCAGCTCGACGCTGCCGGTCTTCTTGCCCGCGGAGTCGACGACGTCGACGGTGAGTGCCTCAGTCATGGTCTCAGGCTCCCTTCACGGCGGTGCGGACGACGACCACCGAGCCCTTGGGGCCGGGGATCGCGCCGTTGACGAGCAGAACGCCCTTGTCAACGTCGATGCCGCGGATCTTGAGGTTCTGGACGGTGCGGCGCGCGTGGCCCATGCGGCCGGCCATGCGCAGCCCCTTGAAGATGCGGCCGGGGGTGGCGCAGGCGCCGATGGAGCCGGGCTTGCGGTGGTTGCGGTGAGCACCGTGGGAGGCGCCCACACCGGCGAAGCCGTGGCGCTTCATGACACCGGCGAACCCCTTGCCCTTGGAGGTTCCGGTGACGTCGACCAGCTGGCCGACCTCGAAGGTGTCTGCGGCCAGCTCCTGGCCAGGGGTGAACTCCGACGCCAGGGAGGTGCGCACCTCGGCCACGTGGCGACGGGGGGCGACCCCGGCCTTGGCGAAGTGGCCGGCGAGCGGCTTGGTGACCTTGCGGGCGTCGATGTCGCCGAAGGCGAGCTGAACGGCCTCGTAGCCATCGGTCTCGATGGTGCGGACCTGGGTCACGACGTTGGTGTCGACCCGGACGACGGTCACCGGGCGCAGGACCCCGTTCTCGTCCCAGATCTGCGTCATGCCGAGCTTGGTGCCGAGCAGCGCCTTGGCAGGCGCGGCGGCAGCCGGCGTGTTAAGCGTTGTCATGGCAGTCCTCAGAGCTTGATCTCGATGTTGACGTCAGCGGGCAGGTCGAGACGCATAAGCGAGTCGACGGCCTTGGGCGTCGGGTCGACGATGTCGATCAGCCGCTTGTGCGTGCGCATCTCGAAGTGCTCGCGGCTGTCCTTGTACTTGTGCGGCGACCGGATCACGCAGAACACGTTCTTCTCGGTCGGCAACGGCACCGGGCCCACGACCGTCGCACCAGCGCGGGTCACGACGTCGACGATCTTGCGCGCCGAGGAGTCGATGACCTCGTGGTCGTAGGACTTGAGCCGGATGCGGATCTTCTGTCCCGCCATGGCGCCTAACCTCTCTTGTACTTGCTTCTGGCCGGTCCACGCGCTCGGGCGTGTCGCAGGGCGACACGCACCTCTCCCACTGGCGGGAGGCGGTGACCGGTCTGGACACACGGAAACCCGTTCAGGAGGAACGGGTCCGTCAGAATGAATCCCGGGTGACCCCCGGGGCGGCACAGCTCGGGAGCATGCAGGAGCACGCCCGTAGCCGGCCGCATTACGCTATCAGGGCCCACACCGGCAGCGGAACCCGAGAAGGGGCCTAGGGCCTGTGAGTCCGCCCACTGGCACCCGCGCTCGGGCGTGTCGCACCTATCACCGGGATCTCCGCGGTGTCGATGAGCTCCTGAACATCCGACCTACCTGACGGCTTCGACAGAGACGCGATCTCCTCCAGAAGCTCCAGGTTCTCCGCCTCGGAGGGCTGCGGCGGGATCGGCAGGTCGGTGAACCAGCGCCGGGGCTCGACGCCGGCGTCGTCGTCCATCCATTTCTGCATCTGTTCCTCCCAGGTCTGGGGGCGCTGCTCCTGCTCCTCGTCCCGCTTGCGGGCCAACGCTCGTTCCTTGCGCTCCTTGGCCCGGGCAGCCGCATAGCCCGAGCGCCACAGGTACAGCCCGACGACGATGAGGCCACCCGCCAGCGCGACGGCCCACCAGGGGAAATGGGGAACGTCAGGGCGTTTGCCCGCTGCCGCGATGTCCTTGGCCGGGGTCGGGTAGATGCGCTCGCCGGTCAGCAGGATGCGGTGGGTGTTGATACCCAGCGGCGTGCAGGTCACCAGGGTGAGCAGATCCTTACCGTCCTCGGCGCGCAGTGCCTCGGTCTCCTCGGGCTCAACGACCTTGGTGCTGATGACTCGGTAGGTGAGGACCTCACCGAAAACCTCGATGATGAGGCTGTCGCCGTTCTTCACCTTGTCCAGGTTGGTGAACATGGTGGCCTCGGCCAGGCCGCGATGCCCGGTGATCACTGAGCGGGTCCCCTCTCCCCCGACCGGCAGTGAGGTGCCCTCCAGGTGCCCCAGGCCCTTGAGCAGAGTGTCGTCAGCGGTTCCGTGATAGACGGGCAGGTCCAGGGAGATGGAGGGAATCTTGAGACGAGCCATGAGGCCCTCTTCGTTGGCCTTGAGGATCGAGGCGTAGCTCAGGGAACTGTCGGAGCTGGAGCCGGCTCCGGTGGGGACATGGTTGTTGGCCTCGAGGACCGCGCCGGCGGAGAGCGCCTCATTGTAGGCGTGGGCCTGGGCGATCTGGGTCTTGGCATCGGGCCGGGCGTCGTCGACCTGGGCGGAGTAGTCGGCAGTCACCTTCGACTGGTTGTACTGGGAGATCCAGGAGGCCGCCGTCGGATAGGCCAGGAGTCCCATGCCGGCGATCGCCATGATGGAGGTGACCAGGGCGGAGATCGACAGGCGCCAGACGCGGGGACGGCGGTGCTTCTGGGTGCTCGAGGCGCGTGTGCGCGGGGTCCGGGAGGTGCGGGGTTTGCGTGCGGTGCGGGAGATCATGGGGCCTCGTGCGCTTCCAGGGTCGGTGTCCGGGGTGGAGATGGTGCAGGTTCGCACATGAAGGTGCAGGCGCTCGACGGATCGAGGTTCGTCGAGCGCCTGCACGTTGCCGCTCAGGTCACGGCCTCATAGTCACCACGGGACTGAGGCGGGACCGTTCCGGCGGGGGCCGGACTCCACGGGGCCCGGCCCCCGCCGGTCGTCCTCAGACGGCGAGGTTCGCGGTCTGCTTGCGCTCGCGGTAGCGGGCCACGAGGACGGAGCCGACGGCGATCATCAGCAGAGCCGCGCCGGAGGCGGTCAGGATGAGCATGCCGTTGGCACCGGTCAGAGGCAGACCCGGAACCGCCTGCTTGCTGTTCTCGATGGTGACGTTGTCAGTGGTGACGGCACCGGCCTGGACCTTGACAGCGGTCATGGCGTCTTGGCCCGAGGGCAGGACGAATCCGGTGGGCGCCTTGGTCTCGACCAGGACGTAGCAGCGCTCGGTGGCATTGACCTGGTTGTCGCGGTTCACCCCGTCGATGGAGTCGGAGATGAACAGGCCCTTGATATTGATGGCGCCGTCGCCGTCGGTGGTAAGAGTGGTCTTGCCATCAACGGAGATCGCGTTGCCTTCCGGCTCCTTGGTGCAGGTACCCGCATAGGCGTTCTTGGCCTTGAAGAGCTGGAACTCGGCACCCTTGAGGCCGGCCTTGTTCTGATCCTTGTCCTTGGCATCGACCTTCTTAATCGTCAGGTCGCCCCAGTGGCTGATTACCTCGTTACTAGTCGGAGGATCGATGGGATCGGTCGGCGGGGTCTCGGGAGTCGGGGGCTGCTCGGCGTAGACAGTGTCGGAGATGAGCTGGGCGGTGTTCTTGATGTTGCCGTCAGTGATCGAAGTCACCTTGCCCTGGAAGGTGGCCGACACCTTCTTGTTCGGGGCGGCCTTGAGCTTGGTCAAGCCAGAGGCGGTGAAGGTGACGGTCACCGTCTGGTTGTTGGTTGCGACGACGTAGTCGGCGGGGTCGAGCGCGTTTCCATCGACAGTCACGTTAGTGGCGGTCACCTCCGAGAGCCGAGAGTCCAGAGTGTCCTTGAGCTGGTAGTACTTGTAGTAGGACTTGGCGTCGAGGGTTGGCAGCTCGGAGCTCACCGGGAACTTCACCAGGGAGCCGATGCCGTAGCCGTTGGTCTTCTGCTCCTCAATGGTCTTCTCGAGGTCGATGGCTTCGTTCTTGGGGTAGACGTTGACGTCGTAGAGCCATTTGCCGTCAGCGTCTTCGGCAGCGGTGTTCGGGTGAGGAATCGTCACGACGAAGGGCTTGGCCTTCTGGACGATGTCGCTGGGAGCTTTCGTCTCGCAGACGAGGTAGGCCTTGACGGGCATCTGCGTGATCGTGGCGGAGCCCTGACCGTCGGTCTCGGAGGAGGGCATGCCGCCGCCCAGTGTGTGCCCTGCCAGTGTGGGAGCGGTGGGGTTGGCGCAAGCGCTGTCCGGAATCGCTCCGGGCGCGGACAGTGCGCTGATCTTGGTCCAGTCCTCCGACTTCGTCAGGTCGATGTCGGTGATCGGGTAGGCGGTGAACACGACACCCTGAACGGGCTCGCCCTTGTTGACGTTCGGTGCCTCAGTACCGTCGGCGGCACCGATGGGGTTGCCGTCCCCGTTGAGGTGCTTGTGGATGATCAGGGAGCCCTTCGCATCCTCTTTGATGTTTCCGTAATTGGCATCCTCAGCCTGGGCCATGGGGGCCAGGCCGAGGAAGGCCAGGGTGAGGACGCCGGCTGCGGCAGCAGCCCGACGCCCCAGCGTGCTGGCGTTGTACTTCATGGGTTGGGATTTCCTTTCACTGTGCGCCGCGGGGAGATGCGGACGCATGGCAGAGGCATGGATAGGGAGTGTGTTCTCCGGTGGACGGCTCCGTCTTATCCGACGGCGTTACTGGCGTCTCCGGTGCTCCTTGCGGATGCCGACGGGCGGCTCAGTCGAGGTTGCGGTGACGGTGCCTCCTTAGGAGTCCGGTGAGGATTGCGAGGCCGGAGACGACCGCTCCCGCAATCAGGAAAATGTGCGCACCGCGTCCGCCCGTCAGCGGCAGGCGGGGGGTGGGCGCCTTCTCGTTGGTGAAGGCCTTCGAGAAGGAGTACTGGAGGGCATCGGGCTTGATGACGAAGGAGCGGCTCGTCGTGTCAAGCCGGTACCCGGCAGGGGCTCGCTTCTCCACGAGGGAGTAGGAGCGGGAGTCCCAAGGCAGCCCGCTGACCGTGAAGGAGCCGACCGCTGGGTCGGTGTCCGCATAGGGACCGCTCGGGCACTGCCCCTTGGCTCCGGTGACGACGCAGTCAACGATGGTGGTCTTGGCCGGGACCCCCGGGCCGCTGAGCGTCCACTCGGAATCCCTGAGCGCGTTGCCGGTGGTGTCCTGCTTCTTCCAGGACACCGATCCGGTGAGGCGTTGGTTCGTCACAGCCCCCTTGGTGACGCCGGTGGTGTCTTTGAGCCGGGCCGTGAGGTTCGCTCCGGAGACATCGTCGAAGACCAGTGGTGCCCCGAGGCGCTGGTAGCCACTCGGAGCGGTCTGCTCGGTGATGGAGTAGCTGCCCCACGGCAGCCCGCCGACATCGAAGGCACCCGGAGCCGGGTTAGTGTCTTGATAGGCGCCAGCTGGGCAGCTGGCCGCCTGACAGTCCTCGATGACGGTGCCGGCTGGAACATCGGGGCCGCTGAGTTCCCAGGACGTTCCGCCCAGAGGCGTCTTCCCATCCTGGTCGGTCTTGGTCCAGGTCAGCGCACCGGGCTTGGTCGTGTTGGTGATGGCGCAGGTGATGCGGTCCGGCCCTTTGAACATGACGGTCTGGGATCCATAAGTCGAGTTATTCCAGTTTCCAGCGGTTCCAGGAGTCTGGTAGCACTGCCACCCGCCGGCCTCGTATCCAGTGGCCTGGGGGTTGTCGGAGGACTCGGACAGGAGGTACTGCCCTTGACGCGCCGTCTTGATCCCGGTGTCGACGGTGCCGGTCACCAGTTGGGAGGAGGAAGCGCCATTGCCCTGCTGGGCCTTGAGCGTCCACTGATCGGCCTTTAGAGCCCCGACCTGCCCCGCGTAGGGCGCCTGCACCTCTTTGACGAGCTGGATGGTGGGGACGCGCACCGCGAGCCGGTAGTCCTCCACCTCACCCCCCATGGTGCTTCCGGTCGGTTTGAGGTCCTCGTCTGCCTTGGCCGTCCGCACACGCAAGTAGGTGTGGGGATAGGAGCCGGCCTCTCCGTCGATGCTGCGCACAACATCCTCGGGCACAGTCCATTTCAGCCTCGCGTTCGCCCGGCTGTCGCAGACGGCCTGGCTGCTCTTCTCTGCGGAGTCGAAGACGCCGTTGTGGTTCCAGTCGATCCAGCCGGCGACCGCTCCCCCACCGCCGCAGCGGACGTTCATGGTGACGTTCTGCCCGGGCGCGGTTGAGATGCCCGCGGACGAGATAGAGACACCGTCCTCGTCGTTGCCGTACCAGCCATCGTTGTCATCGCCGTCGGCGCCGTCGCTGAAACGCTGCTGGGACTCGGCGTCGATCGAGGAGCCCAGGTACGGTCCGGAGGCGTACATGCGGGTGGAGTTGATGAGGCGGCCTCCGAACAAGTCGTTGCCGTTGTGCGCGGTCACCTCGCCGCCCTGCCAGGTGGGCTGCAGGAGAGCGGAGGCACTGCCGTAGGACGCCGGCGCGTCACCGAAGTCGGTGGCCAGGACCAGGCCCAGGGCGACGGCGGAGTAACCGGATCCCTGCATGGTGATGGTGGCGCTGGTGGCCCCTTCCATGAACATGGAGACCGCCGGCCCTCCGATACCGTTGGGCTTGGAGTAGCCTCCGCCATTCTGATAGACGCACTCCTGCGCCGTGTTGTCCAGCCGCAGAGTGCGGTTCCCGTTCGACAGAGTTGCGCGGGTGGTGACGGGCTCCCAGCTGCCTCCACGGGTGTCGAGGCAGTTCGTGGAGCGTCCGCCGTCGAGGAGGCGCCAGGTGACTCGCTGGTCGCGGGGAACCTGGGCCTGGATCCACTCGCCGTCGAAGGGGTCGCCACTACCACTGGGGTTGGAGGCCTCGGCATCGGCGAAGACCAGACCATTGAGGGCCACTGGCGTGGAACTGCCATCGGGGGCCTGAAGGGCAGCCGAACAGGCGACGTCGAAACTGATCCGCGAGTAGCCGCCGGTCGGGGTGCGGTCGGCGCGGCGGTCGTTCTTGTCCTTGCCGTCCCAGGTCTTGTCCCCGTTGTAGGCGTAGCCGTTGGCCAGGCCGATGACCATCTGGTTGTTGTTGACATAGTTGGCCGGGTAACTCAGGCCGGCATGCCACTCCGAGCCGCCGTCGCTCCAGCCCCCGGCTCCTCCGATGTTGTAGAGGTTGTCGAGAATGTCGCCGGCCCAGGTCCCCGGAATAGTCGCCACCAGCGGGCCGCGAGCAAGATCGTCAGGAAATCCGCGTTGGTGACCGATGTGCTTGAGATTGGACAGGTTGCAAGTGGTGACTAGATATCCCGCTTCTCCCATATCTCGATAGTTGGTGAACGTCTTGCGCTGACCGTAGTCGAGTACGGGAACATTCGGCTTGGTCTTGCCGGCGAAGTTGCTTCCGTAGTCCGCCCACTGGAGCCACTGGATCGTGTCCCGGTAGCGGCTGGTACCGCCTTGGGCGAAGACCGCCGGCAGGGCATCGGAAGGAAGACCGGGAGGGGCAGCGGCGGCCGACGGCCTCTCGATGCCCGCGAAAGCGGCTGCCGCACAGGTGAGCACCGCGGCGCTGGCGACGAGTTTGCGCAGACGCGAGACGACGGTACGACGACGCAGCAAGGTTGAGGCTCCACATCACGAAAACGGAACGGCGCTGGAATCACTCGCTAATATGCGTCGGCGTCCACGCACCCGGTTACAGTCGATAAACTAGTCGGAAGAGCAAACAAAATCAGGATCAGTAATGGATCTGAAATCGTCCGTTACTGCATTGCGACGCCATTCATTACGCAGACGTCACGGATTCGCAGAAATGGTGTCGTTCACGTGACTATTCGCATTTTCGGTCGGCAGTTCCGTCGGGCTCGGCGAAACCCGAAAAGACCTCCCCGGTCGGAACGGATGTTCCGACCGGGGAGGTCTGGTGCTACGCGGAGGCGCGGGAGCGTCAGTGGGTCACTTGATGACCTTGGTGACGCGGCCGGAGCCGACGGTGCGGCCACCCTCGCGGATGGCGAAGCCGAGGCCCTCCTCCATGGCGATGGGCTGGATGAGCTGGACGGTCATCTCGGTGGTGTCACCGGGCATGACCATCTCGGTGCCCTCGGGCAGGGTAATGACACCGGTGACGTCCGTGGTGCGGAAGTAGAACTGCGGACGGTAGTTCGAGTAGAAGGGGTTGTGGCGGCCGCCCTCGTCCTTGGTGAGGATGTAGACGTGGCCCTCGAACTCGGTGTGCGGGGTGATGGAGCCGGGCTTGCAGATGACCTGGCCGCGCTCGACGTCCTCACGACGGGTGCCGCGCAGGAGCAGACCACAGTTCTCACCAGCCCAGGCCTCGTCCATCTGCTTGTGGAACATCTCGATACCGGTGACCGTGGTCTTCTGGGCCTCACGGATACCCAGGATCTCGACCTCGGAGTTGATCGGGAGCTTGCCGCGCTCCACACGGCCGGTGACGACGGTGCCGCGACCGGTGATGGTGAAGACGTCCTCGATGGGCATGAGGAAGGGCTTGTCCATGTCACGCTCGGGGGTGGGGATGTAGTCATCCACCGCGTCCATGAGCTCCTTGATCTTGCCGGCCCACTCAGCGTCGCCCTCGAGGGCCTTGAGAGCGGAGACGCGGATGACGGGAGCCTCGTCGCCGTCGTAGTCCTGGGAGGAGAGGAGCTCGCGCACCTCCATCTCGACCAGGTCGAGGAGCTCCTCGTCGTCCACCATGTCGGACTTGTTGAGGGCCACGAGGAGGGCGGGGACGCCGACCTGGCGGGCGAGCAGGACGTGCTCGCGGGTCTGGGCCATCGGGCCGTCGGTGGCGGCGACCACGAGGATCGCACCGTCCATCTGGGCGGCACCGGTGATCATGTTCTTGATGTAGTCGGCGTGACCGGGGGCGTCGACGTGCGCGTAGTGGCGCTTGTCGGTCTCGTACTCGACGTGCGCGATGTTGATGGTGATACCGCGCTGACGCTCCTCGGGAGCCTTGTCGATCTCGTCGAAGGGGGTGAAGGGGTTCAGCTCGGGGTACTCGTCGTGCAGAACCTTGGAGATCGCAGCGGTCAGCGTCGTCTTGCCGTGGTCGACGTGACCGATCGTTCCGATGTTGACGTGCGGCTTGGTCCGCTCGAACTTGGCCTTGGCCACTGGTGTCCTCCTGGGACTCGGGTAGTTCTCTTCGTCGGGATTCGACTAGCACACATGCTAGCCGTCCGGGCGTCGAGAGTCTCTACTGGTGGATGTTGGAAATCTTACTGAACTGGGTCCCGGCCTGCGCGCAGGGCGCCGCCGGGCCGGGGGTCCGCCGCGGTTCGTGCAACCGGTGCGGGCCCCCGGTGCACGGGCGTCAGGCGCCCCTGACTTTGGCGATGATCTCGTCGGCGACGTTCTTGGGAACCTCGGCGTAGGAGTCGAAGGCCATGGAGTAGACGGCACGTCCCTGCGTCTTGGAGCGCAGGTCACCGACGTAGCCGAACATCTCGGACAGGGGGACATTGGCGCGGATGACCTTGACGCCGACGGCGTCCTCCATCGAGGCGATCATGCCGCGACGGGAGTTGAGGTCACCGATGACGTCGCCCATGTACTCCTCGGGAGTACGGACCTCGACGGCCATGACGGGCTCGAGGAGGACCGGCGAGGCCTTCTTGGCACCCTCCTTGAACGCCATGGAGCCGGCGATCTTGAAGGCCATCTCGGAGGAGTCGACCTCGTGGTAGGCGCCGTCGATGAGGGTGGCCTTGATGTCCACCATCGGGTAGCCGGCCAGGACACCGGTGAGCATGGCGTCCTGGACTCCGGCATCCACGCTGGGGATGTACTCGCGGGGCACGCGACCACCGGTGACGGCGTTGGCGAACTCGTAGTGCGCCTTCTCGCCGTCGGCGGTCTCTGCGGCCTCGTCGGCCAGAAGGGGCTCGAAGCTCATCTGCACCTTGGCGAACTGGCCGGAGCCACCCGTCTGCTTCTTGTGGGTGTACTCGACCTTGTCCACCTTCTTGCGGATGGTCTCGCGGTAAGCGACCTGCGGGGCGCCCACGTTGGCCTCGACCTTGAACTCGCGGCGCATGCGGTCCACGAACACGTCCAGGTGGAGCTCGCCCATACCGCCGATGACGGTCTGGCCGGTCTCCTCGTCGAGGGAGACGGTGAAGGTGGGGTCCTCCTCGGAGAGCTTCTGGATGGCCACACCCAGCTTCTCCTGGTCGCCCTTGGTCTTGGGCTCGATAGCCACGTGGATGACCGGGTCCGGGAAGGTCATGGACTCCAGGACGATCGGGGAACCCTGAGCGCACAGGGTGTCACCGGTGGTGACGTCCTTGAGACCGATGAAGGCGTAGATGTGGCCGGCGTGGGCCTCCTCCACCGGGTTCTCCTTGTTGGAGTGCATCTGGAAGAGCTTTCCGATGCGCTCCTTCTTGCCCTTGGTGGCGTTGAGGACCATCTCGCCCTGGGCCACCTTGCCGGAGTAGACGCGCACGTAGACGAGCTTGCCGTAGAAGGGGTGGGTGGCCACCTTGAAGGCCAGGGCGGAGAAGGCGGCCTTCTCGTCGGCCGGGCGGGTGAGCACCTCCTCCTCGTTGCCAACGGCGTGGCCCTCGACGTCGGGGACGTCGAGCGGGGAGGGCAGGTAGTCCAGGACGGCGTCGAGCACGGGCTGGATGCCCTTGTTCTTGAAGGCGGACCCGGCCAGGACTGGGAAGGCCTCGCCGGCCACGGTGAGCTTGCGGATGCCGGCCTTGAGCTCAGCGACGCTGAGCTCCTCGCCCTCGAGGTACTTCTCCATGAGGGTGTCATCGGCCTCGGCGACCGTCTCGACCAGCTGGCCGCGCAGCTCCTCGGCCCTGGCCACGAGCTCGGAGGGGATCTCCTCGTACTCGACGACGGAGCCGCGGGTGTCCTTGCCGTCGGCGTCCTTCTCGGGGAAGCGGATGGCCCGCATCTCCAGGACGTCGACGAGGCCGGAGAACTCGCTCTCGGCGCCGATCGGGAAGTTGAGGACGATCGGGGTGGCGTGGAGGCGGTCCCGGATGGTCTGGACGGAGAAGTCGAAGTCGGCGCCCAGCTTGTCCATCTTGTTGATGTAGCAGATGCGCGGGACGTTGTACTTGTCCGCCTGGCGCCACACCGTCTCGGACTGCGGCTCCACACCCTCCTTGCCGTCGAAGACCGCGACGGCGCCGTCGAGCACGCGCAGGGAGCGCTCGACCTCGACCGTGAAGTCCACGTGGCCGGGGGTGTCGATGATGTTGATCTGGTTGTTCTTCCAGAAGCAGGTGGTGGCCGCGGAGGTGATGGTGATACCGCGCTCCTGCTCCTGCTCCATCCAGTCCATCGTCGAGGCGCCGTCGTGCGTCTCGCCGATCTTGTAGTTGATGCCCGTGTAGAACAGGATGCGCTCTGTCACGGTGGTCTTACCGGCATCGATGTGAGCCATGATGCCGATGTTGCGGACCTTGGTGAGGTCTGTCAGCACGTCAAGTGCCACTGGTGGTGTCCTTCGTTCGTATGGGGTGCGGAGTTGCTACCGGTATTACCAGCGGTAGTGGGCGAAGGCCCTGTTGGACTCGGCCATGCGGTGCATGTCCTCGCGACGCTTGACCGCGGCGCCCAGGCCGTTGGAGGCGTCGAGGATCTCGTTCATGAGACGCTCGGTCATGGTGTTCTCGCGGCGCTGACGGGAGAAGTCCACGAGCCAGCGCAGCGCCAGGGTGGTGGCGCGACTGGGGCGGACCTCGACGGGCACCTGGTAGGTGGCGCCGCCGACGCGACGGGAGCGGACCTCCAGTGCGGGGCGGATGTTGTCCAGCGCGCGCTTGAGGACGGAGACCGGGTCCTGGTCCGTCTTGGAGCGCACGCCCTCCAAGGCGCCGTAGACGATGCGCTCGGCGGTGGACTTCTTGCCGTCCAGCAGGACGCGGTTGACGAGCTGGGTGACGACCGGCGAGCCGTAGACGGGGTCAACGACGAGCGGGCGCTTGGGTGCGGGACCCTTACGAGGCATTACTTCTTCTCCTTCTTGGCGCCGTACTTGGAACGCGCCTGCTGGCGGCCCTTGACACCCTGGGTGTCGAGGGCGCCGCGCACGATGTGGTAGCGGACACCGGGAAGGTCCTTCACACGACCACCGCGCACCAGCACGATGGAGTGCTCCTGGAGGTTGTGGCCCTCACCGGGGATGTAGGCCGTGACCTCGATACCGGTGGACAGGCGCACACGGGCGACCTTACGGAGGGCGGAGTTCGGCTTCTTGGGGGTCGTGGTGTACACACGGGTGCACACGCCACGGCGCTGCGGGCTGGCCTTGAGCGCCGGCGTCTTGGACGCGGAGCGCTTCGTCGAGCGGCCCTTACGGACCAGCTGCTGAATAGTGGGCACTACTGATTCTCCATAGGACGTGAGTCTGTTTCTGGCTGCTGCCTGCGTGCCGGGCCGCTCCCCCACCGGTGGCTCGACGGCGCACGCCACCGCGGAGAGGGCCGGCCCGCCAGGATCGGGGCGCGCCCGATGCGACGTCCGGAGCCCCGCAGTCAGGGGCCCGTCGGTTCCCGCCGCGGCAGACCCGCGTCACGATGCCGTACTTGAGCCGAGCAGGCCCTGAGGGCCTGGGCCGGAGCCGACGTCGCTGGGAACGGAATGGAGATGCGGTAACCCGTCAGCGGGCACCGTCGGCCAGGCTACCCGTGTGCCGCGGGATTGCGCCAGGGAGGATTTTACGGTGAAGACGTGGTACTGGACACGCCCACACCTGCGCCCTCAGGGCGAAGCCGGCCGGGAGAGGATGGTGGACAATCATCGCTGTCCCACCCATCGCTCACCATCACCTGGTCATTACCTGGTCATTACCGCCTCCCATTCGCACATCGAAAGGCCCTCCGATTTGTCGGTCTCAGCGATTCAGCCCTGGCTGCTCGCGATGATGGTCGCCGCGGCCGCGGCCTCCGTCGCACTCGTCGCAGGGCCGGTATCGGCGTGGACGAGGAACTACGTCAGGCCGCCCGCAACCAATGAGCCGCCCACTCCCTCAGGCGACGCCGGCGGCAAGGAACCCCAGGCGTCTCCGGCAACCCGAACGCTGAAGCACCCCGGTCTGCTGGAGAGCAGGCCCCAGGCTCTTGTGGCCCTGGCCCTGTGCAGCTGGTGCATGTGGTGGGGCGTACGGGCGGGCGCCGTCGGGCCGACGCTCGTCGCCCTGCCGGTCTTCGCCCTCCTGGGCTGCGCGGCCGGCGTCGACAGCGTGGCCCACCTTCTGCCCAACCGGATCCTGGGATCGATCACGGCCTGGTTACTCGTCTGCGGCGCCGCCGCCGCGGCCTGGAGATCGGAGCACATCCACTCGGCATGGCGGGCTCTACTGCTGATGGCGGTAGCGGGCGGGACCAGCCTGGCACTGGCATTCCTCGGAACCGGCATGGGAATGGGCGATGTGAAGCTCTGCGCCGTCATCGGACTGTGGCTGGGCTGGCATAACCCCTGGATGCTCGCCTACGGATTCATGATGGGCATCCTTATCGCCGGTATCGTCGCTCTCGTACTCCTCGCCACCGGGCGCGTGACCCGTAAGGACTCGATCGCCTACGGGCCCTATCTCATTGCAGGCGCCCTCCTGGCCTGGCCGGCGGCGATCATGTGATCCCGGTGCGCTGCATAGTCGACCCGGATCCTCAATCTCAGGCCGAGCACCGCCGGCCGACCCAGGTTGGCGTCATCGCAACATCACCCCCAGCGCACGTCCACGTGACGATTGGCGGCCTTGCCGGCCTCGTTGACGCTGCCGTCCTCATTGGTCTCGGAGGCCACGGGCTCGCTCTCGCCCTTGCCGGAGGACTGCACGTTCAGGGACGGCAGCTTGGAGGTCAGATAGTCCGCCACGGCCTTGGCCCGCTGCTCGGAGAGCGTCTGGTTGTGGGCGTCGTCGGCCACGGAATCGGTGTGCCCCACCACAGTGACCGTTGCCGGCGGCGTACCGTTCCAGCGGGCGACGATCTCGTCGAGTACCTGCTTGGCGCGGTCGGTCAAGGTGGCCGAGTCGACGTCAAAGGTGACGTCACCGGATAACGAGGCCACGGTCGTTTTCCCGTCCGAGGAGTAGGTGACGGCGCTGTCCGAGCTGCTCGATCGCGACACCGGGACGACGAGGCGATCCACTGTCTGAACCACCCGGGGGTTACCGGGCCCGGCGCTTCCCGGCTGTTTGACGATCGTCGTCGGATCGGCTGTGGCGCTGTTGGCCGATGCCGCCACCGGAGAGCCCGCCTGCGGTGCTGCAGGTGAGGCGGCAGCTCCAACGGCAACCGACCACGATGCGACACTCGCAGCGACGACAGCAGCAGCACGCGCCCCAGCCCGACGGCGATGCTCTACACCCGTCGTCCGCACTCCACAAAGCGTCTGCCATCTCATCGAGACACCGCCACATTGCTGAAGGTTCCACCATTTGGAATGGTGACAGTGACACTCTTCGCATCCGCCGGAACACCGGTGAAGGTCGCCTGGAGCGCGAGTGTCTCGCCGGGCTTGACGAACTCGGCGAGCTCACTGGAGCACAGGCAGCCCCCTTGGGAGTCATAGGAGACACGGTAGACGTTCGAGGAGGACGACTCGATAAGTGTCAAGCCGTCGGCGTTGTTTTTGCTCCCGCCCGGGCTCGCGCTTCCGCCAGCCTGAGGAATCGAGTCGTCTCCATCGGAGAATACATTACTGACCCACATGTCATTCTTCTTGTCATCATTCGTCACGGAGAACATGACAGTCACCGTTGTCCCCGTCCCGGATACGGAGTTCAGAGAGACAGTTCCAGGCGTACCGTCAACACTCGTGGAATGCGACTCGATGACCGTCCCATTATTTCCGTTACCGTTCGTACCGGAGGCGGATTTCGGAGACGATGCCGACGTCGGAGCACCTGATCCTGTCGAAGTTTCCGATCCTGTCGAGTCCGACCCTTCGTCCTGGCAGGATGCCAGAGTCGCCGCCAGGCCAATGGCACTCACAACGGCCAGGACTCTCGTAGAAATAGTCATCATGATGGGACCTCCATTGTTGGGTCTCAGACCACATCGGCCCGAGGAATGCCAACACCTTAAGCAGAAATCTTCATCCGAAAAATGGGGAGCCTCCCACGGGGAAATACCGTGTAGTACACGGATACACCCGGGGTACCCATGGGGAGCGGGGAATGCATGGGGACTCCCCCGGGGAGCGATGGGGAGTGCATGGGGAGCACCCCTTGCTAGGACCATTACGTTCCGCAAGGACGAAACCACCTCGATCATGGCACTGAAACTGACCCGAGCCAAAGATGATGCCTTCCGTCGACGACATCAACGCCAGCACCTACAGCCTCACCGACATCCCCATCAAGGGCCGAGGTCGTACGGTCCGGTTGAATCCCTCGGATCCTCCGAGAGCCGGAGCGTCATCGACATGCTCACTCGGAAGGAGATGGGTAGTAGTCCACAGGTAGTCGGATCACTATCGCAACGGGCTGCGCATGGTTAAAGTCTTAGGGACTCTCCCGATGACCTCGCCTAGGAGCTCCCAATGTCCCATCGATCCTCGCGCCTACTCAGCTGCTCGCCGGTGATTCCTCCTCGCCGCTCCTTCCTCGCACTCTCAGTCTTGGCCGCTGCGGGTCTTCCCGTTCTTGCCGCGTGCGATGAGGATGCCGCCGTCTCTCCGTCGGCAGGTGCGTCGTCCGGCAGCGGCGATGCTAAGGCCGGCGGCACGGACTGGCAGGAGCTTGACGCCCATATCTCCGGACACCACGTCACGGTGCGGGTCTCCCCCGTCATCCGCAAGGACGAGTCCACCTCGATCATGGCCCTGGAACTGACCCGCGCCGAGGACGACGCCTCCGTGGCAGACACATCCGTCAGCGTTTTCAACACGGGGGACAACAATCTCAGCCTCAGCAACTACCTGGGCCCGACATCGATATGGTGGGTCGGTGCCGGCGCCGCAGGGGTGCGCCTGCTGGATCTTGATCAGGGGCGGGTCTGGAACGCGACCGACGGCAGCGGGTCCTCCCTGAAGGTGGCCCCGGGAGAAAAGGCGACCTCCTATCTGTCCTTCGGCAAGGTCGACGCCGACACCGTCACCGTCCTCGTTCCCCAGACCGGCTTCACCACCGTTTCCGTGCTGGACAAGGACTCCGCTCAGAAGGCCGACATCGACCTCGCCAGCGCTCAGACCGAGCTGGACAAGCGTCCCGCCCCCGAACCGAAACTCGTTGAGCCCACGGCGATCGAGCGCTACACGAGGACCCTGGACGGTTCCACGAGTACCCATACCGGCGATGAGGACGTCACCGTCACCCTGGCCAGCGATGTCACCTTCGCCTCGGACTCGGCCGAACTGGCTCCGGCGGCAGAGGCCCAGTTGCAGATCGTGGCCGGGCAGTTGAAGCAGTACCCCAACGGCGGAACGCTCACCATCGTGGGCCACACCGATGACATCCAGGACGACGCCTACAACCAAACTCTCTCAGAACAGCGCGCCAACGCCGTCAAAAGCAGGCTCGAACAACTCACCTCACTCGACAAGTGGAACCCCACCGCCACCGGCAAGGGCGAGAGCGAGCCCCGAGTCAACGACACCACCGACGAGGCCAGGGCCGCCAACCGAAGAGTCGAGATCACCCTCACCCCCACCGGCGGCACCACCAGTAAGAAGGACGGCGCAAGCGCGTCTCCCACTACCACTGCCGGCAGCGGAAGCGGCTCCCTACCCACCCCACAAGGCGCCGTCGCCAAGGGCAGTGAGGGCGTCACCCTGACGTCCAAAGGGACCGGCACCAGTGGCGAGGTCACCATCAGCCTCGACCAGGTCACCCGCACCGGCGGCTTCCTCCTGGGAACCCTGACCTGCACCGTCAAATCCGGTTCCACCGGCGCCCCACTCACACCGCTGCTCAGCGACCCGCAGACCGTTTTCGGCAACCAGCGCGATGAGAATCACGGTGTCATCGCCACCTTCGGCGCTGCCGACGGGCTGACCCTTATCACCGGCACCGAACGAGTCTTCCCCGCCGACTACCAGCAGACCGACATCGACGCCCACATCCCCCTCACCGAGCTGCACACCGGCGACGTGCTCAAGGGCGGAGCCGTCACCACCGTCTGCGTCGTCTGGCCCGATCCCGGCGGCGACACTGTGACAGTGGACCATCAGGGCAAGAGTAGCGACAGCAGCTACGCCTACCGCCTCACCGACATCCCCATCAGCAGCTGAAACGCAAGCGACGGTGTCGGCCGCCTCCCACGTGGGAGGCGGCCGACACCGTCATGAAGGACGAAGAGCCTCAGGCCTTGGTGACGTCCAGCGGGATGCCGGGGCCCATGGTGGTGGTCATGGTGGCCTTGAGGATGTAGCGGCCCTTCGAGGTCGAGGGCTTGAGACGCAGGACCTCCTCAAGGGCGGCCTGGAAGTTCGTCTCCAGCTGCTCCTCGGAGAAGGAGACCTTGCCGATGATGAAGTGGAGGTTGGAAGCGCGGTCCACGCGGAACTCGATGCGGCCGCCCTTGATGTCGGAAACGGCCTTAGCCACGTCCATCGTCACGGTGCCGGTGCGGGGATTGGGCATGAGGCCGCGGGGGCCCAGGACGCGACCCAGGCGGCCGACCTTGCCCATGAGGTCGGGGGTGGCCACGGCGGCGTCGAAGTCCGTGTAACCCTTGGCGACTTTCTCGATGAGCTCGTCGCCACCGACCTCGTCCGCGCCGGCGGCGAGGGCCTGCTCGGCCCGCTCGCCCTGGGCAAAGACGACGACGCGGGCGGTCTTACCGGTACCGTGCGGCAGGGACACGGTGCCACGGACCATCTGGTCCGCTTTGCGGGGGTCGACGCCCAGGCGGAAGACGACATCCACGGTGGCGTCGAACTTGGTAATGGAGGTGGACTTAGCCAGGTGAATGGCCTCGGCCGGGGTGTAGAGGACTCCGGACTGGATCTTCTCGGCCGCGGCGCGGTAGGCCTTGGAGCGCTTGGTCATCTGCTTCTCCTTGCAGTCGTGGTGTTCGGGCCGCGCGAGGCCCTTCCACGGTTTCGTATGGGGTTGAGTTGAGAGAGCCGGTGGGCCGGCGAGTGCCTCAGGCCTCGACGGTGATACCCATGGAGCGGGCGGTGCCGGCGATGATCTTGGCGGCGGCCTCGACGTCGTTGGCGTTGAGGTCGGGCATCTTGGACTCGGCGATCTCACGCACCTGAGCCTGGGTCAGGGAGGCCACCTTCACGGTGTGGGGGGTGGCGGATCCCTTGGGGACGCCCGCGGCCTTCTTGATGAGCTCGGCGGCCGGCGGAGTCTTGGTGATGAAGGTGAAGGAGCGGTCCTCGTAGACGGTGATCTCCACGGGGATGACGTTGCCGCGCTGCGACTCGGTCGCCGCGTTGTACGCCTTGCAGAACTCCATGATGTTGACGCCGTGGGCACCCAGGGCGGGGCCGATCGGCGGAGCGGGGTTAGCCTGGCCGGCCTGGATCTGGAGCTTGATCAGCCCGGCGACCTTCTTCTTAGGGGCCATAGGAATGGGTCCTTCTTACTTGTCCGGATGTGCTGCACGCCTGCCGTGCAGCGGTTGGGTGCGTACGCACGCACAAGCGCTCATCGTAGCCCTCCGCGGAGCGGCCCAGGGCCCCCGGTGCGCGTTATCACATGACAACGGCCTGTGATACGTGGCTCCCGTCGACCGCCCGAGTGGTCGGCCCGGGCGGCCAGCGGCCCGACGACGCAGAGTGCACGTCGTCGGGCCACGGCGGGTGACGGGAATCTCGAGGTCGGTCTCAGATCTTGGCGACCTGGGTGAAGGAGAGCTCGGCCGGGGTGTCGCGGCCGAACAGGGAGATGAGCACCTGGAGCTTCTGGGTCTCGGGGTGGATCTCGGAGATCGTGGCCGGCAGGGACTCGAAGGGGCCGTCGGTGACGATGACGGACTCGCCGACCTCAAAGGCGACCTCGAAGACCTGGCCACCCGTGGCGATCTGGGTGCCGGCGCCGGACTCGGGGGCGGCGGTCTCGACGGCCGCGGTCTCCTTGGCGGCGATCTCCTCGGGCGTGGGGCCGAGCTGGGCGACGGCCTCCTCGAAGGTCAGCGGCACCGGATTGTAGCGATCTCCCACGAAGCCGGTGACGGCCGGAGTGTCCTTGATGGTGCGCCACACCTTGTCGGAGGTCTCCGGGTCATCCAGGTCCATGCGCACGAACACGTAGCCGGGGATGCGCACCCGGGAGACTTCCTTCTTCTTGTTGCCGTTCTTGATCTCGATGACCGTCTCCATGGGGACGGTGGCATCGAAGATGTAGTCCTCGACCTCGAAGTTCTCAGCACGGGCCATGATGTCGGTGGCCACGCGGCGCTCGTAGCCGGAGTAGGTGTGCAACACGTACCACTGCCCCGGCAGCACGGACATCTGGCGGCGGAACTCGGCCAGCGGGTCGACGACGGGCGCCTCCTGGGCAGGTTCTGCCGGCTCTGCGGACTCTGCCGGCTCGGCGGGCTCAACGGCCTCGTCAGCCTCAACGGCGTCATCGGTCACTGCGGCGACCGTCTCAGCGGCGGCGTCGGCCTCAGCTGCCTCGACTACCTCGTCAGTCTCAACCGGCTCGTCGACGGCGGCGAGCGACGTGAGGCCCTCGGCGTCGTCGGGGGTGGTCTGCGAGGAGACGTCCTCAGACATGGTGTACCTGCTTTCCAGTGGCGTGAGACGAGCGGTTACGACGGGCTGCACGGACGGCAGCGGAGGTGAGAGAAGCGGCCAGGGGCGGAACCGGCCACTCCCGACGAGGGCGCGGTCGCCGAAACCGCGAAATCAGGCGAAGAGCCACATGATGGCCCGGTTGAAGGCGAAATCCAGCACCCCGGTGAAGGCCATGATGGCGACGATGAAGACGACAACCACCGTAAAGTAGGTCCACAGCTCGTTCATGGTGGGCCAGACCACCTTGCGCAGCTCGTCAATGACCTGGCGGATGAACAGGGCGATGCGCCCGAAGAAGCCGCGCTTCCTGTCCGGCTTGCCTGCCGCGGCGCGTGCGCTCTCGCTCATGAATCTGGGTCCTCAGGGTCGACGGTCAGGTCAGTTCCCGCACAGCGGGGAGAAGACGAAACCGACGGGATCTCCCGACAGATCCGCCGTTCTCAGCAGGGCAGGCGGGACTCGAACCCACAACCGCCGGTTTTGGAGACCGGTGCGCTACCAATTGCGCCACTGCCCTTCAGCGGTGCTCTAGTCTGCCACACGAGCAGACATTTGCGGTAACCACAGGCCGTGGGGTGCGCCACGCCGCCTCCGGCCGCATCACAAGAGTCCGCGCGAGCGCGAATCGCCGGGCGGACGCGTTTTCGACGTGCAGGTTTCACGGCTCGTGGGACCATTGGTCGCGTGACACCTGCACCCGCGCACCGCGTTTCCGCCCGCCTGTCCGCTATCGCCCCCTCCGCCACCCTGGCCGTCGACGCCAAGGCCAAGGCCCTCAAGGCCGCCGGCCGCCCGGTCATCGGCTTCGGCGCCGGCGAGCCCGACTTCCCCACCCCCGACTACATCGTCGAGGCCGCCGTCGCCGCCGCGAAGGACCCGGCCAACCACAAGTACTCCCCCGCCAAGGGTCTGCCGGTCCTGCGCGAGGCCATCGCTGCCAAGACGCTGCGCGACTCCGGCTACGAGGTCTCCCCCGACGACATCCTGGTGACCAACGGCGGCAAGCAGGCCGTCTTCCAGGCCTTCGCGGCGCTCGTCGACCCCGGTGACGAGGTTCTGCTGCCCGCGCCCTACTGGACCACCTACCCCGAGGCCATCGCTTTGGCCGGGGGCACCACCGTGGAGGTCTTCGCCGGCGCCGACCAGGACTACAAGGTCGGCGTCGACCAGCTCGAGGCCGCCCGCACGGAGCGCACCAAGGTGCTGCTGCTGTGCTCGCCGTCGAACCCGACCGGCTCGGTCTACACGCCCGAGGAGCTGACCGCGATCGGCCAGTGGGCGCTGGAGCAGGGCATCTGGGTCATCACCGACGAGATCTACGAGCACCTCCTCTACGACGGCGCCCAGGTCGCGCACATCGTCAAGCTGGTTCCCGAGCTGGCCGAGCAGACGATCGTCCTCAACGGCGTGGCCAAGACCTATGCCATGACCGGATGGCGCGTGGGCTGGATGCTCGCTCCGAGCGATGTCATCAAGGCCGCCACCAACTTCCAGTCCCACCTGACCTCCAACGTCGCCAACGTCTCGCAGCGCGCGGCGCTGGCGGCCGTGAGCGGTGACCTGTCCGCGGTCGAGCAGATGCGCGCCGCCTTCGATCGGCGCCGGCGCACCATGGTGAAGATGCTTTCGCAGATCGAAGGGTTGACCGTCCCCGTTCCGCGCGGCGCCTTCTACGCCTACCCCAGCATCGAGGGGTTGCTCGGGCGCACGCTGCGCGGCACTGAGATCGACAGCTCGGCCACGCTGGCCGCGCTTATCCTGGAGCATGCCGAGGTCGCCGTCGTTCCCGGTGAAGCCTTCGGACCCTCCGGCTTCCTGCGGCTGTCCTACGCGCTGGGCGACGACGATCTGGCCGAGGGCGTGGGGCGGATCCAGACGCTCCTGGCAGAGGTCGAGTAGAAGAGGCACCATATCTCCCCGAGCCGGGCATATTCCGCCGAGACCAACAGAATTTCTGTCGGACACCGCGGAATATGTCCGGCTCGGCGTTTGATACCAATGTGGTTGCGGGCAGGCCTTCCGCGCACTTGCGAGATTTATCATTCAACTCGTGCCCGCTCACACTTTCGACGATGAACGTCGTGCCTCTGATCCCAGTACCGAGCCCGAGGTGCTGGAGTACCTTGCCAAGGCCTTTCCCGACTTACGGCCCACCATCGCCGCCAATCCTGCCGTCCCCGCAGTGCTGCGTGAGCAGATTCTCCAGATGGACACGGCCGACCCATCTCATGTATCGCCCGCGTCCCCGATAAGCGCTCGGCCCCCAACCGAATCGAGAAGGCTCGCGACGGCGGAGACCGCAGCCCTGCCCTCGGTCTCAACTGCCGCCTGCAGCGCCTCGCCATACACCGCGACCTCTGTGGGAACGACGTCGCAGACCGATCCGGCGACCATGATGCTGAGCACCTCCCCAACGGTGCCACCGGCGGCGATACCCCCGTTGCCGGCTTCAGGGGGTGCGCTAGCGGCGATGGCCGCACCAGCACCATCCGGCGATCTACGCCGGTCTGGTCCCGACTCCCGCCCCGGGTCTCACACAGGACTGATTGCCGCCCTTGTCGTCATGCTGGTACTCGTGGTGGCTACGGCCGGGACCTTCGCGGGGATGCTGCTGGCCAACCGCGGGCGGTCGTTGGAGACGAAAGCCGACGCCGTCCCTTCCATCACCACCGAACCCACGACGACTGAGGGCACCTCGGAGGGGAAGGCAGCTCTGCCCAACACCGCGCCAGCCGCAGAGCCGAGCGCAGAATTCACCGCTGAGGACGCGCCAACACTCTCCGGCGTCCCGACACTTCCCCCGCAGGCTCAGACGTACTCCTACCAGTACGTGGACACCCCGTCGAAGAACATCTCCTGCGAACTCTATGAGGCGGGTGTCGCCTGCTCGATCCTGGAGCGAAGCTACGCCTCCTCCGGGATGCAGGACTGTTCTGAACGGGAGTTCTCCATCTCCGTGGACGCCGGCCGCCCCAGGCTCCGATGCGGCGAGAAATTTCTGGGACAACCGGGCGACACTTTCCACACGCTCCAGTATGGGCAGACCACGACGTTCTCCGACTACGCCTGCGCCTCGCAGGCCAAGGGGATGACCTGTTGGAACACGATCACCGGACGCGGATTCACCCTCTCCCGGGAGTCTCACGTCGAGTTCTGATCTCCTCGAGCCGGGCATATTCCGCCGAGACCAACAGAACTTGTGTCGGGCACCG
>NZ_JH470351.1:23025-36732 GCF_000239715.1 Actinomyces sp. oral taxon 849 str. F0330 | reverse complement strand
GTCCTCGCGCCGAGCCCCGGCCACCAGGGACAGGACGACACCGGCGCAGCGGGCGCGCAGCGAGACCGGGTCGACCTGTTGCTCGGCCATACGGGTCCAGGTTTCCAGGATGGGACGCAGCTTCGGGTAGGAGGCGGGTGCCAGGTGATCCAGGACGCTAACGTGACCGAGCAGGCAGGCCAGGTCGTCGACCCGGTAACCGGGTCCCAGGGAGTCGACATCGAGCAGGCTGGTGACGGCTTCTCCCTCCATGAGGACGTTCGCCTCGTAGAAGTCTCCGTGGACCGGCATCGGCCGACCGGTGTCGGAGCTGGCCATGAGCTGCTCGACCCCCTCGGCCACGGCCCGGGCTCGGGCGGCATGCTCGGGCAGGACCGTAGCGGCGGCGTGCGCGTAGTGGCGGGCCCGCTCGGACCAGGCGGCGTGCGCGGGAAGCTGCATGGCACTGGCCGGCAGAGCGTCCAGCAGCGAGATGAGGCCGTTGAAGACGCGCTCGCTGCGCGAGACGCTCATCCCCTGGGACAGCAGGCCCGACAGGGCCACACCACGCCCCGTGGATAGGAGCACGAGCCCGTCAGGATCCTCTCGCAGGACCTCGGGCGCCGGCACTCCGGAGGCCGTCAGCAGGCGGTGGCGCTGGGCGAAGGACGGGGCCTGACTCGGACGCAGGACCTTGGCGTAGGCGGTCGTCTCATCCGGGAAGGTTGCGCGCACGACGGCACGGCGCGTGGGCCGGTAGGCGACCATGGTCGCCTTGACCTGAGTGCCGATCCGTGCCGAGAGCAGTGAAGGAGTACAGGCCACCACCAGCCCCGGCAGCTCAGGGTCAGCCGGGTGACGCCACACGTGGACCGCAGGGCCGTCCCCACCGGTGGGGGCCACCCGGGTCAGGCCCGGGGCATGCGGGTTGGACAGGCGCGCCGTCGTCGCGCACAGGTACTCAGTGGTGGAGCGCCCATTGGGGGCGACGACAACAGCCGTGTACCCCACGGACACTCCCGCTCCAGGACGGTGATGGACCGAGTGGACCTCCCAGCTGGCCAGACGCTGACCCGCCGGGGCGAGGGCGGCGGAGAGCACGGAGGCTGCGCGCGGCCCCGTCAACAGGGCCACCTCCTCGGGCTCCTGGGACGCCGACGAGTGGTTCATGACAGTTAGTGTGCCCCACCCACCTGATGGTTCGCCGCTAAAACGACCATTGGTGTTCGGCAACAGCGGAAGAACCCGTCTGCTCTGCTGAAGACTGTCGCGGGCGAGGCGATCGGCAGGAACGTGGAAGAATCCACCCATGCGCGACCTCGCCGCCCTACCCAAAGCGCACCTGCACCTGCACTTCACGGGTTCGATGCGCCTGGACACCCTCATCGAGCTGGCCTCCTCCACGCGCACGCGCCTGCCCTCCAGCTTCCTGGACGGAGACCCTCTGCACGTACCCGCTGACCGGCGCGGCTGGTTCCGCTTCCAGCGCGCCTACGACACCGCCAGGGCTCTGGTTCGCACCGAGGAGGTCATGCGACGCATCGTCCTGGAGGCCGCGCTCGATGACGCCGCCGAGGGCTCGCGCCGCTTGGAGATCCAGGTCGACCCCACCAGCTACGCCCCCTTCGTCGGCGGGATCACCCCCGCCCTGGAGATCATCCTCGACGCCGCCGAACAGGCCACCACCCTGACCGGCGTGGAGGTGGCCGTCATCGTGGCGGCCTCCCGGATGCGCCACCCCTTGGATGCCCGCACGCTCGCCCGCCTGGCGGTGCGCTACGCCGGGGATCAGCCGGGAGAGGTGGTCGGCTTCGGCCTGTCCAACGACGAGCGCGCCGGACAGACCTCCTCCTGGGAGCGGGCCTTCGCCATCGCCCGCAGGGGCGGCCTCGCTTCCATGCCGCACGGCGGAGAGCTCCTGGGACCCGACCACCTGCGCGACGTCGTCTCCGCGCTCGGCCCCACGCGACTGGGCCACGGGGTGCGCGCCAGCGAGGATCCCGCGCTGCTGGACGCGATCGTCGCCGCCGGCATCAGCCTCGAGGTCTGCCCCGCCTCCAACGTGAGCCTGGGCGTCTACCGCAGCCCCGACGACGTTCCCCTGCGCACGCTCATGAGTCACGGCGCGCAGATCGCCCTGAGCGCCGACGATCCGCTGCTCTTCCAGTCCCGACTCGTCGACCAGTACGAGATCGCCCGGGCCCAGGGCTGTGACGACGTCGAGTTGGCCGAGCTGGCCCGCGCCTCGATCCGCGCCTCATTGGCCTCGCTGACGGCCAAGCGGGCCTGGCTGGCCGAGGTGGACGCCTGGCTGGCGGCTCCCGACCCGGCCACGAATCCCGAGACCGACTGAGCCGAGGCCTCCAGCCCGCTCGAGCCGGGAGTCTAGAAGCCGACCTGGACAGGCTCGGGCACGAGGGTGATGCCGTAGCGCTCACGGACGCCGGCCACCACGGTATCGCGCAGGCGTGCCAGGTCCGCGCCGGTGGCGCCGCCCCGGTTGGTCAGGGCCAGGACGTGCTTGGTGGACAGCCCGGCCGGAGCCCCGGTCTCCACGGTGAAGCCCTTGGTGAAGCCGGCATGGTCGATGAGCCAGGCGGCGCTGGTCTTGACCAGGCCCTCGACGACGGGGGCCTCCTTGGTGCCGAGCACCACCTGGGAGTGGTCGGTGACCGGGAAGCGGGGAGCATCCGCGGGCAGGCGCTCGGCCTCGGCCGTGGTCAGGATCGGGTTAGTGAAGAAGGAGCCGGCCGACCAGGTGTCGTGGTCAGCGTCATCGAGAACCATCCCCTTGGAGCGGCGCAGTTCAAGAACCGCCTCGCGCAGCTCGCGCTCGGGCACGCGCTCGCCCAGTTCGACGCCGAGAGCGCCGACCAACTGGGAGTAGGCAACGCGGGAGGACAGGGAGCCCTGCCGCACGGCGAAGGTGGCGTCCAGGATCACCCAGCGCCCGGTCGGCCCCCACAGGCGCCCGCCGCCGGCCTCGGCGTCGGTGAGGGACTGCTTGAGACGGGAGTCGCGGTAGGCCAGTCCCAGCTCGCCGAGGGCAAGCCAGACCACCCGGTTGCGCAGGCGGTCCCAGGCTCGCACGCTGGCGATGAGCTCGGCGACCTCGGCGCCGTAGGCCCCGATGTTCTGCACCGGGGCGGCCCCGACCGTACCGGGGATCCCGGACAGGGGCGCAAATCCGGCCCACTGGCTCGCGATGGCCTCGCGCACCAGGTCGTCCCAGGTGGTGCCGGCGGTGGCCGTGACCTCGACGCCCCCGCACATCGAGTCCGAGACGAGCGAGACCTCGGCGCGGGCGTCGCGGATGACGAGCCCGTCGAAGCCGGCGTCGGAGGCCATGATGTTGGAACCACCTCCGACGACGAGGACGGGGGTGCCCGCGGCATCCGCCTCGCGGATCGCCTCGGTCAACTCGCTCTGGGTGGTGGCCTCGACGTAACTGCCCACTGGGCCGCCCACGCGCAGGGTGGTCAGCTCGGCCAGCCTGGTCGGCCGCACGCCGGACCCGGGCGCGTGCGCCAGGGCCTGGACGGGCTCGGGCCAGGCCGAGGGGTCGACGTCGGCGCTCAGCGGGATGGTGCAGTCACCCTCCACCAGCTGCGGCTCTCTCGACGGCGCAGTCGGCGCAGCATCCGACGGATCAATGGGGGTGCGGTCATCTGGGGCGGTGGTCAACGGAGGTCTCCGCTCTTCCTGGTCAGTTCCTCATGAGAGACAAGCAGGGCCCCGCTCACACCAGCGGTGTGCACGGAGCCCCGAGGCGCGGACGGGCCGCTCGCCTCACTTCTTGTTGCGACGCTGGTGGCGTGTCTTGCGAAGCAGCTTGCGGTGCTTCTTCTTGGCCATGCGCTTGCGGCGCTTCTTGATGACGGATCCCATGAGATCTCCTCGCAGTTCGCTTCGTAGTGCCCGCAGACCCTCCCTGCGGGCCGAGGCGGGCCGGCGAGGGTTATGCCATGGGGCGATTGGTCGGCGCGTGAGGCTCAGCGGCCGACCACGCAGGTGACCGCCCGAGTCTAGCGGGTCCTAGGACCCTGATGCCTCCGACGCATCGTGGCCCCAGTCACCCAGTCCGGCGGCCAGGTACTCGTGAACGGCGCGCTCGGGGACGCGGAAGGAGCGCCCGACCTGCATCGCAGGAAGGTCGCCGGAGTGCACCATTCGGTAGACGGTCATCTTGGACACGCGCAGCATCGCCGCCACCTCAGCCACGGTGAGGAACGAGGGGGCGCCGGAGGCGCTGGGGGATGTGGGAAGGCCCGGTGCCATGAGCTTGAGGTCCGTTCGTCGCAGGGGCCCCGACGGGGCAGGAACACCGCCAATATAACGCCGTACCAGCCATCGCACAGGAATTCTTGGACCCCAATCGCCACACGCGTCGCATTTCACACTGGGGCATCAATTATCGCTGCCACATCCTCAGTTTCCCAGTTGAGGACCGCGCCGACTATCACCTCCCCACGGGCCCGACGACGCCCTGGCACGCCCGCCGCCCACCACCCGACATCCGAGAACGTGACGAAGCCGCACCAACAGGACCACAATGGCGACCGTGCCCCAGACAGACACCGCAGACGAGCCCGAGCCCCGCCGCGGGTCCCAGGGCGGATCCGAAGACGGCTCGCGCGCCGGCGGGCGCCGCCAGGCGCACTGGCACGCTCCGTTCGTGAGCGTCATCGGCCATCCGTGGAAGGGGCGAAGGAAGCGCCCGGCCGAGGACGACAGGGCCGATGAGCCACCCGTTCGGCCCCCGCTGCCAGCCACGGAGCCCACCGGGTTGCGCCGGTTGCTCCGGCACATGGAGCCGCTCGGCCAGATCGCGCGGGCGGCCAGGTTCTACCCGGCCCGGCTGGCGGTTACCGTCTTCGCCGCCATCATCATGGTGGTCACGCTTCTGCTCAGCCTTCCGATTGCCACGGCGAGTGGGAAGCAAGCCGACTTCCTCGACGCCCTGTTCACCGCCACCTCAGCGGCGTGCGTCACGGGTCTGAGCACTGTGGACACGGCCGCCTACTGGTCCACCTTCGGGCACGTCGTCATTATCCTGGCCGCCGCCGTGGGCGGCCTGGGAGTCATGACCCTGGCCTCGCTGCTGTCACTGGCGGTATCGCGCCACGTGGGACTGACTCAGCGGATGCTGGCCGCCTCGGAGAACCAGTCGCGCCTGGGCGAGGTGGGCCGTCTCCTGCGCGCCGTCATCTACACGGCCACCGGCTGCGAGCTCCTCCTCACCCTCATGCTGCTGCCCCGCTTCCTGGGTCACGGCCTCGATGTGGGGCACGCCTTGTGGTACGCGGCCTTCATGGGGCTGTCAATCTTCAACAATGCCGGTTTCGTCATCATGCCCGAGGGCCTGGGCGCCTACGCCACCGACTGGTGGATCGGCCTGCCGATCATCCTGGGGACCTTCATGGGCGCCGTCGGTTTCCCCGTCATCCTGGACATCATGGGCCGACGACGCAGGCCCCGGACGTGGAGCCTGCACACGAAGCTGACCCTGACGACCTATGTGGCCCTCACCATCGCCTCGACCGTCGCCATCGCCGTCTTCGAGTGGAACAACCCCCTCACCTACGGGGCACTGCCCACGGGCGGCAAGATCATGACCGCTCTGATCAACGGCGTCAACGCCCGCTCCTCGGGACTGTCCACGATTCCGCCCGAGCACATGCACGAGGCCACCTGGTTCCTTCAGGACGCCCTCATGTTCGTCGGCGGCGGCTCGGCCTCGACGGCTGGCGGCATCAAGGTCTCCACTTTCGCGGTCCTGCTCCTGGCGATCTTCGCCGAGGCTCGTGGCGACCAGGACATCGAGGCCTTCGGTCGGCGCATCACGCCCTCGACCGTGCGCCTGAGCGTGGCGGTGGCCTTCATCGGCGCCAGTGTCATCGGGCTCGCCACGCTCCTGCTCCTGCAGATGACCAACCTGTCCCTGGACCGGATCCTCTTCGAAGTCATCAGCGCGTTCGCAACCGTGGGCCTATCCACGGGAATCACTCCGACTCTTCCCGCAAGCGCCAAGTACGTCATCGTGGCGCTCATGTTCGTCGGCCGCGTGGGCACGATGACGGCGGCCAGCGCCCTGGCACTGCGCGAGCGGCGCCGCGTCATCCGGATGCCCGAGGCCAGCCCGATGATCGGCTAGCGCCGCCGGCCGATTCCGCACTCGCTCGCCCCGGCGGCCCGCAAACACCAGCGGGAACGATCAGCTCGCCTCGGGTTCCGGCCCGTCCGGGGCGAGCAGGTGTCCGAGGGTCGCGGCCGCACTATCCACATCCGCGCGGCCGGTGATGAGCTGCTCGACGATCAGACCGAAGGACACGCTCTGGATCAGGGAGGCCAGCTGCTCGGGGTTCAAGCGAGTGGAGATCGTTCCAGCCCTCTGCCCGTTGCGGCACAGGTGGACGAGGCCGCTGCGGATATCGTAGTAGTTCTCCTGGACCATGACGCGCATCTCGGGGTCACGAGTCAGCTCGCCCCAGGCGTGATAGGCCAGTGGTGCCCAGGCGCTCAGTTCGACGTCGTCAGCATCTTGGCGGACCTCGCCTCGCCGAGCGGAGGCCCGTCCTGAGGCGGTCTCGACGGCATCTTGCTCGACGTCGTCGTGCTCGAAATTGAGCAGGACGAGCGTCTCGATGAATCCCTGCTTGAAGTCGGGCAGCGCCTCGGACTCGGCGAGCTGTCTGATCCGCTCGACGAGCGGGCCCATCCGCCGGGTCAAGACCTCACGCATGAGAGAGCGCTTGCCCTCGGGGAAGTAGCGGTACACGGTCGACGACGACATCCCGGCTGCGGCAATGACCTCATCCATGGAGGCGGCCTGGAAGCCGCTGCGGGCGAAGCACTCTTCGGCAGCCTGCAGGATTCGGGCTCTCTGACGTCTCCGATGAGCGGCGGTCACTCGTGGCATGAGTTCAGGATAAGCGACTCAGAACACTCCAAATCGAAACGATCGTTGTTGACTGCTGACGGCGGCGAACCTAGACTCCCGAGCGCAAACGAAAACGATCATTTTGTTATGGAGGTTCGCGATGACATCCACGTTGAAGTCCGTCCTCGAGGAGCGCGGCGAGCAGGCACAGGGGGAGGCGGCACCGAAGTCCTCGGCGCCCTCCTCAGCACCGTCGTCGGCCCCCTCTTCTCAGCAGCGACGCCCCAACCGCCGCGCGGTCATGGTCAGCGCCGTCCTCACCCAGCTGATGATCGTCCTGGATCTGACGATCATCGCGATCGCCCTGCCGCGGATGCAGGAGGACCTGGGAATGACCGTGTCCCAGAGCCCCTGGACGGTCACCGGCTACAGCCTGGCCTTCGGCGGCCTGGTGCTCTTCGGCGGCAGGCTCTGCGCCGTGGCGGGCATTCGCCGCTCCTACCAGATCGGCCTGGTCGGTTTCGGCGTGGCCAGCCTGGCGGCAGGCATGGCGACGTCCTTCCCCGTCCTACTGGTCGCCCGGGTCGCCCAGGGCTGCTTCGGGGCACTGCTTGCCCCCACCTCGCAGTCGCTACTCAACGTCACCTTCACCGAGCGCACCGAGCGCGAGCGGGTCTTCGCGATCTTCGGCGCCACTGGCGGGCTGGGGGCGGCTGTCGGGCTACTCGTCGGCGGGGCCCTGACCGACTGGCTCAGCTGGCGCTGGGCGCTTTACATCAACATCTTCCTGGCCGCTGCGGCCCTGCTCATCGGGCAGCGCAGCCTGCCACCGGCCGACCAGCGCGACCGCGGCTCGCGCATCTACGACGACCTGACCGGTCTGGTCCTGGGCTGCGGGGCCTGCTTCAGCGCCGTCTATGGGCTCGACCGGGCTCAGCAGACCTCCTGGACCGCGACGTCGACCGTCACCTGGCTTGCGCTCGGCGGCGTCGCCGCGGTGCTGTTCGTGGTCCGCGAGCGCTTGGCGAGCCGCCCGGTACTGCCCCTGTCGATGATGGCGATGCCGGTGCGGGCCGCCTCCTATGCCGCGCAGTTCATCGCCGGGGCCGCCCAGATGGGGGCGATCATCTACCTGACCTACTACATGCAGAACCACTTCGGCTACTCGCCCTTCAAGAGCGGAGTGGTCTTCCTGCCCATGGTCGTCGCCCTGGTGGCCACCGCCATCCCGGCCGGGCGCATCATCGTGCCCAGGCTCGGAGCGCGCGGCACTCTGCCGCTGGGGCTGGCGGTCCTGACCGGCTCCTTCCTCATCTTCTCGCGCATGACGACGGATTCGACCTACTCCCAGGTCGCCCTGCCCGGCCTCATCGTCTTCGGCATCGGCCTGGGGCTGACAATGCCGGTCACCTTCAACTCCGGCACCCGCGGGGTGGAAGCCAAGCGGACCGGGCTGGCCTCGGCGATCCTGAGCGCCGCCCAGCAGATCGGAGGATCCTTCGGGGTCGCGCTCATGACCTCCTACGCCACCCAGCACGCCGAGGACTACGTGGCCGACCACACCGAAGAGGTCAGGGCCGCCGCCATGGAGGCGATGATGCGGGCCCGGGCCCTGCCCCAGTCGCCCGCGGGCAAGCAGATCATCGAGGCCCTCAAAGCCCAGCTCATCGACCGGGCCCGGATCGAGGCCTACGCCGGCGGCTTCACGATGATGGCCTGGATCCTGGCCGGGGCCGCAGCGTTGCTGGTCGCCTGTGGGATCGGCCTGAGCCTGCGCCGCCGCCGCACGCGGTAGCGTAGGGCTCACCGTCCAACGGCCGACCTCAGGAGACTTCATGCCTGCCCCGCCCTCGCGCACCGACTCCACGCTCGTCATAGGGCTGGGGCGCTTCGGCTCCGCCGTCGCCGCGACCCTGGACCGGCTGGGGCGCGAGGTCCTGGCCGTGGAGGCCAATCCCGCGATCGTGCGCCAGTGGACCGGCCGCATCCCGTTGGTGGAGGCCGATGCCACGGACGTGGAGGCCCTCGAGCAGCTGGGCGCCACCGAGTTCGGCACGGCGGTCGTAGGGGTGGCGACCTCCTTGGAGGCCTCCGTCCTCATCACCGGCAACCTCGTGGATCTGGAGACCCCCCAGATCTGGGCCAAGGCGATCTCCCGGGCCCACGGCCGCATCCTGCGGCGTATTGGCGCCCACCACGTCGTCTACCCCGAGTTCGACGCCGGGCAGCGCGCCGCCCACCTCGTCTCGGGCCGCATGCTCGACTACATCGAGATGGAGAAGAGCGGCTTCACCATCGTCAAGATGCGTCCGCCCATGGAGCTGCACGGATTCACCATCGGACAGTCCAAGGTGCGCTCGCGCTACGGGGTGACGGTCTTCGGCCTGATGAGCCCGGGCGAGCCCTTCGAGTACGCCACCCCGGATACGCTGGTCTCGGCCGAGGACGTGCTCGTCGTCGGCGGAGACGCCGCCCTCCTGGAGCGCTTCGCCAACCGCGCATGAGCGGCACGGTGTAACTCAGCGCCGCTCCGAGAGGCTCTCAGACGGCGTCAGAGGGCGGCGACCTGGGAGCGCTTGGCCTCGGCGGCGCCGTCGGCCTCGGCGACCACCGCCTCAAGGTCCTTGCCGATCCCGGCTGCGCCGTAGGCGCCCAGCAGACCCTCAACGAAGGGCGCCGCGGAGAGCCGAACCCGCTCTGCCACGGCCGGGTCGAGCATCTCGAGGGCCATCTCCGCGCTCATGATCCCGCTGCCCAGATCCGCCAGGACCAGGACACCGGTGCACCGGGCGGCGAGCTGCTCGACGACGGAGACGATCAGGCCGGGATCAGTGCCCAGCGCGCCGTCGGCCAGCCCTGCGGCGAGCTCGACGGGGACGTCGACGGCCACGATGAGTCGGCGCGCCAGGTCGAGGGCGGACTCTGCCAGGGAACGGGAGTGGGAGACCAGGACGATGCCGACGCTCACCGGGGCGCCGCTCGACTGCGCCGTCCCAGAAGTCGTCGCAGGGCCGGCAGGGTTTGCGGGGTTCACGGGCATCACGCCGTCCTTCCGGCTACGACGTCGTCGAGGGCCGCCAGGAGGAGGGCGGTGGAGGCGGCACCGGGGTCGATGTGGCCGGCCGAGCGCTCCCCCAGGTAGGAGGCCCGTCCCTTGGTGGCCACCATCGGCTCGGTGGCGTCGCGGCCCTCGGCGGCGGCCCGTGCAGCGGCAGCGACGCCCGCGCCGAGGTCGTCAGGGTGGGCGCGCAGTGCCTCCAGGGCCGGACTCCAGGCGTCGAGCATGGTCTTCTCCCCTGTGGTGGCGCGGCCGCGGGCGGCGATGCCGCCGATCCCGGCCTCCAGACCGTCCACGAGCGCCTGAGCGTCAAGACGTCCCAGGTCGCCGCCCCGCCCCGCCAAGGCGCCGCCGGTGCGCAGGAAGAAGGTTCCGTACAGGGGGCCCGAGGCACCCCCGACGGTGGAGACCAGGGTCATGCCGACCTTCTTGAGCAGGGCGTCGGCGCTGGTGAAGCCGCCGGCCTCCACCGCGTCGGCCGCTGCGGCCAGGCCGCGCTTCATATTGGTTCCGTGGTCGGCGTCGCCGATGGCGGCGTCCAGCTCGGTGAGCTCTTCGGCATGCTCGGCGATGAGCTCGGCGCTGCGGCGCACCCACGCTCCCAGCTCGGCTACTCCCAGCGTCTGACGGGCGGATTCCGCTTCCGCTGTCATCTCACTCCTCCTTCAGTTCCCTCCGGGGCGCCCGCACGAACCGCGGGCGAACCGATTGTGCCAGGTCCTCACGCGCCCCAGCGCAGGCCGGGGGTATTGACGGGGGCGTCCCACAGGCGCAGCAGCTCGGCGTCGGCGCGCACCAGGGTCAGGGAGCAGCCGGCCATGTCGAGGCTGGTGATGTAGTTGCCTACGAGGTTGCGGGCCACTGTGATCCCGGCTCCCTGAAGGAGACGGGCGATCTCGCCGTACATGAGGTAGAGCTCGAGCAGCGGGGTGGCGCCCATGCCGTTGACCATGGCGATGACGCCCTCGTCGGGGCCGGCGGCGTCGGGTAGCTCCAGCGATGTCAGCTCCGCCAGGATCGGGGTGACGAGGCGCTCGGCGACCTCGGCGGCGGGGGCGACCTTCTCGCGGTGGCGGCCGGGCTCGCCGTGGATGCCGATGCCGATCTCCATCTCGTCGGCAGGAAGATCGAAGGAGGGCTTGCCGTTGGCCGGGACGGTGCAGGAGGTCAGTGCCATGCCCATGGAGCGGCCGGCGGCGTTGACGCGCGCGGCGATGCCGGCGACCTCGTCCAGCGGGCGGCCCTCCTCCGCAGCGGCGCCGGCGATCTTCTCCACCATGACGGTCACGCCCACGCCGCGCCGTCCGGCGGTGTAGAGGGAGTCCTCAACGGCGACGTCGTCATTGGTGACGACGCTGGCGACCTGGATGCCGGAGTCGGCGTCGACGATCTCGGCGGCCATCTCGAAGTTCATGACGTCGCCGGTGTAGTTCTTGACGATGTGCAGGACTCCGGCGCCGCGGTCGACGGCGGTGGTGGCGGCGACCATCTGGTCGGGGACCGGGGAGGTGAAGATCTCGCCGGCGCAGGCGGCGTCGAGCATGCCGGTGCCCACAAAGCCGCCGTGGAGGGGCTCATGGCCGCTGCCGCCGCCGGAGATGATGGCGACCTTGCCCTTCTCCTTTCGCCTGCGGCGGTAGACGATGTGCTGGTCGAGGTCGACGTCGAGCTCGTGGGGGTGGGCGGCGGCCATGCCCCGCAGGGCGTCCGTGACCACGTTGTCAACGGAGTTGATGAGTTTCTTCATAACGGCGACGCTACCGTGCTGCCGGCCGTCCCGTACCGCCAGAGGTCCCAAGGACTCGAGTTCGTGCACATCGGTGCAGGTCACAGCGGTCTCATGGGAACGGATGCGCTTCGAGCCGCCGAGGGCGCATGGAGCGCCAGTACCACCACTCACCGACTGAAAGCCTCCCGAATGTGAGAGTCGGCACCAACTTGTCTGAATGTGTCCCGCAGACATTCTGGGGACTATCTGGGGAGGTCCTTTTTCGCGGCACTCTCGAGCCGATTCCAGGCAGGATAGGGACATGGATCTGTCCGTTGTCGCCGCCGTGGCCTCCATCGCAGCCGGCGTCTCCATCCTGGTCGCCATCGCCGCCGTCGTCGCCGCGCGGCGCTCGACGGCGCACGCGGACCTAGCTCTCAAGGAGGCGTCGCGGATCTCCCGGGCCAGCATCTCGCGGATCAACGAGGTGCAGTCCGAGGCGAGCTCCGCCCGTCTGGCGGCGCGCCATGCCGCCGAGAGGCTGCGCTCCATGACCAAGGAGCGCACGACTCCCGACAGCGTCGCCGCCTACCGGATCTTTCTGAAGGAGGTCGTCGAGGACTCCAAGCACCTGCTGGGCCCCGAAGGGACGGGGACGATGCAGAACGAGTCGCTGGACCGCCTGCGGGTGGGGGCGCTCGTGGGCGGCTCGGACGAGGTGCTGCGGGCGCTGCGGAACTTCGCCCTCCTGCGCACCCATCGGCCCGAGGCACCGTGGCCCAGCGCCTACGCCATGGCTTATGCGCGCCTGGAGTCCGACCTGGTCACCGCGATCCGCAACGACCTGGGCTCCTCCGAGGAGTCCCTGACCGCCGACCAGATCTGGGGCGCGGTCAACGCCCGCTGTGTCGACCCCGCCTTCCGCTTGGCGCTGCTCAGCCCCCTGGAGGACGTACTGCGCAACGCCGGGCAGGATCCCACCCACTACGACCTCGACCACATCGTCAAGCCCGCCGACTACCCGGGCCCCGCTGAATTCGCCGACTCCACCGCCCCCACGGGATCCGTGAGCTCCGCAGGCGCTGCGAGTAGCACCGGAGGGCACCGACGGCGCTCGCGGCGGATCCAGAGCCGGGTCGCGCGGGAGGCCTCGGCGAGGGCAACCGAAACGGCCGCGGCGGCGACCGGGGCGACGACTGCATCCACCACCGCATCTACTACCGCATCCACCGCACTGCCCGAGTCCGACGTCGTGTGGACGCCCCTCAGCCCGGGGCATCGAGGAGCGCACACGGCGAACACCGGGACTTCTGCGACGACTGACGTGATGAGTTCCGCGGCAGCCTCCTTCGCTCCTCCTCACGAGCCGGCGGCCGCATCGGCCATCCCCGCTCCCCTGGCCCCACTGCAAGGCGACCAGCCGAGCGGCACCGAACCATCGCCCGCTGCGAGCGTCGAGGCGGCACAGGCCGACGCGCTCGATGGCCCATCCGCCGCCTCTTCTGCCGACGCCCGGGGGCAGGCGGCAGCGGCCCGGCAAACGCCGTCTGCGGAGACGACGTCTCGCACGGCCCCGACTCAACCGCCCGAGACGATCCCGACGAGCCATCGGGCGCTCGAAACCCGAAGCGGTGCCTTCGAGGATCCGACGCCCAGCCGCATCACCCGGCGCCGTCGCGCTCAGGACTCCAAGCCCGTCCCCTCCACGCGGGCGTCGTCCGCAGCGCCCGAGACAACGGCCTCTCCGACGACCGCCGCACCAGTGAGGGCCTCGGCAGCGTCCTGGGCGCCGTCGTCGACGGCTCCGACCTCCGGCATCCCGACGGCGTCGGCCAGCACCAAGGAGACCGAAGCCGTCCGCGCCCCTGCCCTCCCCACGGCTCCGGCCAGAAGTCACGCAGCCGAGCCGGGCGAGTCGGCCGCGCCGGACGCATTGAGGACGCCCGCTTCACGGGCGGCATCGACCGAGCCGACGCGGCCACAGCCACGACCACGGCCGACCCGAACCCGTTCGGGCTCCACGCCCTCGACCACTTCACCGGTGAGAGCTGTGGCGGTGGCCGGAGGAGTCTGAGTCGGAGA
>NZ_JH470351.1:21255-22997 GCF_000239715.1 Actinomyces sp. oral taxon 849 str. F0330 | reverse complement strand
GACGGCATGGTCCTTCGCTCCCCCGTCCCTGCAGGACTCCGCCGAGATCCCTCGGGCGCGCGGCGCCTGAGCGGACCGCCGGGTTCTACTCCCCATCTCGTCTCGGGGATCTTGGCGCGACCCGCGTGGCAGAATCCAGATGCGGGAAGCCGGTCGGGCTTCCCCAGAAGGGAGCCGACGTGAGCATCTTCGTCTGGTGCGCGATCATCGGCTGCGGCACGCTCCTGGTCTCCATCCTCTTCGATGGGCTGCTCGACGCGTTCCTGCCCGATGGGATGGTCCCCGTGCTCGCCCTTCCGGTGGCCGTATTCGGCGCGATCGGCATGGGCATGACCGCCGTGTCGGGATCCGTCTCCGTGCCGGCGGCCGTGCTGTGGGGTGTTCCCACAGCGTTGGCGCTCGCCTCGGGGACGGCCACGCGTTGGCTGTGGAACCGCCTCAAGCGGACCATGCCGCTGGACACGGCACCGCCCACCGCGGCAGAACTCGTCGGAGAGAGGGTCACCGTCCTGTGGTGGAAGGACGGCAGCGGCGAGGTCCGCGCCATCACGCGCGGCAACCAGCTGACCCTGCCGGCGCGCTCTGAGGAGCCGATGCGCTCGGGCCAGAGCGCCTGGGTGCTCGACGCCGAGGACTCAACCCTCACCATCACCCCTTGGGGGCAGATCGAGAGCTGACCGTCCACCAGACGCCGGTGACGGTATCGATCCGCCTCCTGCCGGTCGCCCGCCCTGGCTCCGACCTCCCACCCCACCTCCCCGAAAAGAAAGGAACACAGCGTGGATCCAACATTCATCGGCGCGATCGTCGTCATCGTCATCATCGGGCTCCTGATCCTGGCCTACCTGTTCAGCCGGATCGTCGTCGTCCCCTCCAACCTCACCGGTCTGATCTCCGGATCGAACCGGGGCGCGGTCAAGATCATCCACCCCGGTGGGCGCGACTTCGTCCTGCCGGTCATCCAGTCCATCCAGTACCTGCCCTTCACCCAGACCACGATCGGCTTTAAGGTCACCGCCGAGGACGAGAACAAGATCAACGTCAACGTGGCCGCCGTCGCCGCCGTCAAGGTGGGTGACTCCGACGAGCAGGTGCGCGCCGCGGCCAAGCGGTTCCTGGGCAAGCAGAACACGGACCAGGCGATCGCCGACTCAGCCCGGGAGGCGCTCATCGGCTCCCTGCGCTCGATCATCGGGCACATGACGGTCACCGACCTCATCTCCGACCGTGACGCTCTCCAGCGCAACGTCTTCGACGACGCCAAGAGCATCATGGCCAACATGGGTCTGGAGATCGACATGCTCCAGGTCTCCGAGATCACCGACGCCGGCGGCTACATCGAATCCCTGGGCGTGCCCGAGCAGCAGCGCGTCGAAAAGGACGCCCGCATCGCCCGAGCCAACGCCGAGCGCGAGGCCCGCGACGCCGAAGTCACCTCGCGTCAGCAGATCGCCGAGCGCGAGCGCGATCTGTCCCTGCGTCAGGCCCAGCTCAAGGCCGAGACGGACAAGGCCCAGGCCGACGCCGACTCCGCTGGACCGATCGCCCGCGCCGCCAAGGAGCGCGAGATCGCCATCATCGGCCAGGAGGCCGCCGAGGCCAAGGCCTCCCTGACCGAGCGCGAGCTCGACTCCACGGTGCGCAAGCCCGCCGATGCGGCCCGCTACCAGCGCGAGCAGGAGGCCCAGGCCTCCAAGACCGAGGCGCTGCTGCGCGCACAGGCCGAGGCAGAGCGCACCCGC
>NZ_JH470351.1:13619-20972 GCF_000239715.1 Actinomyces sp. oral taxon 849 str. F0330 | reverse complement strand
GCCGAGGCCGAGGCCAAGGCGACCGCGGCCAGGGCCCGCGCGGAGGCCGACGCCATCGCCGCCCGCGGTCAGGCCGAGGCCGACACGATCCGCGCTGCCGGTGAGGCCGAGGCCAAGGCCATGAGCGACAAGGCCGACGCCCTGGCCAAGTACGGCGACGCCGCCACCCGCCAGATGCTGCTGGATAAGGCCCCCGAGATCGCGCGGGCCCTGAGCGAGCCGCTGGCCAGCGTGCGCGACCTGTCGATCATCTCCACCGAGGGCGCTTCGGCGCTGCCCAAGGCCGTGGCCAACAACGTCGAGCAGCTCGACGTCATCCTGCGCAGCCTGGTGGGCACGGGCCTGACCGACATGGTGGGCAGCCACCTGCCGGACTCCGGCTCCTCCGATGGAGACGAGGGCAAGGCCCCGGTCGACGTCGTCGAGCACCGGAAGGGCTGAGGCCCACACGGCCCGCAGACGATCTGGGGCATGTCACGCGGCCGGGTGCGGGAGTCTCGCACCCGGCCGCGTGACATGCCCCGTCGAGTTCCAGCGGCGCATCGCACGCAGGCCGGCTCCGCAACCGCCCGCGCTCGGCCACGCGCCGGTATCCCAGGAACGGTGAACATTCGTGCGCGGTGCGTGGTGACGCGGACCCGCCGGCTCCGAAGAATCGCCAGTGAAACCGGATATCACTGACGAACAAAGGAGCACGCGCATGAGCGAGAGGATCATCCTGACCGACCTCGACGAGCAGATGCAGGAGGCGGTGGCGGACACCAGACAGCGGGTGGCCGAACTCCACGCCGAGCTGCCCCGGTGGGGGCTGGTGGTGTGGACCGCGGGCAACGTCTCCGAGCGGGTCGTCGTCGACCGTGGCGACGGGCCCGTCAAGACCGATCTGTTCGTCATCAAGCCCTCCGGCGTCTCCTACGACGAGCTGACCGCGGACACCATGGTGGTCTGCACGCTCGACGGGGAGAAGATCGACGATGGGACCCCGGCCTCGCTGACGCCCTCATCGGACACTGCCGCGCACGCCTACGTCTACCGTCACCGCGGCGATGTCGGTGGCGTGGTCCACACCCACTCCCCCTACGCCACCGCCTGGGCTGCGCGACGCGAGCCGATTCCCTGCGCCCTGACGATGATGGGCGACGAGTTCGGCGGAGACATCCCGATCGGACCCTTCGCTCTCATCGGCGACGACTCGATCGGCCGCGGCATCGTGGAGACCCTGGAGGGTTCCAGATCTCCGGCGGTCCTCATGGCCAACCACGGTCCCTTCACCGTCGGCAAGGACGCGCGCGACGCCGTCAAGGCCGCCGTCATGTGCGAGGAGGTCGCCCGCACGATGAGCATCGCCGAGCAGCTCGGCGAGGTGAAGCCGATTCCGGCCGACATGGTGGATCGCCTCAACGACCGGTACCAGCACGTCTACGGCCAGCACTGAGCAACCGACCTGCGGGGCCGACGAGCCCGGTCACCACCCGGACGACAACTGCGCACCGTCGGGGGCTCGGGCGCCTCGGAGACCTCAGATGTCCTCCAGGGAGGCGCCCTTCGTCTCACGGGCGAAGAGGTAGATGATGCCTCCGGCGAAGAGCAGTACCGCGAAGACGATGAAGGGGAGGAAGACCACCTCGGCGCTCAGCTTGCTGCCTCCGATGAGGGCTCCCACGAAGTAGGGGCCGACGACCTTGGCGACGGATCCGATTCCATATCCCAGCCCCAGGCCGGTGGACCGGGCCTCGGTCGGGAACTGCTCACCGCCGAAGGCGTTGAGGATGCCGAAGGCGCCGTCGCCGAACATCATGACGATGAAGATGCCCGCGAAGAACACGTAACCGGCGCTGCCGATCTCGTCCCCATGGACCATGCGGGTGGAGAAGGCCGCTATCAGGGACCCGACGGCGCCGATCACGCCGCATCCGAACATCGTCCAGCGCCGTCCGATCCGGTCCGAGATCCAGGCCGAGCCCAGGCGTCCCAGCAGGTCTCCCAAAGATACGAGCATGAACAGGGTCGCAACCGTGCCGGCCTCGAACTTGAAGGACTGCCCCAGCAGCGTCTGCCCCCAGGACTGGACGGTGAAGGAGCCCAGGATGAAGGAGAAGGAACCGAGGGCCACGACGAGCAGCTGCTTGGGGTACTTGGTGAAGACCACTGAGTAGGAGGCGGAGCTCTTGTCGGGGATGGGTGGCAGATCGGCGACCTGCTCGACAGGGATCTCCATGGCCCAGGCGTAGGCGGCCCTAGCCTCCTCCTCACGTCCCCGGGACTGCAGGAAGCGCGGCGATTCCGGAACGATGCGGGTCCAGGCCAGCAGGACGATGGGAATGCAGCCGACGGCGATGAGTCCGCGCCAGCCCAGGGTGTCGCCGAAGTACCTGGTAACCAGTCCGCCCAGGAAGATGCCCGCGGGAATGAAGACACTGGTGAGGCCCGCCAGGAGGCCGCGCTGCTTGGCGGGTACGAACTCCTGGACGAAGGGCACCGAGGTGATGTTCAGACCGCCCACGCCGAACCCGACGCCGGTGCGCAGGATCGCCAGCAGGATCCAGCCGTTGACCGGGGTGAAGGCCGAAGCCGCGGTGAAGACGACGAGGACGACGATGCACCAGATGAAGGCGTGCTTGCGTCCCCACACGTCGGCCAGCCGCCCCCAAGTGATCGAGCCCAGGACCGTGCCTAGACCCGCTCCGGCCAGGATGACGCCGGAGTGGAAGCCGGTGAGGCTCCATCCCGGGGTCTCGATCAGCAGGTTGACGATGAAGCCGATGAGGAACATGTCGAAGAACTCCGACACGTTGCCCACGATGGCCATTCCGATGAGGGACTTCTGGTGGCCGGTGAGGCGGTGGTTGTCGATCTGTTCGGGAGCGGTGCGCCCTAACGGCGCCGCATCGTGCTCATCATGTGTGTGGGTGCTCATGAGTGAACCAATCCTTGTCAGAAAGAGGCGCTTCAGCGCACGATGTCCGAGCCTTGGAGAGCCAGGAGATCGCCGGGGCGCACATGAGTGAGGTCGCCGTGGTGGGTCAGGGCGAGCTGGGCAACTTTGGTACCCATCTCGATACCGCGCCCGACGTCGCCGTCGAGCCAGCCGTGCAGGGTACCGGCCACGAAGGAGTCCCCCGCCCCGGGCCGGTCGATGACCGGGACGGATTTGATCTCGTAGACGCTCTCGCCCCCGGCGGCAGTGGACAGGTAGGTGCCGGCGCGCCCATCGGTGGACACGACCGTGGGGGCTCCGATCTCCTCGCGCAGGGCCCGGCACACGTCGACGCCCTGGCCCGGGATGCCGAAGACGACACCTGCGTCGGTGCGCGAGCAGAACAGGATCGAGGCGCCTCTGGCGATCGGCTTCAGAACGGCCCGGGCCTGCTCGCCGTCCCACAGCAGGGAGCGGAAGTTGACGTCGAGGGCGACGTCGACGCCCCGATCGCGGGCGGCGTCGGCAAAATAGCGCACCACCCGGGCAGTCTCGGGGGTCAGGGCCGCCGTGATCCCGGTGAGGAAGACCAGGCGGGTGTCGAGCAGGGTGTCCCAGTCGAACTCCTCGGGCAGGATGTTGCGGAAGGGCGTGTACTCACGATCGTAGGTGACCTTGCCCGGCAGCGGGGACTCGCCCGGCTCGAGGAAGTAGAGGGCGACGCAGCCCTCGTCGTCCATGACGACTAAATTTTAACTGCAACCCTCCGCAATTGAGCACTTCGCTAGACGCTCCTCGATCAAGACAAAATACGTCATATGTGAACCCAGAGGAAGTGCTGACGACAGATTTATTGAAGGAAGGCCGCTCTGACACAACATCAGTGTCAGCACTCAACTCACCCACTCTCCCTTTACTGAGAGGAATAGCGTCCCACGGTCTCGCGTATGCTCTCCGAGGCCCGCCGGCACGGCATCGTCGCGGTCACGGTGTCCCATCCCATTGAGCGGCTTATGGCCCTCGAGGAGCGCCTGACGCGGGCCTTCGGGCTCAAGGAGGCGCGAGTCGCCGAGGGCAACCACGTGCGCACGGCTCTGTGCGACCGCACCCTGTGCCTGGATCCCTCCCGGCTCAGCGAGATCCCCTTGGTCATCGGCGTGGCCGCGGGCCGGGACAAGGTCGATGCTCTGCGCGCCACCCTGCGCGGGGACTACCTGTCGGCCCTCGTCACCGACGAGAGCACCGCCCGCTCCCTCCTGGAGGGCGTCTGAGGGGAGGCCCGGGGCGAGTCAGAATGAACACGCGTTCACCCGTGTACTTGCCCGTCCCTGCGGAAGCGGGAAGGATCAGCACTGATACCCGGCCACAGATGCACCGGCACGGTGCCCGTGGCCGAGAGTGATATGCACCCTCATGCACAAGGAGTCCTCAGTTATGAGTGCTGAGCCGCTGCTCACCGATCTCGACCGCCGGACGATCGCGGTTTCCAAGGCCCTGGCCGCCGACGCCGTGGAAAAGGCGGGGTCGGGCCACCCCGGTACGCCGATCTCATTGGCGTCGGTGGCGTGGCTGCTCTACCAGCGCGAGATGGTCCACGACCCGCTCGACCCGGGCTGGTTGGGGCGCGACCGGTTCGTGTTGTCGATCGGGCACGCCTCGTTGATGCAGTACATCCAGCTGTTCCTGGCCGGCTACGACATCGACCTGAGCGGTTTCACGGCCTTCCGCTCGCCGGCCGGCCTGCCGGGTCACCCGGAGTTCGGTGAGGTGGCGGGCGTCGAGACCACGACCGGCCCGCTGGGGGCGGGCTTCGCCAACGCGGTGGGACTGGCCATGGCCGCGCGCCGCGAGCACGGGCTGCTCGACGCCGGCGCCCCGCTGGGCGAGTCGGTCTTCGACCATTTCGTCTACACGGTTCTCGGTGACGGCTGCATGCAGGAGGGCGTGAGCTCGGAGGCCGCCTCCCTGGCCGGTACCCAGCAGCTGGGCAACCTCATCGCCATCTACGACGACAACGATATCTCCATCGAGGGCAACACGGACATCGCCTTCACCGAGGACCCCTCGGCCCGCTTCGAGGCCTACGGGTGGCAGGTGCTCGACGTCGACTGGCGTACCGGCCCCGACGGCTACGTCGAGGACCTCCAGGCGCTGCACGAGGCCATCGTGGCGGCTCGCGCCGAGACCGAGCGCCCGTCGCTGATCCGCCTGCACACGATCATCGCCTGGCCCTCGCCGACCAAGCAGGGCCAGGAGTCATCGCATGGCGCTAAGCTCGGGGGCGAGGAGGTCGCCGGTCTCAAGCGGGCCCTGGGCCTGGATCCCGAGCAGAGCTTCATCCTTCCCGACGACGTCGTCACCCACGCCCGCGCCCGGGCCGCAGAGAACACCCGGGCCGCCCGGGCGGTCTGGGACGAGCGCTTCGCGGCCTGGCAGCGGGCCAACCCCGACGGTGCCGCACTGCTGGAGCGCCTTGAGGCCCACCGCCTGCCCGAGGGCCTCCAGACGGCCCTGCCGACCTGGGAGGTCGGCCAGTCCCTGGCGACCCGTGCGGCTTCGGGCAAGGTGCTCTCCGCGTTGGCTGGCGTGGTGCCCGAGCTGTGGGGCGGGTCGGCGGACCTGGCCGGCTCGAACAACACGACCATGGCGGGCGAGCCCTCCTTCTTGCCCGCTCCCCTGGCGCAGGCCGACGGCGACGGGCCCTTCGGGCGCACCATCCACTTCGGTGTGCGCGAGCACGCCATGGGCTCGATCCTCAACGGGATCGCCCTGGACGGGCTCACCCGCCCCTACGGGGGCACCTTCATGGTGTTCTCCGACTACATGCGCCCGGCCGTGCGCCTGGCCGCGCTCATGGGCATCGGCTCGATCTTCGTGTGGTCCCACGACTCCATCGGCGTGGGCGAGGATGGCCCCACCCACCAGCCGATCGAGCACCTGGCCTCCCTGCGCGCTATCCCGGGCCTGGCTGTGGTGCGGCCCGGGGACGCCAACGAGACCGCCGCGGCGTGGGCCGAGATCCTGGCCCGCCCGGGCGAGCCGGCCGGCATCGCCCTGTCGCGTCAGAACCTCACCGTGAACGCCTCCGCCGCCGCTGCGGCCGAGGGCGTGCGCCGGGGCGCCTACGTCCTGGCTGAGGCCACCGACGCAGGCGGCGGCCAGGCCGACCCCGAGGTGGTCCTGATCGCCACCGGCTCCGAGGTCGGCGTGGCCGTGGCCGCCCGAGACATCCTCCAAGGGCAGGGCACGCCCACCCGGGTGGTCTCCGCCCCCTGCCTGGAGTGGTTCGCCCGGCAGGACACCTCTTACCGGGACCAGGTGCTGCCGGCCGGTACCGCCAAGGTCTCCATCGAGGCCGGCATCGCCATGGGCTGGCGCGAGATCGTCGGCGACGCGGGCGAGATCGTCTCCCTGGACCACTACGGCACCTCCGCCGCCGGCACCGCCCTGTTCGAGGAATACGGATTCACCGCCAACAACGTCGCCCAGCGGGCCCGTCAGGCGCTGGCCCGTACCCGCGCCTGACGCCCGTCCCCATCACCACCGAGCCGGTCGTTCTTCAGGTAGCCCCACGGATTGTCCGTATGGCTACCTGAAGAACGACCGGCTCAATGTGTGAGAAATATATATCACGGGGATACTACTCCCCATACTGGGCAGGTGACGTGCCGGAAGATTTTGGGCACGCTGGATCCGGTCGCGCCGCCGAGCGCGCTGCGACACCATTCCCCGAACACAGAAAAGGTCGTCTCTCATGAGCGCACAGCAACCCGCCCAGAGCATCCCCCAGACCCCTGACAGCAACGACTCCGGTGAGGACCAGCCCCTGCGCACGCGCTACTACTACCTCATCATGACCATCATGGTCGTGATCGGCGTCGTCATCGATATCGCGATCTTCATCGGGATCATCACGAACGCCGAGGGGAGGGTGCGCATCCCCTACCTGGTCTTCATTCTTCCCGTTGTCGGCGCTCTGGCGGTCGGCAGGTTCGCCGACGCGGCCCTGGCCAAGAAGTCTCCCCACCTGGTGCCCGGTTACATGGCCCCGCAGTACCAGCCCTATCCGGGTGCGACCCCTGCACAGCAAGGCTACGGCCAGCCCCAGCAGCCGCAGTACGGACAGGTCCCCACCGGTCAGGCTCCCCAGAACCAGCAGCCCTATGACCAGGGAGGGCAGCCGGGGCAGACCGGCCCGGTCGGCTACTGAGGCCCGGAGGGCGCCGAGCAGATGCCCGAATAGATGTCGGTGGGGCCCGATACGCTCCCGTCGTGCCCACATCGAAGAGTTCCAAAGCTCCCAAGGTCTCCTACCACTGCACCGAGTGCGGCTGGTCCAGCCCCAAGTGGATGGGCCAGTGCCGGGAATGCCGGGAGTGGGGGACCCTGGAGGAGGTCCAGGCCGCCGGCACCTCGGGCGGGGCCGTCGGCGGCAG
>NZ_JH470351.1:10303-12767 GCF_000239715.1 Actinomyces sp. oral taxon 849 str. F0330 | reverse complement strand
GGTCCTGCCGGTCGCGCACGTGGGCGAGGCGATGGGTGCGGCACTGCCCCGCGGCTGAGGCCGTCGAGAAGGCCCAACCGGACAGGAGGACAGTGCTGCCGATGTTGCCGGTGCTGCCGATGCCGTCGGCGCAGCAGTGAACGGTGCGCTCGACGGTGCGGCCACGGGTGGCCAACAGACCAAGTGGTCCAGTGTGGGAAGGCCCTCTCCGAGGGGCGGCCCGCCTGCCGATACCATGGGGCAGTGAGCACCGGTGAGTGCGCACTCAACCAGATGGCGCGGAGCCAGACGGTCTGGGTCGCTCGCCCGCCCCGGTGAGCGACCACCGTGCGAGCCCCTCCCAGGACACCGCGAGATCAGGAGAGATGATGATCGAGGCCGCTGGCCAGCTGCGCGAGACGCTTGCGCTCGTCGCTCCCGGCACCGTCCTTCGTGACGGCCTGGAGCGGATTCTGCGCGGTCGTACCGGGGCGATCATCGTGCTGGGCTTCGACCCGGTGGTCGAGGCCATCTCCTCCGGCGGCTTCCACCTGGACGTCGAGCTGTCCGCGGCCCGGCTGCGCGAGCTGGCCAAGATGGACGGCGGCGTCGTCGTCGACATGGACACGGCCCGGATCCGGCGCGCCAACGTCCAGCTCCTGCCCAATGCCTCAATCCAGACCTCGGAGACGGGCATGCGCCACCGCACCGCCGAGCGCGTGGCCCGTCAGACCGGATATCCGGTCATCTCCGTGAGCCAATCGATGCGGATCATCTCCCTGTACGTGGATGGCAAGCGCCACGTTCTGGAGCCCAGCGAGTCGATCCTGGCCAGCGCCAACCAGGCCCTGTCCGCCCTCGAGCGCTACAAGGCGCGCCTCGACCAGACCTCCGCCGGCCTGGACTCCCTGGAGATCGAGGACCTCGTCACCGTCCGCGACGTCACCGCGGTGCTCCAGCTCATGGAGATGGTCCGCCGTATCTCCGCCGACATCGACTCCTATGTCCTGGAGCTCGGCACCGACGGGCGCCTCCTGGCGCTCCAGGTCGAGGAGCTCACCCGGGGCCTGCTCGCCGAGCACGGCTTCCTCCTGGAGGACTACCTGCCCGAGGGCCTGGACACCGCCACCGTGGACGCGCGCCTGAAGTGGGTGGGCTCCCCCGCCCTCCTGGACCTGGCGATGGTGGCGCGCTCCATGGGTCTGGGCGGCATCGACGGTCAGGACCTGGACGCCCAGGTCTCCCCGCGAGGCCTGCGGATCCTGTCCAAGATTCCGCGCCTGCCGGTGGTCACGGCCCGCGCCGTCGTGGAGCAGTGGGGGTCCCTGCAGGGGGTCTTGGGCGCCACCATCGAGGAGCTCGAGGCCGTCGAGGGCGTCGGTGCCCAGCGGGCCCGGACCCTGCGCGACGGGCTGTCGCGACTGGCGGAGATCTCCGTCGTCGAGCGCTACTCCTGAATCAGTCCCGCCGCTTCGACGTCGCCGACCGGCCCTAACCGCCCTGGAACCGCGTCGGCCGCCCTGGGCCGAGCGCCTCAGCCGACGACGAAGACCCGGTCCTCGGTCAGGTCCTTGCCCCCCATGACGAAGCGGAATCGGTAGGTCCCGGCCCCGGCCGCGTTCCCGGGAGCGGTCTGCGCCTGACCGGCAGAGGAGCCGTCGGTCGCACTCGGATCGGCCGAGGGCGTCTCCTGGCCCGTGGCCTGCGCGCTCGCGTCGTTGCTCGGCGTGGAGGACGCCGAGGCGCCAGCCGGCGAGGCGGGTGCCGCAGTGGCGGCTGCGCAATCGGAGGTCGCCGCGTTCCCGTTCCACGTCACGCTGACGTCCGCGGCCTGCCCGGGAGGCAGGAGGAGAGGGCGCTCGGCCTGTCCCACCGGGCAGGCGATGGAATCCCACACCTGCTGGGAGCCCGAGGAGACCCGCACCCCCACGGCCTGGCTGCCGGCATCGAGGAGGCAGGGCGCCGAGCCGTTATTGACCAAGGAGATGGTGAAGGTCGCCCCTGCGCCCACACCGACCGACTCCGGGCCGTGCACCGTATTCGACAGGGCAGCGGGATCGCAAGCCACCGGCGTGGGGTAGACGGTGTGAACCTTGGCGGCGGCGCGCTCCTCCTCCTGGCTGCGGATGGTGCCGCGCACCCAGAAGTAGCCGACGATGATGGCCACCACGAACAGCAGGAGGAACAGCAGCAGGCCGCCCAGCACCAGCGTGCGGCGCAGACCGTAGCGGGGCTGGGGAGGGATTGGCTTGCGCAGTCGGCCGCTGCGGGGCTGTTGGGGCCCCTGTGGAACCGAGTCGGGGGCGCCTGAGAGTCGCCCGCCGCCGATGCGGGCCCACTGCGCGCCCTTGCCCCAACCGTGGCGACGACGACCGGAGCGTCCTGCCTGGGTCGAGCTCGTCCGGGCGGATCGAGCGGTCCCCGGGGCGGCCTGCCGCGAACGGGCCGTCGAGGATTCCCGGGGGCCCGTCGGGTGCGCTGCGGC
>NZ_JH470351.1:0-10089 GCF_000239715.1 Actinomyces sp. oral taxon 849 str. F0330 | reverse complement strand
GCGCCCGCTCGCGCTCGGCCCGATTGAGGCCGGGGGCGGGCAGGGCCTGGCCGCCGACGGCGCGCGCCAGGACCCGCCTGACATTCGTATCCAGCGCGAGGGCGCGGCGGCCGTGCGCGAAGGCGAGAACGGCGCCAGCCGTGTACTCCCCCACCCCAGGCAGGGCCAGGAGGGCATCCGGGTCGTCGGGCAGGACAGAGTCGTGTCGCTCGACGATGCTACGGGCGCACTCGATGAGGCGCAGGGCCCGGCGCGGGTAGCCGAGGCGTCCCCAGACCCGCAGTACCTCGGCGGTGGGCGCCTGGGCGAGTTCGACGGGTCCGGGCCAGCGCCGCATCCACTCCTGCCAGGCGGGGATGACGCGTGCCACCGGGGTCTGCTGGCTCATGACCTCCGAGACGAGGACCTCCCACGGTGTGGTTCCGGGGCGGCGCCACGGTAGGTCGCGGGCATGGGCGTCGTACCAGGCGATGACGGCCTGCGCCGAGGGCTCATCCGGATCGGCAGGCACCAGCGCGGCTGCGGGCACGAGGTGCACGGGCGGCGCCGAGGATCCCTGCGATACCGACGCTGCAGCGGCGATCATGTCATGAGAGGCGGGGCGGGCAGGCACGGTGCACACCGTAGCGGCAACGGCTTAACCAAGGCTGCTCGCCCCATCGCTCCGGGCTGTCAGAGTCCTCGCATTCCTCGCGGTCGTACCGTAGGCCTCCAGGTCGTGCCCTTTACCCTACGACCCCGAGGCTTAACCTACGATCGCACGGGCGCGCCCGTCTCCTGGGTGTAACCGCGGGCCACGGCCCAGGCCCAGATGCGGTCCAGTTCGGCATTTCCCCGGCGCTCCATCGTGGACCTCAGCAGGCCTCGACGAGTCAGTCCCGGCAACCAGACGGCTCGTCCCCGAGGGACCCTGACATAGGCCTTGGCGCTCATGCTCACGCCTGCAGCGTCCCCGGCATCCCCGGCGAGGAAGGCCAAGACTATGAGGACGAGTCCCAGGAAAATCACTAGCAGCGGGGGTGCGCTGGGGCGCTTGACGAATAGGTCGCTACGGGATCGGGGCCAGGGGATGTCGCGCCGGAAGCCGAGGACTCGCGTGTGGATGCCGGTGGCGTCGAACTCGGTCCGCATGGACGTCATCACCAGAACAAACACCAGGAGCAGCAGCCCGGTGATGAGCAGGGCGAAGCCGAAGGCAGCATCGTCCCGGTCGCCAATGATCGTCTTGAGTCCGAACGTCAGGAGCAGCAGCCCGGTGCCGCCGCACAGAACGAATACGATCCAGCCGGACCCGGTCGCGGCGGTACGGCGGACCAGCCTGTCGGTCGCCGGCACTGCGGATGCTCCCCCGAGAGGATGCACCGACGGCGTGGTCGCTCGGGCCCCGGGGATTCCCCGGGACACAGCGACGGGAACGGATGCCGGGGGTGCCGATGGCTGCTGGTAGTTCGGTCGGCCGTCGTTCGATCGACCATCGCCAGCCTGGCCGCACCCGGCCAGGCCGTACTGACCGGGCACACCCTGAGGATCGGCCCCACCGTAGGAAATGGGCCGGCCGTAGGGGGCGCCAGTCGGTGGCTGCGTCATGGGAACCTCTTCATCAAGGCGGTCCGACACCAGATCGCGGGCAGTGGGAATGCCAGGAGCATAATCCACACCGACCGTGACCACACCGCCTCCGAAGGGCCAGTCCTCCCCATGGACCGGGAACGCTGGAGGAGGCTGCACATTCCCGACGTCCGTGCTCCGCCCCGAATCAGGGGCGGCTCAGCCCCTGTCGACGCTCCTGACGCTCCCGGAGCCCCTGCTGGATGCCGAGAACGCCGCTCAGCTCGACGTACTCCCCCGTCTCCTGGGTGTATCCGCGTGCCACGGCCCAGGCCCAGATGCGGTCCAGCTCGGCGGCGCCCTTGCGCTCCAGCGCCTCGCCGCTGATACCGGACCAGGTCAGACCGGTCAGGGGGACGGCCTTGCCGTCGTTGTCGACGACGTGCGCCTCGGCATGACGGATCTGGGGCTTGCCAGCGGCGGCACTCAGGGCCGCCGGCGCACCGGAGACCTTGACGAACAGGCCCGTGCGCGACCGGGGCCAGGGGATGTCACGGCTCCTGCCACCGGCCCCCACGTGAATGCCGGTGGCGTCGAGCACCGTGCGCACCGACATGAGGACAAGGATGCCGAGCAGCAGGAACAACCCGAGGAGCAGCAGGACGGCGAACGCAGTGAGCGTGCCCTCATCACCGAGATGGATCAGGTTCCAGACCGCTCCGGCCAGGCACACCAGCCCGAAGCCGCCACCGACGAGGAACTGGACGCGGCTGGCGGTCGTCGCCGTGGGTTTGAGCACGATCTTGTCCTGCTCGACTGGGATCGGACCGAGCTGGGAGGGCTGATAGTCGGGCGGAGGGACCGCCCCCGCCGGCTGCGGAGCGCCCGCAGCGCCATAGGCCGGATGACCGGCGCCGGGCTGACCGTACTGGGGCTGAGAACCGGGCTGCTGGCCGTGCTGGGCCTGAAGACCGGGTTGACCGTACTGGCCGGGTTGGGTGGGGACGCCGTACTGGCCAGGTTGGACGGGCTGGAACGGCTGACCGTAGGGACCGTTGACCGGTGGCTGGCTCATGAGCACTTTCCTCAAGGATTCTTCGGATACACGGGACCTGGCGGGACCTGGTCAGGCTACCGCGACAGCTCCACTGCAGCCCCAGGCAGAACTCCCCATCATCCTTAACAGCCCTTGACGGCTACCTGCCGCGGGCGAGGCGGCGCAACACCCGGACCCGCGGGGACCACGTTGCAGGACGGATAACCGTGCCCGTGGTCTCGCGTTCGGCGTTGTCGAAGAGGTCCTCGATGACGGCATCGTGCAAAGGCTCGACCGCAGCCGGGAACATGACCCTCATGGCCCCGCTAGTGCGCCCGATGAGGACGTGCCGAATGCGGGAGCGCTCATCGTCCAGGGCGTCCAGGCCCAGCTCGTGGGCGCCGATGATCCCCGTGCGCGGGTGGAAGGTGAACCGCACCCGCCGACCAGGCTCGTACTCGCTCACGTAGTAGTAGATGCCGTCATGCCCTCCATCGGCCCCCAGCGCCAGGGGCCGGTCCAGGACCATCGGCGGCCAGCTCCGCGAGGGCCAGAGGCGATCGCCCTTCTGCCCAAGCCCGTCGAGCAGGACGCCCAGGGGCTCGAGCGGGGCGTTGATGACGCGTTCGTGAACGTTGCGGATCATGGGTTCCTCCATGGTTGCCGGTTGCTGTCGGGAAGGATCACACCCGATGCCGTGGAGCGCCGTGGTGCTCCGAGCCCAGTCGCTCTCGGCCCACTCGGTCCGGCCAGCTCACAACTGCAGGAGCATGCGGGCGTTGCCCAGGGTGTTGGGTTTGACCCGGGCCAGGTCGAGGAACGCGGCCAGGCCGTCGTCGTGAGAGCACAGCATCTCGGAGAAGACGTCCGCGCCCACCGGGGTGCCCTCGATCGGCTCGAAACCGTGGGAGCCGAAGAAGGGCTCCTCGAAGGTCAGGCAGAACACCCGTTTGAGTCCCATCTCCCGGGCCTGCGCAATGAGCTCGCGCAGAATGGCCGAGCCGAGACCGGTCCCCACGGCGTCGGGGTGGACGGCCAGGGTGCGCACCTCGGCGAGGTCGTCCCACATGACGTGCAACGCCCCGCAGCCCACGATCCTGGGCGCGGCCGAGGCCTCCCCGTCTTCTCCTCCGCCATGCCCGACGACGCCGGGGATCTCCTCGGCGACGATGAACTCCTGAATGTCCTCGAAGTAGGAGATGAGGTCCTTGGAGACCAGGACACGGCGCTCGGCATAGGGACGCACCAGCTCTGCGATGGCGCGCACATCCGCCGGGCGCGCCGGCCGCAGGACCCGCCGTGAGCCGTCGACCCCGTAGACCTCGACCCGGCGCGTCGCCCGGCCGGCGGTCAGGTGTTCATCTGTCATGACAGCAGTGCTGCTCATCGTAGTCCGTATTCAGTAGGGCTCAGTTCTGGCCTCTCGACCCGCGAGCCGGCGCTCCACCGGCGACGTCGGGGCCGTGAGCAGACCGCAGCGCGATCCGGGCCAACATCCTGCCACGTTCACGGCTCATCGAGAACCGCCTCCCGCCTGGCCTCGGGCCTCGGCGAGCTCCAGGACGGCACGGGCAGTGGCGTCGTCGACGACGAGATCGGTGGCGGTGTGGGCCCGCAGCGCAGCCAGGAGGGCCCGGGCCTTGCCGGTCCCGGCGGCCACGCACAGGCGGCGCGGGATACGGGCGAGCTGGGCGGGGGTCGGGCCGGTGGCCCGGGCATTGAGGGCGACATCGCGCCAGGAGCCGTCGGCCCTCAGCAGCACGGTGCACACGTCCCCCACCACCTCCTGACGGCGCAGAACGGCCTGGTCCCGGGCGGTGAGGTGACCGCCCTCGTAGACCTGCGAGGGCAGGGCCCCGTTGAGGGCGTCGAGGGCGCCGACGCCGAAGACGGCCAGGCTCGCCCGGCGCGTCACCGCCAAGACCCGTTCAACCGAGCGCTCCGACCACATGGCCTCACGCGTGGCAACGTGGTCGAAGAAGGCCGGCACCGGGAAGGAGATCGTGCGGGCCCCCAGCGAGGCGCGCAGATGCGAGAGCACCTCGCCGGCGCTAGGCCCCTCGCGCATCGGGTCCGAAGCGCCGTTGAGCTGAACGACAGTCAGTCCCGGGATCGGACGCGAGGGCAGGGCCGCGCTGACCTCGGACATGGTGGTGCCCCAGGCGACGCCGACGACGACGCCTCCACCGCCCCCGCCCTGGACCCTGCTCTCCCGGTCTGTGCCCTCCCCCGGGGCGTCACGACCGCCCGATCCGCCGGGGTCGGCCAGCGCCTCGATGAGGTCGACCATGTGCGCGGCGGCGACGGAGGCGACCTGCTGAAGACGATGAATCTCCGTGGTGCCCTCGCGCACCGGGACGATGTGCGTGCGCACCCCGAACACCCGAGCCATCCGTCCCTCCAGGGAGCCGGCGCCGCCAGGCTGGACGAGGGTGACCCGCACGATGCCCTCCCGACGGGCCCGTGCCAGGAGCCGGGAGACGGTGGAGCGCGAGACCCGCAGGTGATGGGCGATCACCTCCATGGTTTCGCCCTGGACGTAGTACATAGAGGCCGCCTCGTAGGCGCGCACAAGCCCTCCGGGGTCGGCGGCGCTCCCGGAGGCGTCGACGGCGTTCACGGCTCCGGAGGTGCCTTCACCGGTCACGTCCGCCTCCTCTCACCATCGCGGTGCCGTTGCGCACTGCGGCAGGACATGATTTTCGTCCCATACGACATCAAATACCCCCTGCAACGAAGGACGTCCATGCAGGTAAACGGACAATCTTGTGGAAGCCCCCAAACCTGTGTGCACGTTCGTGCACCTACCTTGCGCATTCTCCCACAGATGGGGAGAGTAGTGACAAGCGCCACGACGGAGCGCCGCGAGTGCGGCAGCGGGGCTCATCAGGCTCCGGCACCGAATCCCGCCATCCGGCACTCGCTCCGCCCCGTCGCCCGCCGCCCCGGTCAACGCCGATCGGGGCCCGCGGGCCGCGCCGACCCTCGCAGACAGCACAGACCCGCACAGACCTCAATCAGCCGATCTCACGACACGTAGGAGCCCAGGAGCCATAACCTCCACCCGCACCCCCTCCTCGAAGAAGACCTCCGCCCGCAGCTCCGGCCCCTCGGGGCCCACGGGCCCCTCCTACCCCGAGCCCACGCACGACACGGCTCTCAACGCCGCGCAGCGCAAGCGCGCCCTGGAGGAGATGTCGTCATCCGAGGGCCTGGACGTGCTCGTCGTCGGCGGAGGCGTCACCGGCGCAGGCATCGCCCTGGACGCCGCGGCCCGCGGTCTGCGCACCGGAATCGTGGAGATGGGCGACTGGGCCTCGGGAACCTCCTCGTGGTCCTCCAAACTCGTCCACGGCGGCCTGCGCTACCTCTACCAGCTCAACTTCGCCCTCGTGCACGAGGCCCTCACCGAGCGCGGCCGCCTGCTGAGCACCACCGCGCCGCACTTGGTCAAGGCCCAGCCCTTCCTGTGGCCGCTCAAGCACCACTACGAGCGCTCCTACTCCGCCGTCGGCGTGGGCATGTACGACGCCCTCGCCCTGGCCGGCGCCCGCGGCCGCAAGACCGTGCCGATCCAGCGCCACCTGGGCCGTAAGGGCACCTCCGCCCTCGCCCCGTCACTGGACACCAGCGGCCTGGCCGGCTCCATCCGCTTCTTCGACGCCCGCGTCGACGACGCCCGCCTGGTCATCGACCTGGTGCGCACCGCCGTCGGCCTGGGGGCGCTGGCCGCCAATCGCACCAAGGTCACCGGCTTCATCACCGACGAGCGCGGCCACGTCCACGGCGCCCGCGTCACCGATCTGGCCACCGGCACCGCACACGAGATCCGCGCCAAGCGCACCATCAACGCCGCCGGCGTGTGGACCGAGGAGGTCCAGGACCTGGCCACCGACGCCGGGGGCCTGAAGGTCCTGGCCTCCAAGGGCATTCACATCGTGGTCCCCAAGGAGGCCATCGACGCCGAGACCGGGGTCTTCCTGCGCACCGAGAAGTCCGTCCTGTTCATCATCCCCTGGCCCGAGTACTGGGTCATCGGCACCACCGACACCCCCTGGGACTTGGACGTCTCCAAACCCGTGGCCACCGCCGCCGACGTCGACTACATCCTCGAGCACGCCAACTCCGTCCTGTCCCACCCCATCACGCGCGCGGACATCATCGGCGTCTACGCGGGACTGCGTCCCCTGCTCCAGCCCAAGCTCAAACCGGGCGCGGAGGCCGCCTCCACGAAGGTCTCCCGCGAGCACACGGTCACCAGGGTCGCCCCGGGGCTGACCGCCATCGCTGGCGGAAAGCTGACCACCTACCGGGTCATGGCCTCCGACGCCGTCGACCACGCCCTGGGCGAGGCCCTGTCCCACGCCCACCCCTGCGTCACGCAGGAGCTGCCCCTGGTGGGCGCTGCGGGCTACCACGCCCTGGCCAGGCGGGCCGGGCGGATCGCCGGCGAGCGCGGCTGGACGCTGGAGCGGGTCGCCCATCTGCTGGACCGCTACGGCGACGAGACCCCGGCGCTGCTGGCCTCCATCGACGACGCCGACGCAGCCGATCCCGAGAAGCGCCTGGGCGAGCCCCTGGCGGAGGCCCCCACCTACCTGCGCGCCGAGGTCGCCTGGGCCGTCACCCACGAGGGTGCCGAGAGCCTCGACGACGTCCTGCTGCGCCGGGTGCGCCTGGACATGTCACGCAGAGACCGGGGCCTGGCGGCCGCCGACGAGATCCTGGAGATCATGGCGCCGCTGCTGGGCTGGTCGAAGAAGGACGTCGCCGCCCAGAAGGAGGCCTACGCTCAGCGCGTGGCCCAGATCGCCGCGGCTGAGTCCGAGCTGACCGATGCCGCCGCGGTGGCGCACATCGCCGAGCCCATCTAGGCTCCTGCCGGCCGAGCGGCACTGGGTGCCGGTCCGCTCGGCTAGACGACTTTCCGTGCTGCCCGCTGTTCCCGGCGGCGGCGGGCAGCACGTTAATTCCATTACCCATCGAGAACCCGGACTACGCCGGTGCCGTCCGGACCCGCACAACGTCGTGCAGAAAGAGAGCCGCACATGTCTGCGAGCCTGACCCAGATCTTCGCCTCGGAGGCCTTTGGGACCTTCCTCCTCATCCTCCTGGGCTGCGGCGTCGTCGCAGGTGTCGCCCTGCCCACCTCCAAGGCCAAGGACGGCGGCTGGATCGTCATCACCATGGCCTGGGGCCTGGCGGTCTTCGTGGGCGTCTACGCCGCCTACAAGACCGGCGCTCACCTCAATCCGGCCGTCACCATCGGCCTGGCGGTGGCAGGACGGGACCTGGCCGAGGGGATCCCCGCCTCGGCAACCAATATTGTGGTCTACTTCGCCGCCCAGATGGTGGGCGCCATCCTGGGCGCCACCGCCGTGTGGCTGACCTACAAGAAGCAGTTCGACCAGAAGGCCGACGCCGCCGCCAAGCTCGGCGTCTTCGCCACCGGCCCGGCGGTGCGCTCCTACGGTTGGAACGTCGTGACCGAGGCCGTGGGCACCTTCGTCCTGCTGGCCTGGATCATCGCCTCGGGCAAGACGCCCTCCGGGCTTGGCCCGCTGGCCGTGGCCCTGGTCATCGTCGTCATCGGCCTGAGCCTGGGCGGCCCCACCGGCTACGCCATCAACCCGGCCCGCGACCTGGGGCCGCGCATCGCCCACGCCTTCCTGCCCATTCCGGGCAAGGGCGGCTCGGACTGGGTCTACTCCTGGGTCCCGGTCGTCGGCCCGATCATCGGCGCCGTCGCCGCAGGGCTCATCGTCCCCCACATCGCCGGCCTGTTCTGAACCCGGGCCCCTCTATACACCACCGACCACCACGCCCCTCACAACGCAGTGAAAGGACAATTCCTTGAGCCCCAACAGCACAGCAGACAGCGCTGAGAAGAAGTACGTCCTGGCCATCGACCAGGGGACGACCTCCTCACGCGCCATCCTGTTCAACCACGACGGGGAGATCGTCGCCGTCGATCAGAAGGAGCACGAGCAGATCTTCCCGCGCGCCGGCTGGGTCGAGCACAACGCAGTCGAGATCTGGGACAATATCCGCGCCGTCGTCGGCGGCGTACTCGCTAAGGCGCAGATCAACCGCCACGAGATCGCCTCGGTGGGCATCACCAACCAGCGCGAGAGCGCCGTCGTGTGGGACAAGAACACCGGCGAGCCCGTCTACAACGTCATCGTCTGGCAGGACACCCGCACCCAGAAGATCTGTGACCGTCTGGCCGGGGACGCCGGCCCGGACAAGTACAAGGACCGCGTGGGCTTGGGGCTGGCCACCTACTTCGCCGGCCCCAAGGTCGCCTGGGTTTTGGAGAACGTCGAGGGAGCCCGTGAGCGCGCCGAGGCCGGCGATCTCCTCATGGGCACCATGGACACCTGGACGCTGTGGAACCTCACCGGCGGGATCAACGGCGGCGTGCACGCCACCGACGTCACCAACGCCTCGCGCACGATGCTCATGAACATCGACACCCTGGACTGGAACCCGGAGATCTGCGCGGACATGGGCATCCCCATGTCCATGCTCCCCGAGATCCGTCCTTCCTCGGGGATGTTCGGCTACGGCCGCAAGAACGGCCTGCTGGTGGACACCCCCATCACCGGCATCCTCGGTGACCAGCAGGCGGCCACCTTCGGCCAGGCCTGCTTCGAGAAGGGCCAGGCCAAGAACACCTACGGCACGGGCTGCTTCATGCTCATGAACACCGGCACCACCCCGGTGCGCAGCGAGAACGGGCTGCTGACCACCGTGTGCTACCAGATCGGGGAGGAGCCGGCCGTCTACGCCCTGGAGGGCTCGATCGCCGTGGCGGGCTCCCTGGTGCAGTGGCTGCGCGACAACCTGGGGATCATCACCGATTCCAAGGAGATCGAGGCACTGGCCGCCAGTGTCGAGGACAACGGCGGGGCCTACTTCGTGCCGGCCTTCTCCGGCCTGTTCGCCCCGCACTGGCGTCCCGACGCCCGTGGCGCCTTGGTGGGCCTGACCCGCTACGTCAACAAGGCCCACATCGCCCGGGCCGTGGAGGAGTCGACCGCCTACCAGACCCGCGAGGTCCTCGAAGCCATGAACCGGGATGCCGCAGCCTCGGGGTCCACGGGCGCGGCCCTGACCGAGCTCAAGGTCGACGGCGGCATGACCCGCGACGAACTGCTCATGCAGTTCCAGGCCGATCAGGTGGGAGTGCCGGTCGTGCGCCCGAAGGTCGCCGAGACGACGGCGCTGGGGGCCGCCTACGCCTCCGGCATCGCGGTGGGATTCTGGTCGGGCACCCAGGACGTCATCGACAACTGGGCAGAGGACAAGCACTGGGAGCCCGCCATGGAGGAGGCCGAGCGCGAGCGGCTCTTCCGCAACTGGAACAAGGCCGTCCAGCGCACCCTGGACTGGGTCGACGACGACGTCATCGAGTAGCCGGCGCGGTCGGGCGGCAGTCGTCCGGCTCCGTCTCGGCAGGCGCTAAGACGCGTCCTCCTCCCACATGTAGCGCCCCCGGCGCC
>NZ_JH470350.1:433917-439981 GCF_000239715.1 Actinomyces sp. oral taxon 849 str. F0330 | reverse complement strand
CGGATAAAAGGTACCCCGGGGATAACAGGCTGATCCTGCCCAAGAGTCCATATCGACGGCATGGTTTGGCACCTCGATGTCGGCTCGTCGCATCCTGGGGCTGGAGCAGGTCCCAAGGGTTGGGCTGTTCGCCCATTAAAGCGGTACGCGAGCTGGGTTTAGAACGTCGTGAGACAGTTCGGTCCCTATCCTCTGCGCGCGCAGGAGACTTGAGAAGGCCTGTCCCTAGTACGAGAGGACCGGGACGGACGAACCTCTGGTGTGCCAGTTGTCCCGCCCGGGGCACGGCTGGTTGGCTACGTTCGGGACGGGTAACCGCTGAAAGCATCTAAGCGGGAAACCATCTTCAAGACAAGGTCTCCACAAGACAGTTACTGTCTTGGTAGGCCCCCAGCAGACCACTGGGTTGATAGGCCGGAAGTGGAAGACCGGTAACGGTTCGGAGCTGACCGGTACTAATAGGCCAACACAAACAACAACCCCCACCACCACCACCGCGCAAGCGGCACAACGGGTTGGGGGGGGCAGGAACACCACCCGCGAGCGTCCACTATACGGTCCACAACCAACCCAACCAACACGCAACGCGACGCGTATGCGACGCGCGCGTGGAGAGGCAACCACACAACCAAATCAGTACCGAGTGATTCTCGCACTGCCCGCACAATCGTCTCGGTGGTCACAGCGACAGGGATAACGCCCGGCACCCATCCCGAACCCGGAAGCTAAGCCTGACAGCGCCGATGGTACTGCACCCGCCAGGGTGCGGGAGAGTAGGACACCACCGAGCACACACCACACAGTCGGCCCGGAACCGCCAACCAGCGGTCCCGGGCCAACTGCCTTTGAGCACCAGCCCCACCCCCCCACGAAAAACCCACGCGACCACCCACCCCCACCCCACCCCCTCTCCTCCCCACCCACCACACAAACCACCAACCCCAAAACACACCAACACCGCGGATATCTTCGCTCACGCGCCACGCGCCACATCCGTCGGAGCGGGCGCCGTTACGACACTTGCTGGCGCTCCGGGTAGGCTCCTCCCAGGCATTCAAGAACGGCAAGGGAACTGATGGCAGTCCCGGATCGAAAGTAGGACCATGGCGTATCAGGACCGTCGGCACCATGCGGACCACGGCGACTCGTCCCGGCATCGTCGGGACGGTGACCGTCACGGCTTCGGTCGACGCAAGCGCTTCGATGACGGGGACGACCGTTCTCGTCGCAGCCATCACTCCGGTTGGAGCAGCGACTCGCACGATGGGCGGAGGCGTTCCCAGGGCCGCATCCGCGATGAGGGCGGGACCGGCGGAGAGCACAGACGGCGGGACGACTGGCGCGCAGAGCGCCGTAGGGACGGAGGCTCGGACGAACGGCGCCCAGTCCGCGGTGATAACAAATCTGGGCGTTTCAACAGCCGCTCCGGAAGCGGAGGCCCCGGAGACGGGAAGAACGAGCGTCGAGGTCGCCCGCCGCAGCGCCAGCGCATCCCTGAGCCCAATATTCCCGACGACGTCGAACCGGGCGACCTCGAGCGGGGCGCAAAGGGCCAGCTTCGTGCTCTGGGACGCGCCAATGCCGAGAACGTCGCCCGCCACCTGGTGATGACTCAGCGCCTGCTGGACGACGACCCTCAGACCGCCTACGAGCACGCACGCTATGCCGCCTCCCACGCCGGGCGCGTGGCCGTCGTACGCGAGACCGCCGGCATCGCCGCCTACCTCGCGGGACACTACAGCGAGGCGCTTCGAGAGATCCGCGCGGCCAGACGACTCTCCGGACTCGACCTTCACCGGGCCATCGAGGTCGACTGCGAACGGGCCCTGGGCCATTTGGACAAGGCACTCCAGGCAGCTAAAGCGACCGACCCGCGTCAACTTGACGAGATCGAGCGAGCCGAGCTGGCCATGGTCGTCTCCGGCCTCCGTCACGAGCTGGGTCAGACCGACCTCGGTCTCATCGTCATCGAGGACGCCATCCGAGCCCGCCCCTCCGACAGCGACACCCTCAGGCGCCTGCACTCCGTGCGCGCCGACCGGCTCGAGGAACTCGGCCGTCACCAGGAGGCCGCAGCCGTGCGGGACCGCATCGGCGCCGAGCCGATCGAGGAGGACGAGGTCGAGGTCTTCGATATCGAGGACGACTACGATGCCGAGATGCAGGAACAGGGCTCCCCTGGGGCCGACGATCGGGCCGGGGGCGCTGAGGCCCCAGCCGCCTCAGAAGCACCTACCGGGGGTCAGTCGTCGGACCTCGAACCTGCCGACCAGGAGGACGCCGAGTGGCCGCAGTCCTTCGCCGAGCGCGTCGAGGCAGAGATGACCGAGCTACTGGAGACCGCCGAGGACGATTCGATGTCCTGGACAGCAGATGATACGGGTGGACCGTCGCCTGATTCCCCAGATGACGCGGCCGGCACCCCGGACCCGATGATGACTGCGACCGACGACGTCCCTGAGGAGCCCCAATGACCCCGTCCCAGCAGACTCCCGCCACCCTCCTGGGCAGCGAGCGGCCCCTGTGCACCGAATACGATGTCGCACTGCTTGACCTCGACGGCGTCTGCTTCGCCGGTGAGGCCCGAGTCCCGCACGCCGCCGACAACGTCAACGCCGCCCGCGCCGCCGGCATGCGCCTGTCCTTCGTCACCAACAACGCCTCGCGGGCGCCTCAGACGGTCGTGGACAAGCTGGCCGCCAACGACATCATCGCCGAGACCACGGAAATCTTCAGCGCCGCCATGGACGCGGCCGCGATGCTCACCGAGCATATCGAGCCCGGCTCCACCGTTCTCGTCGTCGGTGGCGACGGCGTGCGTCAGGCCCTCCTGGACGAGGGCTTCCAGGTGACCGGCAGCGCACAGGACGGCCCGGTCGCCGTCGTCCAGGGATGGGACCCGGCAGTCGACTGGGCCCTCCTGTCCGAGGGCGTCTACGCCATCAACGCCGGCGCCCTCCACGTGGCCACCAACCTCGACGCAACCCTGCCGACCGAGCGGGGCTTCGCCCTGGGCAACGGCAGCCTCGTAGCGGCCGTCGTCAACGCCTCCGGCAAGGAGCCCCTCGCAGGGGGCAAGCCCTTCCCCGGAATCTACACGCGCGCCCTCAAACGCGCCGGCGGTACGAGGCCACTGGCCGTCGGGGACCGCCTCAACACCGATCACGTCGGTGCCCGGGCCGCAGGCATTCCCGGGCTCCACGTCCTCACCGGAGTCTCAGACGCGCGTGATGTCATCACCGCTGCGGCCACCGAACGTCCCAGCTTCCTTCACACCGACCTGCGCGGCCTGACCGAGCCGCATCCCGAACCCGTACGAGTCGAGCAGGGCGGCCAGCAGTGGTGGCAGGTCGGCGGCCGGCGCGCCCGCGTCGTCGACTCCGGGCTCGAACTGCAGGACGGGGGAGCCGTGACCACCCGGGACGGCAGCCCGACGAGCATCGACCTGGACTCCTACCGGGCCCTGGCCGTTGCCGCCTGGGACTGGGCCGACGCCCAGGAGGCCCGGGGCAGGGCCACTGCACTGGATCTTCCCGACATCGAAGTCGCTGCTCCCTGAGAGCCCGGCCGAGGTCGGGAATACTCCGCGGGAGGGAAAGAGGCGTAGCAGCAGCGCGCATGCCAACCACGTCGAGGTGAGTCAGGAATTGAGCCACAACGAACCGGAAGCCGCCAACCGGGGGGCCCCGCTGACGGGTGCGCCCGCAGGTCCGGCGAATCCCGGGCCTCCGCTGCCCGCGCCCCCGCGCGCCGACGCCGCACTGGCCATGGCCCACGGCTTGACCGACCACACCGATCGGCTCACCGGGATAGGGCAGATGCCCTTGGAGGATCGGGCCGCCGCCCTTTGCGCCATCCACGAGGAGCTCGCCTCCGTCCTGCATGAGGCGGAAGGCTGACATGGCCAGACTCATCCGCATCGACTCCGAGCTCGTACGCCGTGGACTGGCCCGCTCCCGCAGCCACGCCGCCACCCTCATCACCGACGGACACGTCACCCTCGACGGCGCTGTGGTCACCAAGCCCGCCCGGCAGGTCGACCCGGCGCAGGCCATCGAGATCCACACCCCTTGCGGAGACGACTACGTCTCGCGTGGCGCCCACAAGCTCGCCGGCGCTCTGGATGCGCTGGGTGAGCGCGGTCTGGCGCCTCGCATCGAGGGCAGACGCTGCCTGGACGCCGGCGCCTCCACGGGCGGCTTCACCGACGTCCTCCTGCGCCGCGGCGCCGAGCACGTCGTGGCCGTCGACGTCGGTTACGGCCAGCTGGCCTGGTCCTTGCGCTCCGACCCCCGCGTCACCGCCCTGGACCGCACCAACATCCGCACGCTGGACCCCGCAGCCGTCGCCCCGGCTCCCGGCCTGGTGGTGGGCGACCTGTCCTTCATCTCCCTGACCCTGGTGCTCGAGCCGCTGCTGCGCGCCGCCGCCGCCGACGCCGACCTCCTGCTCATGGTCAAGCCCCAGTTCGAGGTGGGCAGGGACCGGATCGGGCACGGGGGAGTGGTGCGCGACCCGGGGCTCCATGTGGAGTCCGTCCTGACCGTGGCCGAGCGCGCCCACTCCCTGGGGATGGGCGTCGACGCCGTGACCGCCTCCCCGCTGCCCGGTCCCGCCGGCAATGTCGAGTACTTCCTGAACATGCACGCCTCCCGCGCCGGGGGCCCCGAGGACCTGCGTGGAGCCCAACTGCGCGCCCAGGTCGAGTGCGCCGTCGCCGAGGGACCCGCCGCAGACGACTCCCGCCGAAGCAGAACAAGGACCCACACATGAGCAAACTGAGCCCCGCAGGTATCGCCGGTCCGACTGAGTCGGTGGAGCCGGCCGGCCGCCCCGACTCCTCGGGGCGGCCAGGAGCGCATCCTCGCCGTCAGAAAATCTCCCGCGTCATGCTCCTGCAGCGCGATCTCAATGACAAACCCGTGCCCGTCCCCAGACCCAGCGCGCCCACGGCCACCGCCGTGGCCCGGGCCTCGGCGGCGCTGCGCGCCCACGGAGTCGAGCCCGTCGGACCGGAGTGCACCGCCCATGTCGACCTCGTGCTCGTGCTCGGGGGCGACGGAACGATCCTGCGCGCCTTCGAAGCCGCCCGCGAACGCGACATCCCCCTGGTGGGCATCAACACCGGGCACGTCGGCTTCCTGGCCGAGGCCGACCCCGACGGCATCGAGCAGGTCGTCGCCGACCTTGTCGCGGGCCGCTACACCGTCGAGACCCGCACCACCTTGAACGTCGAGGTCATCTCCCCGGATGGGACTGTCTCCCGCGAGTGGGCGCTCAACGAGGCCGCCCTGGAGAAGCGCGACCGGGCACGCATGCTCGAGGTCGCCATCGGCGTCGACGGCCAGGCCGTCTCCTCCTTCGGCTGCGACGGCCTCATCATGTCCACGCCCACAGGCTCGACCGCCTACGCCTTCTCCTGCGGCGGCCCCGTCATCTGGCCCGAGGTCGAGGCTCTGCTGCTGGTGCCGGTGGCCGCGCACGCACTGTTCACCCGCCCCCTGGTCCTGGGACCCGAGTCGTGCATGGAGGTCGTCATCCAAAGAGCGGGCTTCGGAGCCGCCGAGATCTGGTGCGACGGAAGGCGCAGTCTGGACGTGCCCGTCGGCGCCCGGATCCGCGTCAGCCGCGCGGAGCGCCCGGTGCGCCTGGCGCGATTCAACGAGGCCCCCTTCGCCAGCCGCCTGGTGCGCAAGTTCGACCTGCCCGTAGAGGGCTGGCGGGCCTCCAATGCTGCCGATGACGCTACGGACGATCCGGAGGATCAGCCGGCCGTCGCAGCGGGCGCCCGCCCGCCCGCGGGAGGACCGGCGTGATCGAGTCCCTGCACATCGAGGACCTCGGCGTCATCGAGGAGGCCGATCTCCCCCTCAGTCGCGGTCTGACCGCCCTGACCGGTGAGACCGGCGCCGGCAAGACGATGGTGCTGACCTCGCTCGGACTGCTGCTGGGCCAGCGCGCCGAGACCACCATCGTGCGCACGGGCTCCCAGCGCAGCCTGGTCGAGGGCGCCTTCCTCGTCGACCCCGACTCGCGCGCCGCCGCCCGCGCCCTCGAGGCCGGC
>NZ_JH470350.1:339688-433200 GCF_000239715.1 Actinomyces sp. oral taxon 849 str. F0330 | reverse complement strand
CCGCACGCACCCAGCGCCTGGGTATTGACGCCGCCGACATCGCCGCCGAGCTGGGAGGCTACCTGTCCTCCCTGAGTGCCGACCCCGCCCGCCTCGCCCAGGTCCAGGACCGCCGCGGTGAGCTCGCCCGCGCTTGCCGGGAGATCGGCGGCCCCCAAGAGCAGCTCGACGACGTCGACGCACTCCTGGCCTGGGGCGAGCGCGCCGCCGCGCGCCTGGGCGAGCTCGACGGGCCCCAGGACACCGCCGCAGTGCTGGCCGAGCGCCTGACCAAGGCCGATAAGAAACTGGTCGATGTCGGCGAGGAGCTGAGCCGGGCGCGTCGACTGCTCGCCGAGAAACTGGAGGAGGCCGTCACCGCCGAGCTCGAAGGCCTGGAGATGAAAGGGGCGCAACTCGTTGTCTCGTTGGACCGACTCGATGAGCCCGGGCCGACCGGCCTCGAGAGCGTGGCTCTCGAGCTCGTCTCCCACCCCGGCGCCCCCGCCCTGCCCCTGGGCAAGGGCGCCTCGGGAGGGGAGCTGTCGCGCATCATGCTGGCTCTGGAGGTGGTCCTCGCCGACGCCTCCGCCTCGGCGCGCTCCGCAACCCACACCCGAACCCTCGTTTTCGACGAGATCGACGCCGGTGTGGGAGGGCGCGCGGCCAGGGAGATCGGTCGGCGCCTGGCGCGTCTGGCGCGCCATCACCAGGTCGTCGTGGTCACTCACCTGGCCCAGGTGGCGGCCTGGGCCGATACCCACCTGGTGGTGCGCAAGGAGACCGTTTCCGACCCGGTGACCGGATCGGAAACCGGATCCGAGCCCCCGGCCCCCGTTCTCGACGCGGCGCTCTGGGGGCCCGCCGAAGAGCCTCGGGAGAATGTGAGAAAGTCCGAGCCCGGACGCACCCGCACGCAGGTCCTCGTCGTCGAAGGCCAGGAGAGAGAACGCGAGCTGGCCAGGATGCTATCGGGCCACGAGGACTCCCAGGCCGCGGTCCGGCACGCCGCTGAGCTTCTCCGGGAAGCAGTCGTGGGACAATCCGAGCCGTGAAGAATCCCTTCCGCAGAAAGTCTGGGTCTGTCTCCGAGCATCCCAGCGGTGTCGTGCGCGTCGATGCGCGCACGAAGAAGCTCACCAAACGCCTCCAGCCCGGTGAGATCGCGATCATCGACCATACCGACATCGACCGGGTGGCCGCCGAGGCGCTGGTCGAGTGCGGCCCCTCCGCAGTCCTCAACGCCTCCCCGTCGATCTCCGGGCGCTACCCGAACCTCGGGCCGGGAATCCTTCTCGATGCGGGTATCCCGCTCATTGACGATCTGGGCCCCGATGTCATGCGTCTGCACGACGGCCAGCGTATCGCGGTTGAGGACGGCACCGTGCGCATCGACGGCAAGGAACAGGTCATCGCCGAAGGGACGGTCCAGACCAAGCAGACCGTCGCCGACGCCATGGAGGAGGCCCAGAAGGGACTGGCCGTTCAGCTGGAGGCCTTCGCCGCCAACACCATGGAGTACATGCGCGGCGAATGGGACCTGCTCCTCAACGGCGTCGGCATGCCCACGCTGTCCACCCAGATGAACGGCAGACACGTCCTGGTCGTCGTGCGCGGCTACTCCTACAAGGAGGACCTCCAGGCGCTCAAGCCCTACATCCGCGAGTACAAGCCCATCATCATCGGTGTCGACGGGGGAGCCGACGCCGTCCTGGAGGCCGGTTTCAAACCGACGATGATCGTGGGAGACATGGACTCCGTATCCGACAAGGCGCTCGCCTGCGGGGCCGAGATCGTGGTCCACGCCTACCGCGACGGGCGTGCTCCGGGCCTGGCCCACGTCGAGGAGCTCGGGGTCGATCATCACGTCTTCGCCGCCACCGGCACCAGTGAGGACATCGCCATGCTCATGGCCGATGAGGCCGGTGCCGAAATCATCGTGGCCCTGGGAACGCACGCCACCTTGCTGGAGTTCCTCGACAAGGGACGCGCCGGCATGTCCTCGACCTTCCTGACCCGGCTCAAGGTCGGCGGTCGGCTCATCGATGCCAAGGGCGTCTCCCAGCTCTACCGCACCCGCATCTCAGGATGGTGGCTGCTGCTCCTGGCGCTGTCGGGCACCTTCGCCCTGGCAATCGCCCTCATGGCCACCCCGGGCGGGCAGACCTTCCTAGGACTGTCCGGTGCCGTGTGGGACGACATCGTCAACTTCTTCCGCTCACTGGTGGGTCTGGCCCCGAACTCGCCCACCGTCTAACGACTCCCGCCCATCCGAGAGGCAGCCCCTCTCACGGTCATCCTCAAGGTCTCAACCATGATCGACTTCCGCTATCACCTGGTATCGCTCATCTCCGTCTTCCTGGCCCTCGCCGTCGGCGTCGTCCTGGGCGCCGGTCCGCTGCAGAACTCACTGGGGACCGCTCTCAACGACCAGGTCACCGCCCTGCGCGAGGACCGCAACGCCACGCAGACCAAGCTCGAGCAGACCGAGACGGCCGTCAACGAGCGCGACTCCTACATCACCCAGGCCGCTACCAGCCTTCTGCCGGGAAGCCTGGCCTCCAAGAACGTCGCGCTGGTGCTCCTGCCTGAGGCCAAGGCCGAGGACGCCGATGCCGTCGCCACCCAGCTCAAGACCGCCGGCGCCTCCGTCACCGGCCGAGTCAGCCTGACCACCACCTGGGTGGACCTGTCCCGCGAGAGCTATCGCTCCACCTTCTCCGGCCAGATCCAGGGCAACCTAGGCAGCACCGGCTCCAAGGACGCCAACGGCATCCTGGGCGAGGGGCTCGCCAAGGCCCTCACCAGCAATGACGACTCATCCCGAGCCCTCATGGACCTGCTGTCCGTGGACACCTCCGGTACGCCGTTCGTCACCGTGGACTCCACTCCCACCGGCCCGGCCGAGATGATCGTCGTCGTCGGCCCCCGCCCCCAGGCGGCCTCCGCCAAGCAGACCACGGTCGAGGCCTCCCCGGGCCAGGACCCCAAGGCATGGGCCAAGGCGCTGGCGGGCACGGCCTCTCGGGCGACCACGGTCGTCGTCGGTTCCGCCGACGGCGACGACAACGTCGTGGCCGTCATCCGCTCCGAGGGCGAGAAGATCACCACCGTCGACTCAGTCGGCCAGATCGCCGCTTCTGTCTCCACGCCCCTGGCACTGGCTTCCACCCAGGCGGGAACCGTGGGCCACTACGGCTTCGACAAGGGCGCGGACGCCGTCATGCCGCCAGTGACGAAATAGTTTCCATAGCCCTCATATCCCTTATAGCCCTATGGTGCAGATGGCTCGGACCCGTCGCAGGGGCGCTGTCGCGGCGATTCAGACGCACCCTGCCTTAGGCTGAGACCATGGCTGGCACGATCACGCGAGTAAGCACCTGCGCCCGACGCCTGGCGCAGGCGGGGATCAAGGCGTCGGGCGTCACCCTGTCCTGGTCCACCTCCCTGGCGCCCATCGCCCAGAGCCTGGAGCGGACCAACTTCCACGGGCGCACCGTGAACCTGCGCGGGGGCGTGGGAGTCGCCGCCGGGTCCGTCATGGCCGCGATCGAGACTGGCCGGCTCCTGCGCGGCGCATCCGCGTCACGTTCTTCGGCACCGCGCAGCGGTTCACGGGTGCGACTCGCCGCCGCCTTCGCGACGACCGCCGGAGGGTGCGCCGGACTGATCGACGACCTTGACGCCGGCGCCCATGACGGCGACGCCCCCGTCAAGGGGCTCAAGGGCCACCTGACCGCGCTTGCCCGCGGATGCGTCACCACCGGGGTCCTCAAGATCGCCGTCATCGGCTCGGGAGCTCTCGTCGGCGGGGTCCTGCTGGCCCGTGACCGCAGCGCGGCCGCAGGCGGACGGGCACTGGCTGCAAGTGCCGTCGACGCCGCAACGGGCGCCGTCGTCATCGCCTCCTGGGCGAACCTGCTCAACCTCCTCGACCTGCGACCCGGCCGGGCGCTCAAGACCGCCACCATCGTAAGCACCCCCTTGCTGGCCACCCCCGGGCACGACGGCGAACCCACCCGACTGCTGGCCGCAGGCGCACTGGGGGTCAGCCTCAGCGCCCTGCCCGAGGACCTCCTGGAGAACACGATGCTGGGCGATACCGGGGCCAACGCCGTCGGCGCCCTGTTGGGAACCGCCCTGGCCTGCCACCCCAGCCGGGCGGTGCGCGCCGGAGCCGCCCTGAGCGGCGTGGGCCTCATCCTGGCCAGCGAGAAGGTCTCCTTCTCCCGCGTCATCGCCGACACCCCGGCCCTGGCCGCGCTCGACGGGCTGGGACGCCGCCCCTGATGACAACCCAGCAACGCCGCGGCGGCCTACTCTCGGTGGCCGGGTCAGTCGCCGGCCTGACCCTCCTGTCACGCGTCCTGGGCTTCCTACGCTGGCTCGTCCAGGCCGCCACCGTCGGCACCGGCACGGTGGCGGGCGCCTACACCACGGCCAACCAGCTTCCTAACACTCTCTACGAGGTCGTCGTCGGTGGCGTCCTGGCAGCCACCGTTGTCCCGCTCCTGGCCGCCCCGATCGCCGCGGGCAGGCGCGAGGAGGTCACCGCCACTGCCTCCGGACTGCTCGGACTGGTCCTCGCCGTCCTGACCCCGCTGTCCCTGGTCCTCATCGTCCTCGCCACCCCCATTGCCGCCCTGTTCCCCACCTCCCAGGGGGTCGACCCCGCGCTCCAGCACGAGCTCGTCGCCTCCTTTCTACGCATGTTCGCCCTCCAGGTGCCCATGTACGGGGTGGCGGTGGTCCTTACCGGTGTCCTCCAGGCCCACAACCGCTTCACCTGGCCCGCCCTGACACCAATGCTCTCCAGCCTCGTAGTCATGGCGACCTACGGCCTCTACGGGGCGCTGGCCGACGGCGACGACGCGGCCTCCGGCTCCGCCCTGCAGATCCTCGGATGGGGAACGACCCTCGGAGTGGCAGCACTCAGCCTGCCGCTGCTGTGGCCGGTCTACCGACTAGAACTGGGACTGCGCCCCACCCTGAGGCTGGGCGGCTCCCAGGCCCGGCGGGCGCTGCGCCTGGGCGGAGCCGGAGTGTGGACGATCCTGGCTCAGCAGCTGAGCGTCCTGGCGGTCCTGGCCCTGGCCCGCTGGGGAGGACAGACCGGCACGGCAGCCGTCTACCAGTACACGCAGGCCGTCTACGTCCTTCCTTACGCGGTGCTGGCCGTCCCGGTGGCCACCGTCCTCTACCCCCGCCTCACTGCAGCCTTCGAGGCCGCCACCCACCAGCGGGCCGCGTCCGGCACCGACAGCGCGGACAGTGCCGTCACCAGCCTGGTCGCCACCTCGACCGCTCTGGTCACCGCCGTCGCCGTCGCCGGGACGGCCATGCTCCTGGCCGCCAGCGACGCCGCCGAGCGCTTCTTCTCCTTCAAACAGGTCGATGGGATGGGGCAGGCTCTGGCCGTCCTGGCCCCAGGACTGATCGGCTACGCCCTCATCTACCAGGTCACCCGGGTTCTCTTCGCCGCCGACCGCTCCCGGCCCGCCGCCCACGCCACTGCGGCGGGATGGCTGACGGTCGCACTGGCCTCCGCTGCGTGCGTGCGCCTCATGGCGCCGTCGGGCGGGGACGGTAGAGCCACCCTCGTTGCACTCGGAGTAGGCACCACCGTGGGAATGACGGTTGCGGGAGTCGGCCTGCTGACAGCCCTGGCCCGCATCATGGGAGTCCGGGTGCTGCGCCCGATCCTCACAGCCCTCGCCACGGGGCTCCCGGTGGCCCTCGCTGCCGGTCTGGCGATCCGGGTGGCAACCACTCACGTGGCTTCCCTGACCCTGGCGGTTCTGACCGCCGTGGTGGGGGCGGTCGCCGCCGCCGGCGTTGTCCTGGCGGCGATCCACCTGGCCGACCGTAGCCTCCTAAGGACTATGCGCGGCGCCCAGGCGGCGCCCACGGACATGTGTAACCCCGCGGACAAGAAGAAGGAGAAGGCATGAGCACCAGCGCCGTCAGCAGCTCGAAAGAGACCGACGCCCCGCAGCAGACCGTTGGACGCCTGCGCATCCTCCAGGTCAGCGGATCGGCCGCCGGAGGGGTCCGCACGCACCTGGCCGACTGCGCCCGGATCCTGGCCGCTGACGGGCACGACGTCATCGTCGAGGCCCCCGCCGCGGTCCTGGACGGGCTGGACCTCGCCCCTGCCCGCGCCGAGGCACTCGAGATCGGGGCCCGTCCGAGTCTCGGCGACTCTCGCGTCGTGGCCAGGCTGCGTCGACTGGGGCGCCGGGCCCATACCATCCACGCCCACGGCCTGCGCGCCGGTGCCCTGGCCGCCCTCGCCCTGGGCCGACGCAGGAGCGGTCGCACCCGGCTGGTCGTCACCCTCCACAACCTCACCGTCGGAGGCCGCCTGACCACCCTGGTAGGGCAGGGGCTTGAACGCCTCATCGCCTCGCGCGCCGATCTCGTCCTGGCCGTCAGCCCCGACCTGGCCGAGCGGGCGCGGGGCCTCGGTGCCGCGCGCGTCGAGCTCGCCGTCATCCCCGCTCCGGTCCCGCATCCGTCCTCCGAGCCGACGTCCTCGGGCTCCACGGCGCCGGAGGATGTCTGGCCCCAGGAGGGTGCCCGCATCCTGACCGTCGCCCGTCTGGCCCCTCAGAAAGGCCTGTCGCTGCTCCTCGACGTCGCTGCGGCCCTCTCCCTCGAGGTCGAGGCCGGACGCCTGCCAGCCTTCACCTGGGCCCTCGCCGGAGACGGCCCCGGCCGCGAGGAGGCCGCTGAGCGCATCGCCGCTGAGCATCTTCCGGTGTCCCTCCTGGGACGGCGGTCCGACGTGCCCTCTCTCATGGAGACCGCCGACGCCGTCGTCCAGACCAGTCTGTGGGAGGGCCAGCCCCTCACCATCCAAGAGGCCCTGCGCGCCGGTGCTGCGATCGTGGCCACCGACGTCGGCGGCACCGCTGTGACCGCCAGGGGAGGGGCCATCCTCGTCGCCCCCGAGGCCCAGGCCATCGCCGGGGCCCTCACCGAACTCCTGACCGGCCCGCAGGCACGCTCCCGAGCTCAGCAGAACGCCCGCGAGGCCGCGCGGAAGCTGCCCGGCCACGATGACCTGGCCACCCAGCTGCGCCAGGCGGTTCTTGACCTGCACTGAGCCGAGCGGCCCCGAGCGGTAGCATCGTTGGTGGCCAGGCGCCTATCGACCACGACGCCTGCAGTGAGCAGAGGAGCCAACCGTGGACCAGCCGGTGACAGGGACCCGCAGGAGCGACGGCTCCGAGAGCAGCCTCGCTGACAAGCGCGAGACGGGACGGGAGCTGGTCTCCAGCGAGCGGGTCTGGAGCGGGCCGATCTTCGCCGTCGACGCCGACCACGTGCGCCTCGCCCCCGGTCAGGAGCCGGTCGCCCGCCAGGTCGTCGTCCATTACGACGCCGTCGCCGTCATCGCCATGCGCGAGGGGCCGGACTCCTCCCAAGCCGACGGCGCCCCGGAGATCCTCATGATCCGCCAGTACCGCCACCCCGTGCGAGCCTGTCTGTGGGAGATTCCCGCCGGCCTGCTCGACGTGCCGGGGGAGGCTCCCGCCGTCGCGGCCGCTCGCGAGCTCGCAGAGGAGACCGACTACGTCGCGGCCACCTGGAACACGCTGGCCGAGTTCTACGCCTCTCCCGGCTTCACTACCGAGGGGGCCCGGATCTTCCTCGCCCAGGACCTGAGCCTGCTGCCCGAGGAGAGGCGGACCCCGCGCGAGGCCGAGGAGGCCGAGTTCGTGCCCACCTGGGTGCGCCTCGACGAGGTCCTCGACGCCGTCATGGACGGGCGTCTGCACAACCCCTCCACCGTGCTGGGGGTCCTGGCCACAGCCCAGGCCCGCGCTCGCGGCTGGACCGAGCTGCGCCCCGCCGACGCCCCCTGGCTGCGCAGCCCCGAGAGCCTGTAGACGAGTCAAGATACTTGGCCGTCCACCACCGGTGGGAGCACTTTTCGGACCAGCGTTCCTGGGCAGGATAGGAGCCAGGGTTCGGCGAGTCTGCCCGCTACGACGAGCGAGGGCCTGACTCACGTGAAGAACCCCCTGAACATCAATCGATTAATTCGCTCAACTCAATGTGGTTAACCGGTTGACGAATGACTGTGTTCTGAGTCATGATCTTCCTGTGTCCGGCACCGATGCCGGGTCTCCCGACCAGAAGAGGGGAGAGGGACGATGACGACCCTCGCCGATGTCGCTGCCGCGGCTGGTGTCTCCAAGGCTGCGGCCTCCCTCGTGCTCTCCGGCAAGTTCGAGGGGCGCGTGAGTGAGCGCAAGGCCGAGCGTGTTCGTACGGCCGCCGACGAGCTCGGCTACGTCCGCGACGCCATCGCCGGCGGCATGCGCAACGGTCGGACCCGGACGATCGGGGTCATCGGCGAACGTGTCCTGTCCACGCCCTACGCCGTCTCCATGATCGACGCTGTTCTGTCCACCAGCCAGGGCCTCGGGTGGTCCGTCCTCCTCACTGACGCAGGACGCGACGGCGTCGCCGCCAAGGAGGCCGTCCGGGAGATGGTCGCCCGGCGCGTCGGCCAGGTGGTCATTGCCTCGATGTACCACCGCGTCGTTCCGGTTCCTGGGCAGATCGAGGACGTTGTCGTGCTCAACGGCGTTGCTGACCGTCCCGGGGTTCCTGGCGTCGTCCCCGATGAGCGCCAAGGCGCCAGTGATGCCGTTGCCCACCTCGTCGGCCTCGGCCACCGCCGTATCGGCTACCTCGGGCACGACGACACCGGGAGTATCGCCGTGCGTGAGCGCTCCGACTCCTACCGCCACAGCCTCCGGAAGGCGGGGCTAGAGGTTGACGAGTCGCTCCTCGTCACCGGGGAGCTCGACCCCGACAGCGTCGACGCCACTGCCCGCCGTCTCCTCGACCGGCCTGATCGTCCTACCGCCGTCTTCTGCTACAACGACGCCCTGGCGGCCGGCGTCTTCCGGCAGGCGGTGCGCCTGGGGATCTCGATTCCCGACGACCTCTCCGTTATCGGCTTCGATGACCTCGCCCTTATCTCCACGAATCTCGATCCCAGGCTCACCACAATGCGCCTGCCGCATTGGGAGATGGCCGAGTGGCTCACCCGCGAGCTCGCCGCGGGCCGTGCAGCCGAGCTCCCGGACGTCACTCGCTTCCCCTGCCCCCTCATCGAGCGCGCCTCTACGGCGCCGCCCGCCGCCTCTCATCCGTAGCCCGGGACCGCACACGAGGTCGGCCCTACCAGCCCTCCGCCCAATGGACGGAGCCAGATCCCCACCACTCACGCTGATACACAAAGGAGTGCCATCATGATGACCACCCGCAGATTGTTCCTCGGCGTCAGCGCGGCCGCCGTGGCCACGCTCGCCGCATGCTCCTCCCAGTCCGGCAAGGGCTCAGCCTCCGGCGGTATCACGCTGTGGACCCACAATGGGGGCAACAAGGAGGAACTCGACGTCGTCAACAGCGCGGTCAAGGACTTCAACGCCGCGAACCCCAACACCCCGGTCACGGTGAAGTCCTTCCCGCAGGAGTCCTACAACGATGCCATCGCCTCTGCCGCCGTCTCCGGCAACCTGCCCGACATCCTCGACCTTGACGGCCCGATCATGCCGAACTGGGCGTGGGCCGGATATCTCTCGCCGCTGACCATCTCGCAGGACCTCCAGGGAAAGATCATCGATTCCGCCAAGGGGGTCTGGAACGACAAGCTCTACTCCGTCGGCCCCTACGACACCTCGCTGTGCTTCCTCGGTCGTAAGTCAGCCTTCGACAAGGCCGGTGTCACTATCCCTACGGTTGACAAGCCGTGGACGAAGGACGAGTTCATGGATGCCCTCGACAAACTCTCAAAGCTCGACGGCTTCGGCTACGCCATCGACATGTCGGTGTGGGACACCGCCGAGTGGTGGCCCTACGCCTATGCTCCCATGCTCCAGTCCTTCGGCGGTGACCTCATCGACCGCAACAGCTATGAGACCGCCGAGGACTTCCTCAACGGGGACAAGGCCGTCGAGTGGGGTACCTGGTTCCGCTCGCTGTTCACCTCCAATTACGCCTCTCAGACCCCGGCCAAGGACGGCCAGGACTTCCTTCAAGGCAAGGTGCCGCTTGTCTATGCCGGCGGATGGAAGGTCCTCAAGGCTCAGGAGACCTTCGGCGAGGACGAGGTCCTCATCCTCCCTCCTGTCGACTTCGGCGCTGGTGCTCACGTAGGCGGCGGCTCCTGGCAGTGGGGCGTGTCCTCCTCCTCAAAGAACGCCGATGCTGCGAACAAGTTCATTGAGTTCCTCATGCAGGACAAGTACCTCGTCCAGTACTCCGACGCGATCGGTAACTTCCCGTCAATCGAGTCGGCCACCCCGAAGACGAAGTACTACGGCGAGGGCAAGCCGCTGGAGCCCGTCTATGAGATTGGCAAGAAGTATGCCCTCCTGCGTCCCGCAACCCCCGGCTACAAGGTCATCTCGTCGACTTTTGACAAGGCCGCCCGCGACATTGTCTCCGGTTCCGATGTCAAGGCGACCCTCGATCAGGCAGCCAAGGACATCAACGCTGACATCAAGTCGAACGATGGCTATAAGGCCAAGTAGGTCAAGTGAACTACTGAGTACCTGATCGTGCGGCTGGTCAACAGCCGCGCCACCTCCCTACACCACCAGCACCGATCCGGCGGGTGCGCGAGAGCGCCCCGCCGGGAAGGGAACCGATATGGCAGCCCCCAGTACCATGAGGCGCCGCGGTAGGACCGCCGCACTGCGCAGAGAGGCTCGGACGGCGTGGCTTATGAGCTCGCCGGCCCTCCTGCTCCTCCTGCTTTTCATGGGAATCCCGATCCTACTCACCTTCATCCTGTCTTTTACAAACACCCGCCTCATTTCACCCAACCCGCCGCAGTTCATCGGGATTGAGAACTTCGTACGAGCGTTCACCGACGACCCGACCTTCATCCGGTCTCTGACGAATACTGTCTTCTTCGCGCTCATCGTCGTGCCCTGCCAATCCAGCCTTGCTCTAGCGCTGGCGATTCTTGTCAACCAGAAGGCCAAGGGGGTCACCGCCTTCCGCACAATGATCTTCATGCCCGTGGTGACCTCAATGGTTGTGGTCTCCATCCTGTGGAGCTTCTTCTATCAGGACAACGGCTTGTTCAACTCGATGCTCAACACCTTTACCGGAGGAGGGTGGACCACAGTCGCGTGGCTCAACAACCCCGGTACCGCTATGCCGGCCATCATCATGCTGTCCATCTGGCAGGCGGTCGGTTTTCATATGATCATCTGGCTCTCCGGTCTGCAGATGATCGACCCGGTCCTCTACGAGGCCGCCGATCTCGACGGGGTCAACGGTTGGCAGCGCTTCCGCTACATCACATGGCCAGGTCTGCACTCAACGATGGTCTTCATCCTCGTCACCATCACGATCGCCGCACTGGGCCTGTTCGTCCAGGTCGACGTCATGACTTCCGGAGGTCCACAGGACGCCACATCCACAATCGTCTATCACGCGGTGCGCAGAGGCTACCGAGAACAGGATATGGGGTATGGCAGTGCCATCTCGCTCATCTTCTTCATTGCCGTCCTGATCATTAGCCTCATACAGCGTTGGCTCACCAGGGAGAAGGACTGACATGCCCACTGAGACAACCGGGTTCACTGCAACATCCGCGGCCTCACTCGTTGATGCTCTCGAGACCGTCGAAAGGAATCCTCGCCGTCTTGGCCGCGCCGCTGTCAGGAAACGGTCCAAGGCGCTGACCTACCTCGGCCTTGTCATCGCCTCCTGCGTCGCCGTCTTCCCCCTGCTCTTCATGGTCTTCTCCTCCTTCAAGGACGATCAGCAGATCTTCGCCGACCTCGGCTCCCTCAAGGCCTTCCTTCCGACCGGGCATCTGTCACTGGACAACTACTCCGGCGTCTTCGAACGGGTCCCAGCGGTACGGTTCATCACGAACTCGCTCATCGTGACGGTCACGATCGTCCTACTCGGTCTCATCGTCAACTCGATGATCGGTTTCGCGATCTCGCGTATGCGCTGGAAGGGTAAGAACATCGTGCTATCGCTCGTTCTGGCCACCCTCATGGTGCCGTTTGAGACCATCGCCGTGCCGCTCGTCTACTGGGTTGCCAAGCTGCCGTCACTGCAGTGGGTCGTCGACGGTTTCCTTGTCAAGCAGGGCATGCTCAATACCTACCAGGTGCAGATTCTGCCCTTTGTCGCAAACGCCCTGTCAATCTTCCTCTTCGCCCAGCACTTCGGAGAGATCCCCAAGGAGATCGACGAGGCGGCCCGCGTCGACGGCGCGTCCTGGTGGACGATTTACTTGCGGATCATTGTGCCCTTGTCCGGTCCGACCTTCGCCACGGTCGCCATCATCACGATGCTGCCCGCGTGGAACTCCTACCTGTGGCCGCTTATGGTCATCCAGGAGGAGTCGATGCGGCCCGCGAGCGTCGGCATGCAGTACTTCTTCCAGCTCAACCCGGTGTGGGGGCAGATCATGGCCTACGGAACGCTCATTACTCTGCCCGTCCTCATCATCTTTGCGCTGTTCCAACGCTCTTTCGTGGCATCGCTGGCAGGCACAGCGGTCAAGGGCTGAGGAAGCGGTACCCAGCGAGCGAGGCACGCTGGGTACCGACCACCCTCCCCTGTCACACAAGCGTGTACCGTCCAGCACTTGCGTGCTCGGGAACAGTCCTGACTCCCAGTTCATTCCTGTCCGAATTCCTTAGCCTCGATCTCAATGGAGAGAGCCGTGACTACTGAACACCTCGGCTTCAGCCGGAGGACCATGTTACGGACGGTGGTCGGCGCCGCCACCGTGATAGCTACCAGAACAGCCTCCGGCCTGGGAGCATCACCGGCTGCAGGCGCGGCTGCCAGCCGCCGCGCGCTCCTTCATCTCACCCCCACAACCGGGTGGGCCTGCGACCCCCAACACCCCTGCTACCTTGGCGGTCGGCTCCAGCTCCCACACCTCCAGGCCGCCCAGACCGCAGGACCAGGAGGGTGGAGACTTGCGACCTCAACCGACGAAGTCTCCTTCTCCGACGTGGGCGATACGATCCCACTCGTAGGTGACACTCCTGCGTGGAGCGGTTTGGCCGTCGTCGACACCGACAACACAGCCGGTCTCGGGGGCGGGGCGGTCATCGCTCTCGTGACGCACGTGCCCCATGGCGACCTCACTCGCCAGGCCCAGTATCTCCACTGGTCAACGGATGGCGGGCGCAGCTTTTCGATGCTCTCCGAACCAGTCATCCCGAACCCGAATGCTGACAGTGCCTCCACGGATGAGGAGATCGATAATGCCCGCTGGTTCCGTGATCCGAAGGTCGTCCGAGACGAGGAGCGCAGCCAATGGGTGTGTGTCATCGGCCGGCGCAAGTATCTCTCGCTCTACGTCTCCACAGACCTACACCGCTGGCGGTGGACCTCCAACTTCGACTACCTCGTACCAGGGGCTACCGATCTCGGAGGCATGGAGTGCCCTGACCTGTTCCGCATCATCGCCGACGACGGAACCAGCCACTGGGTCCTCGCCGCTTCAATGGACGGATGGGGAGCTGGATCACTCGGCACCTACGCGTACTGGATAGGGAGCTGGGATGGAACCCGGTTCATGACAGACAACCTCAGGCCGCAGTGGCTCGATCATGGGTATGACTGGTACGCGGCTGTCACCTGGCCGAGTGCCACCTCACCACATAACGTGAGGCACGCCGTCGCCTGGATGAACAACTGGAAGTACGCCGCCAGACACGTTCCCACCCTCGACACCGATGGGTACAACGGCCAGTACTCTGTCGTTCGCGAAATCCGACTCAGCCGACAGCCCGGCGGCTGGTACAGCCTGCTGAGCACCCCCAAGCCCGCGCTTGCGGTCAGTCTCCTCTCGCAGAAGTCCCTGGGCGACGTCACCGTCGATGGCCGTCGGGTACTCGATGTCAAGACCGAGGCCTACGTCCTGACCACCGACGTTGCCTGGACAAATGCAACCAACGTAGGCATAGAGGTCCTGCGCAGCCCAGACGGAACCCGACACACCAACGTCGGCATCTTCAATGGTCGTGTCTATGTCGACCGAGGTCCGAGCGAGACCGTATCGGCGCCCTTCGCGCCGTACACGCAGTCCGAGGCGTCGATCGACCCCGCCGCCCGTCATGTGCACCTCGCTGTGGTCGTTGATCGCAACAGCGTCGAGGTCTTCGTCAACGCGGGCCACACCGTTCTGTCCAACCAGGTCTATCCCACCGCTGGCGATCACGGCCTGGCCCTCTACTCCGACAACGGGAGCGCGGTCTTCTCCGGGCTCTCCATCCGAACCCTCTGAACCCGAGGAGACCGATCACATGGCACTCGAACTGACTGACCACTGGCTGTGGGACCACTGGATCTGTGACGACGGCGATCGCTACCACCTCTTCTTCCTGCGGGCGTCGCGCGCGCTGCACGACCCGGAGCGGCGGCACTTCCGTGCCTCTATGGGGCACGCCGTTTCCAACGACGCGCGTACGTGGGAACTTCTGCCCGACGCCCTGGTGCATTCCGACGGGCCGGCATTCGACGACAAGGCCATCTGGACCGGCTCCACGATCGTCAAGCCCGACGGCGTTATGCGTGTCTTCTACACCGGCATCTCTCGAGCCGAGGATGGGCTGGTTCAGCGCATCGGCTGGGCTGACTCCATCGACGGCGTGACCTTCGAACGCACGTGCGATGCTCCTCTGGAGGCGGACGCCAGGTGGTACGAGAGGAGAGAAACCGACGTCTCTGGCGCCGAGCACTGGAGAGATCCCTTTGTCTTCATGCATGAAGAGCGCTGGCACATGCTCATCACCGCCAGGGCGAAGGGAGCTGAGCACTATGGTGCCGGCGTCATCGGTCATGCCGTCTCCGATGACCTGGACCACTGGCACGTCGGGCCGCCGCTGACCAGTCCGTCGGTCTTCGGACAGCTTGAGGTCTCCCAGAGCCGGAGCGTTGACGGCCATCACCTACTCGTCTTCTCCTGCGGCGACGACATGAAGGCTGAAGCCGGCCCTGGAGGTGTGTGGATCGCCGAGGGGGAAGGGCCACTGGGACCCTGGGATGTCGACGGCGCCAGATATGTGCGCCCAGAGCACCTTTACGCCGGCCAGCTGCTTCAGCTGCGCGACGGAGGCTGGGTCTTCACGGGCTTTGAGAACATCGTCAATGGCGAATTCGTCGGAGCGGCTCCGGACCTGCTGCCGTGGGCGGACGTCGAGCTTCTGCCAAGAGGTGGGCACTAGGAGGTCGCGTTGTCAGTTGCCTGGACAGCGAGTGATCGGGGTGCCGGTCCAGGACTGGGCACGCCCTTAGCTCACCGCGCTCTGCCGGGTGGCGAGGCAGGCGCCGGGTCGTTTCTGCCTGGATCAGTCTGCTCAAAGCGGTCTCCACGGTCACGTCGGACCGCGCCGGCCGTGCCCGGGAACGTACCTGTCGATCGAGAACTGCGTTGTCCCGCAGACGACTGGGGGCAGACCCCAGTCGTCTGCGGGAGAAGTACGTTCTGGATGGGAAACGCAGTTCCCGATGCGCACGATTGGGCGCCCTGATCGCTGACTAGTTAGGCATTCCTGGGTAAGGGTTACCTTTGATTGGGTAACGTGTTCAATCCCACCTCGCGACGTCTCGTCATGAACTTGCCAGCGTTGAATTCGGCAAGCATGATCTTGGTTAAACTCGTGGCACGACGACCAGTGACGCCCCGCGGCCGATCCTGGGCCGGCCCCCAAGCCGGTTCTTGGGAGCTCTCGGCCAACAAGGACGTGGTCGAACCGGCCGTACACGATCAAGCAGCGAGGCGTCGCAGCGACTAGGGGAGGAGCAGTCATGGCGCAGAACGACGATGACTCTACCCGGGCGCGCGTTCTCGACCTCATTGCTGAGAAGGGGCCGGTCTCGGCGGCCCAGCTCGCCAAGGTCCTGAGTCTGACGCCGGCCGCGGTACGCAGGCACATCACCGCGTTGGAGGAGGCCGAGCAGATCGAGGTCCACAGTCCCGCCCTCTCGGGCAAGCGCGGACGCGGGCGTCCTGCTCGGCACTATGTCCTCACGCCCAAGGCCCGCACCTCCTTCGCGGAGGGCTACTCCGACCTCGCCAATCGCGCCCTGCGCTACCTGTCCCAGGTCGCCGGAGACAAGGCGGTCGACTCCTTCGCTGCGGCACGGGGGCGTGACCTCGAGCGTCGCTACGCCGCCGTCGTCGAGTCGGCGGGCAAGGATCCTTCGGAACGCGCTCGTGCCCTCGCCGACGCTTTGACCCTCGACGGATACGCCGCCTCGGTGCGCGACGTTGGGGACGGCTCCTTCGCCATCCAGCTGTGCCAGGGCAACTGCCCCGTGCGCGACGTCGCCGGGGAGTTCCACGAGCTGTGCGACGCCGAGACGCAGGCGATCTCCCGTCTCGTGGGCGTCCCTGTCCAGCGCCTGGCCACCCTGGCCGGAGGCGAGCACGTCTGCACCACCCATATTCCGATCGCCATACCCGCGCTGCGCAAGCGCGCTGTCCGGGCGGCGGCTAAGACGCGAGGCCTGGAGGCCAAGCGAATGGAAGGAACCCGATGACACTGCCAACAACCGAGACTGCGCGTAGCACCGACGACGAGATTATCGACTCGATCTCAACGAGCTACGACTTCGGCTGGCACGACTCCGACGAGGCCGGCGAGAATGCCAAGCGAGGCCTTGATGAGCAAGTGGTCCGCGAGATCTCCGCCATCAAGGGCGAGCCCGAGTGGATGCTCGCCAAGCGCCTCAAGGCCTACTCCACCTTCGAGCGCAAGCCCATGCCCACCTGGGGTGTGGACCTGTCCCAGCTCGACATGGACGCCGTGAAGTACTACGTGCGCTCCACGGACCGGCCGGCCAACTCCTGGGACGACCTGCCCGAGGACATTAAGAACACCTACGACCGCATCGGCATCCCCGAGGCTGAGCGCGAGCGCCTCGTGGCGGGCGTAGCTGCCCAGTACGAGTCGGAGGTCGTCTACCACCAGATCCGTGGTGACCTGGAGGAGCAGGGGGTCATCTTCGTCGACACCGACACCGCCGTGCGCGAGTACCCCGAGCTCGTCAAGGAGTACTTCGGGACCGTCGTCCCGGCCGGTGATAACAAGTTCGCCGCCCTCAACACGGCCGTGTGGTCCGGAGGCTCCTTCATCTACGTCCCCAAGGGCGTCCACGTCGAGATCCCGCTCCAGGCCTACTTCCGCATCAACACCGAGAACATGGGCCAGTTCGAGCGCACGCTCATCATCGCCGACGAGGACTCCTACGTCCACTACGTCGAGGGATGCACCGCCCCCATCTACTCCACTGACTCCCTGCACTCGGCGATCGTGGAGATCGTGGTCAAGAAGAACGCCCGCGTGCGTTACACGACCATCCAGAACTGGTCCAACAACGTTTACAACTTGGTGACTCAGCGCGCTACCTGCGAGGAGGGCGCCACCATGGAATGGGTCGACGGCAACATCGGTTCCAAGCGGAACATGAAGTACCCGGCAGTCTTCCTCATGGGCCCGCACGCCCGCGGCGAGGCCCTGTCCATCGCCTTCGCCGGCGCGGACCAGCACCAGGACACCGGCGCCAAGATGGTCCACATGGCGCCCCACACCTCCAGCCACATCGTCTCCAAGTCGATCGCCCGCCACGGCGGACGCAGCGCCTACCGCGGCCTGGTGCAGATCATGAAGAACGCCCGCCACTCCAAGTCCAACGTGCTGTGCGACGCGCTCCTGGTCGACGAAATCTCCCGGTCGGACACCTACCCCTACGTCGACGTGCGCACCGACGACGTCGAGATGGGCCACGAGGCCACCGTCTCCAAGGTGAGCGCCGACCAGCTCTTCTACCTCATGCAGCGCGGCCTGACCGAGACCGAGGCCATGGCCACGATCGTGCGCGGCTTCGTCGAGCCCATCGCCCGCGAGCTGCCCATGGAGTACGCCCTCGAGCTCAACCGGCTCATCGAGCTGCAGATGGAGAACTCGGTGGGCTGAGGCCGCTGGGCCGGACCATCTCAGCGAGCGTCTTCAGCTTTTCGAAACACACCTGATCACATCGGCCGGGTACCGGCCAAGGAGCACCTCCACATGCCTGAACTCTCCACCGACCACTCGAGTGCCACGCTCGAGGGCGCCCACTCCCACGGCGGGCCGCGCTACGTCTCCTCGCGCGCTGATCGCCCCACCTCCTTCGACCCCGCCGACATCCCGGTGCCGCGCGGACGCGAGGAGGAGTGGCGCTTCACGCCCATGAAGCGCTTCGCCCCGCTGTTCGACCTTGACACCATCCGCACAGCCACCGCCGCAAGCGAGGCCGATGTCGCCGCCGGAGCCATCCGCGTCGAGGCCGACCTTCCCGAGGGCGCACGCCTCGAGACCGTCCCGCGCAGCGACGCCCGCATCGGCACCGTGGGCGCCCCAGTCGACCGCACCGGCGTCACCGCCTGGAACGGCGTCGAGGCCGCCACCGTGCTGACCCTGGAGTCGGGCGCCCAGCTGGAGCGGGCCGCCAGACTGAACGTCGTCGGCCAGGACCCGGAGCTCGCCCGCCCCACCGCCCAGCACATCCTCGTCGCCGCCGAGTCCGGCGCGAAGGGAACCGTCGTGCTCGACCACACCGGCGCCGCCGCCCTGACCCAGGGAGTCGAGGTGACGGTCGCCGACGGCGCCGAACTCACCCTGGTGACCGTCCAGGGCTGGGAGGACGACGCCGTCCACGCCTCCAACCACCGGGTGAAGGTCACCGGCCGGGGCGTCCTCAAGCACGTCGTCGTCAGCCTCGGCGGAGACGTGCGCATCTGCCCCGACCTGGGCTTCTCCGGCGAGGGCGGGCGCATCGACGCCTACGGCGTCTACTTCACCGACGCCGGCCAACACCAGGAGCACCGCCCCTACGTCGCCCACACCGAGCCCCACTGCTACTCCCGCGTCACCTACAAGGGCGCCCTGCAGGGCGAGGGCGCCCACGCCGTGTGGGTGGGGGACTGCCTCATCGGTCATGCCGCCCGCGGTACCGACACCTACGAGCTCAACCGCAATCTCGTCCTGACCGAGGGCGCCAAGGCCGACTCCGTGCCGAACCTGGAGATCGAGAACGGCAACATCGAGGGCGCGGGCCACGCCAGCGCCACCGGTCGCTTCGACGACTTGCAACTGTTCTACCTGCGCGCCCGCGGCATTCCCGAGGTCGAGGCCCGTCGCCTCGTGGTCCTGGGCTTCTTCAACGAGATCGTCGCCGAGATCGGCGTCGACGAGGTCGAGGAGCGCCTCATGGCCGCCATCGAGAAGGAACTCGAGCTCACCGGTCTCATCGCTGCCCGCACCGACCAGGACCCCGCGCCCAGCGCCGCTCCGGCGGCCGGGTGACGCGCCGGACCCGCACTGCGGCCCGCCCACCCGTAACCTGACCAGAATCCAGCTGAAAGAAACGTCGCATGAGCACTTTGCAGATCAAGAACCTCCACGTCCAGGTGGCCACTAATGACGGCCCCAAGCCCATCCTCAAGGGCGTCGACCTGACCATCGACTCCAATCAGGTCCACGCCATCATGGGACCCAACGGCTCGGGCAAGTCCACCCTGGCCTACTCCATCGCCGGCCATCCCGATTACGAGGTCACCGACGGCGAGGTCCTCCTCGACGGCGTCGACCTGCTCGAGATGAGCGTGGACGAGCGGGCCCGCGCCGGCCTCTTCCTGGCCATGCAGTACCCCGTGGAGGTTCCTGGCGTCACCGTGGCCAACTTCCTGCGCACCGCCAAGACCGCGATCGACGGCGAGGCGCCCAAGGTGCGCCAGTGGGTCGGTGAAGTCAACCAGGCCATGAAGAACCTGCGCATGGACCCGGCCTTCTCCCAGCGCGATGTTAACGCCGGCTTCTCCGGCGGGGAGAAGAAGCGCTTCGAGATCCTCCAGATGGAGCTGCTGCGCCCCCGCTTCGCCATCCTGGATGAGACCGACTCCGGCCTGGACGTCGACGCCCTACGCATCGTCTCCGAGGGCGTCAACCGCCTTCACAGCGAGTCGGACGCCGGCTTCCTGCTCATCACCCACTACACGCGCATCCTGCGCTACATCAAGCCCGACTACGTCCACGTCTTCGTCGACGGGCGCGTGGCCGAGGCCGGCGGCCCCGACCTGGCCGAGCGCCTGGAGGAAGAGGGCTACGACCGCTTCCTCGCCTGACCAGCGCTACTCGTGCGGGAACCGACGACGCGCCGCCGCATACCCGCGTCGTCGGCCCCGGCACTGACAGGGGTACTAAGGTTCCTCGTGACCTCGGCGCCCGGCTGTCGGCGAGCATGCCCGGCACAGTTCGCATCGAATCGGAAAGGCACGTCATGACCCAGTCCACGGCCCCGTCTCCGGGGACCTCCTCCGTAGGCGCGCTCAGTGCCGAGGAGGTCGCCGCGATCCGCTCCGACTTCCCCTACCTCGAGCGACCCGCCCGCAATGGTGAACCGTTGGCCTACCTGGACTGGGCCGCCACGAGCCAGAAGCCCGCCGGCGTCATCGCCACGGAGGCCGACTTCTACCGCACCTCCAACGGTGCGGCGGGCCGCTCGACCTACCAGCTGGCCGACGAGGCCACCGCCACTTTCGAGGACGCCCGTGACGCCGTCGCCTCCTTCGTCGGCGCACGCGGCGGCGAGCTGGTCTTCACCAAGAACGCCACTGAGGCCATCAACCTCGTCGCCCTGGCCATCGGGCATGCCAGCCTGGGCCGATCGGCCGCCCGCGGCGGCGCACCGGCTGCGGCCGACGACCCGGCCCAGCGCCTCGTCATCGGGGAGGGGGACGAGGTCGTCGTCACCCGCGCCGAGCACCACGCCAACCTCGTGCCCTGGCAGGAGCTGTGCGGCCGCACCGGCGCCACCCTGCGCTGGCTGGACCTGACCGAGGACGGACGCCTCGACACCGCCACGCTGGACGTCATCACCGAGCGCACCCGCGTCCTGGCCCTGACCCACGCCTCCAACGTCACCGGTGCGATCACCCCGCTCGACCTCATCGCGCCGCGGGCCCGGCAGGCCGGTGCACTGGTCGTCCTGGACACCTGCCAGTCCGCCGCCCACCTCCCGCTGGACTTCCGCGCCCTCAACGCCGCCGGCGTGGACGCCATGGTGCTCTCCAGCCACAAGATGCTCGGCCCCACCGGCATCGGCGCGCTCGTGGCCACCGAGGAGCTGCTGGCAGCGATGCCGCCGGTGCTCACCGGAGGCTCCATGATCGAGGTCGTCACCATGGAGTCGTCGACTTTCATGAGCGGTCCGCCCCGCTTCGAGGCCGGCAGCCAGCCACTGGCGCAGGCCGCCGGGTGGCGCGCGGCCGTGGAGTACCTCGCTGAGATCGGCCTGGACCGGCTCCACGCCACCGAGCAGGTCCTGACCCGACATGTGCTCGACGGCCTCGCCCAGGTGCCCGGACTGCGCCTGGTGGGCCCCGCCGACACCGCCGACCGCCTGGGCGTGGTCGCCTTCTCCATCGAGGGAGTCCACCCCCACGACGTCGGTCAGGTGCTCGACGCCGCCGGCGTCGCCGTGCGCACCGGGCATCACTGCGCCCAGCCGATCCACCAGCACTTCGGCATCCACGCCTCCTCACGCCTGTCCTTCGGCGCGTGCTCCACGCCCGAAGAGGTGAACCGCTTCCTGTCCGCCATCGCCGACGTCCGTCGCTACTTCCAGAGGTGAGCATGAACGAACTAGACCAGCTCTACCAGCAAGTCATCCTCGACCACTCCCGCGAGCGCCACGGCTCCGGTGCCCTCGATACCCCGGACGCCACCAGCCACCAGGTGAACCCCACCTGCGGCGACGAGGTGACCCTGGGGGTGCGTGTGAAGGACGGCAGGATCGAGGCTGTCGGCTGGGAGGGGGACGGCTGCTCCATCTCCCAGGCCTCCATCTCCGTCATGCACGACCTCGTCGACGGCGTCGACTTGGCCACCGTCGCCCGCCTCGAGGCCGACTTCGACACCCTCATGCACTCGCGTGGCAAGGGCGTCGACGACGCCGTCCTGGACGACCTCGAGGACGGAGCGGCCTTCGAGGGCGTCTCGAAGTACCCCAACCGTGTCAAGTGCGCTCTGTTGGGCTGGATGGCTCTCAAGGACGCACTGGCCAAGTCCGGCGTCGCCCTGCCGGCTGCCGAGACGGCAGATCCCGAGTAGCCCGACCGCCCCACTGCCTGACCACCGTCTAACCTCCGAGGAAGAAGGAGAAGCCATGAGCGAGAACCCCAGCGGGGTGCCGGCTGCCGCCGACAACCCCATGGCCGCCCAGCACGCACCGGCCCCCGTCGCCAGCGCCGAGGGCGTCGACGTCGCCGCCATCGAGGAGGCTCTGCGAGACGTCATCGACCCCGAGCTCGGCATCAATATCGTTGACCTCGGCCTGCTTTACGGGGTGTCCATCGAGCCCGACGGGACCGTCGTGCTCGACATGACCCTGACGACCGCCGCCTGCCCGTTGACCGACGTCATCGAGGAACAGGCCCAACAGGCCCTATCGCTCATCGCTGACAAGGTCCGCATCCAGTGGGTGTGGCTGCCGCCGTGGGGACCGGACAAGATCACCCCCGAGGGCCGCGAGCAGCTGCGCGCCCTGGGCTTCAACGTCTGAGAGCCCTCCGGAGAACACTCCCGGTCAGTTCCTGAAGCCGCCCGCACATCGGTCGCCTCCGGCGTGCGGGCGGCTTTTGTGAGCGCGACGAGGCTTCGGCCGCGCTCAGCGCAGGCCCTCCTCGATGCCGAGGACGGCCTCGCGTAGGACGCGCGCGTGGCTGTGGACGTGGTCGTGGCCGGCGAACAGGAGCGTCACTCGCCCCTTCAGAGCCTCGGATCGCAGGTGCTCGACGGCGGCGACGGCCTCGGGCCGCTCAGTGAGCTCGGCCCGGTAGGCGTCGACGAACTGGGGCCAGGGCAGGTCGCCGTGGTGGAAGGCGCGGCGCAGCTCGGTGGTGGGGGTGGCGTCCTTGGCCCACTCGTCCAGGTCGGCACGTTCCTTGGACACGCCCCGGGGCCAGAGCCGGTCCACCAGGACCCGCGTCCCGTCGTCGGCGTCGGGGTCTTCTCGGATGCCCTTGAGGATCACGTTGTCGGGAGAAGGAAGTTGATCACTCATGTCTTCGACTGTAGCCCGCTTCGCAACCAGTGCGGTGCCATCAGATCTCACAGATCTCAGTGAGCCGAGTAGCTGGTGCAACGCTGCCATGGTGTCCTCCAGCGCCGGTTCGGCTTCTCCGATCCCAGTGGGTTGTGGATCGACGTCGTTGAGCAGATCGAGCCGAGGCCGGGCTACTGGGAGGCCTACCTCAGGTGAGCCGGCTGGGGTTCGTCAGGCCGCTGTATCAGGCACATGGTTCTAAGAGATTGCGGACGATGACGCCCGGTGGATGAGAGATCGCTGCGAGGCGGCAACCAGGTCCATATCGCGGCGAGTCACGCAGTAGGCCGCAATCAACAGGCTGGCTGCCATGATGGCGACCAGCCACAGGCTCCCTCTCTCACCCGCCTGGGCGAGAAGACCGGCATCTCGAACCCACGTCGGAAGATCGAGGACGCCGCCGAGCTGCGCGACCCCCAGTCCCGCCAGCACCGGTGCCCAGGCGAGTCCGCGTCCCCTGGGCCAGGCCCCGCACAGCGCCGTGCCGATCGCCGCCGACGCCAGAGCGGCGGGCCACTGGCCGGCTACCAAGCGCACGGCGTCGATCATGTCCGTATCCAGCTCGGAACGACCGACGTACCCGGCCGCTAACATCGCACAGCTGAGCGTCAGCCCGGAGCCGAGCGCGGACACCAGCCATGAGGCGAGCAGAACCCGTAGGGGCCGGTTCCCGGTGGCCACCGCCGTCTCCAGGCATCCGGAGCGCTCATCCCCGCTGTAGCGCAGCGCCAGGGACACGCCCTGGGCCGCGGCCAGCGCCCCGGCGAGCTGCCCGATGTACCTCAGGAATGCCTCGCCCGGGTCGTCTCCGGATAGAAGCGCCCCCAGGGATCCTCCGCTGATACCGCCCCGCCGGGCCAGATCGACGACGCCGCCGCCCATCGACACCAGCACCCCGGCCACGAGCGAGACCAGGAGCGCCCATGCCAGGCACTGGCGCCTGTTGAGCCTGATGGCCAAAGTCAGGAGTCCACTGACCCTCAGCGATGACGAGCGCCTCACGGGCAGCTGCACCAGCCCCTGACCCAGATCTCTGCGAGAGGCCAGCACCCCGGCCAGCGTCAGCATGACGATGCCGGCCGCTACCGCGATGAGGATGGGGGTCCAGGAGTTGTTCCCGCCGGGATCCGCTTCCGTCCTCAGACGGAAGGGTGAGACCCATCCCGCCCAGTCCCAGTCCTTGGAAGCACTCATCCCGTTGCCCGAGTACAGGAGCCCCACAACGCCCAGTGCGATGCTGCGGCCCGCGGCGGCATCGGGAGCCAGCTGCGCCACGACGAGCGCCGCGAAGGACACCGTCAGACAGTTGGCGGTGAGTACCGCCCCATAGGTCGCGGCGTCGGTGCCATCCGCCTCCTCCAGAGCAAGTAGCCCTGCACCTGCTCCAATTCCCAGGAGCAGGCACTGGAGGGCCAGTGTGAGTCCCTGTCCCACCAGTCCCGCCGCAGGGCCGGTTCCCGTCGAACGGAGCAGCTCGGTGCGCCCCAGGTCCTCCGCGGCGCGCGTCAGCGAGATCGAGCGCAGGGAGATGACGACGCTCAGCACCAGGCATGTCAGCCCTCCGAGCTCCCACGCCGCCACCTGGACGATGCCCGCCGAGGCGGAGAGTCCGCCGTAGAGGAAGCGGGAGGTATCGGAGACCTGGGCCGAGGCCACTGCCCGGGCCAGGTCTTCCGGTGAGGCGTAGGTGTCGCCGTAACCGGGTGCCAGCAGTACGGTCATGAGCCCGGTCACCACGGGCAGTGCCATGAGCCAGACCCGATCCTGGGATACCGCCAGACGGAATGATTGCCAGATCGCAGCGAGACTGCGCGCAGCAGCGCTCATCGTGCCGCCGCCTCGTAGTGCTGGAGGAAGACCTCGTCCAGGGAGGCCGGGGTGCAGGTGACCTCCTGAGCGCCTGCAGCCAGCAGCCGTTGCAATGTCACCGGGACGCGGTCGGCGGGAACCGAAACGCTCAGGCGCCCTTCGGCGTCGGGCTGGGGCAGGGCGGGATCCTTGGCTAGTTCCCGTTGGGCGCCGCGCTCACGGCGCGGTAATCGCAACCACCGACGTCGGCCGGAAGACGAGCTCTGCTCGGGAGGCAGCACGCAGGTGATCCGGGAGGCGCGTAGATGCCTCAGCTCCTCCAGCCGCCCCGACTCCACGGTTCGCCCGTCCTTGATGATGGTCACCGAGTCGCACAGGCGGTCGACCTCGGCCATGATGTGGCTCGACATGAGCACCGTGCGCCCCTGGCCTGCCGCGTACCGCACAGCCTCCACGAACACCTCCGCCTGGAGCGGGTCGAGTCCGGAGGTCGGCTCATCGAGGATCACCAGGTCGCATGGCGCGGCCAGCGCGGCCACGAGTATGACCTTCTGCCGGTTGCCCTTGGAGTAGGAGCGGACCGGTTTATTGGGATCCAGGCGGAAGGCCTCGATGAGGTCGGCCTCGCGCGCCCGGTCGCGCCCGCTGCGCAGGGCGGCGAGGGCATCGAGGGTCTGCGCCCCCGTGAGCGTGGGCCACAGCGCCACGTCTCCGGGAACGTAGGCGCACCGACGTGTGATCCGCTCGGCGTCGTAGCGCGGATCCATGCCCAGAACCCGCACCACGCCGCTGTCGCGGCGGTACATGCCCAGAAGGACGCGGATCGTCGTCGACTTCCCCGCACCGTTGGGGCCCAGGAAACCGTGGATCCGCCCCGTCTCCACCTCCAGGTCGAGACCGTCGAGCGCGCGGAGGGAGCCGAAGGTCTTGACCAGCCCTGAGGCGTCAATGGCAGGGGAGTGATGCCGTGCGGGCAGTACGGACACTGAAGGGGAGGCTGCGATCGTTGGCATGACCCCAGGGTGAGGTGTGACGCTGCGTCGTACGCAAAGCCGACGCGGCAGCATCTGGGCAAGTGCCGCTTACTCGCTCGGGCGCCATCGATCGATCGCGGTGAGAAACTCCCGTTCCAAGGTCCGGGTGAGTCGTGCGTCGGGGTAGCCGGTAGTGGTGATGAGGCGGAAGAGCGCCTGTACCGCCTCGGTGTCGACGCTGTTCGCCAGGTCCGCAAGGTGCTCAGGTGTCAGCCGAGCCTCCAATCGGGACACCATGTCCCGTGCGCGCTGCTCGATCTGCGCGTCTGACAGCTCGGTCGGATCCTGGGAATAGAGGGCCAGTGACTCGGCGTCGTAGCGAGGATCCGGGTCGACGAAGAGGAACTCTGCCTCCGGCGGCATCTGACCGCGGTAGCAGGCCAGGTCGGTCAGGTCCCGCTCCTTGCGCACAGCGCAACGGGTGGCCTCATCGGGAGCGGCCTGTTCCAGCCGGTCGAAGAATGCCGCCATACGCGGGGACATCGGTGAGACAGTCGAACCAGTTCTGGCTCGCTCCAGCAGACCGGAGAGCATGTCTCTCTGCCTGCTCACCTCAGCCAAGTGATCCTCCACGGCGGCCAGGGCCTCGGCCAGGTCTTCGACAACGGAACCGGCTGCCGAACGCGCACCAGCCGCTCCGGCCGCGGGTGCGTCGTCGATCCGCTCGACGCCGGTCGCCTCGGGCTCGTCGAGGACGCGCCTGATGGTCTCCAACGACACGCCTGCCTGCACCAACCAGCGGATTCGGGAGAGCCGGGCCACATGGCCCAGGTCGTAGTCGCGCCAGCCACCACGTTCACCGGGAACCGGAAGCAGCCCCAGCGAGTGGTAGTAGCGCACCGTACGCACCGTCGTCCCGGTCAACTCGGCGATCTCAGCAACGCGCATGGGGACAGTCTCACACGGTACTTGGATCATGATCCGCTCGGATCCACTTGGTGGGGGTTGACCATGGGGAGTGCGAACCGTTTGCCGGGGCATGCCTACGTTGCTACTGTGCCCGCGTGATGACAGGCGGGTCAGGCTTCAACGATGGCAGTGCTGCACCGTCTTGTCCTGCGCAGACGGGAGGGTCCTGGTGAACGGCACGCGAGCCAACCTGCAGGTCGGCGACATGCTGCAGGGAAGTGCAGGCGCCCTGTCGGTCAGGGGCTGCCTGCTTTTCAAGGAGTGGGATACCGAGGACCGCTGCTTCTACTACTGGGAGGAGTGGCAGCTCATTGGTGGCAGCAACGCCGACACCTGGGTCGAGCTCGACCACGACCCCGGCGAGATCCTCTTCTACGAGCCCGTTCGTCTGCAGGAGACGATTGAGCCGTGGGCCCTGACCGTCGGCCAGAGGCTGCAGCTGACGATCAACGGCGCTCCTCACCAGGCTCTCGTTGAGGAGGTCACCACAGGCACGCTCGAGAACGCCATTGGCTCTCCGGTGTGCCCGCTGAACATCGGCGAGACCATGACCTACGTCGAGCTGCGGTTGACAGACCCGGCCGGTGTGACCAGCCGGCTGACCATCGACAGCCACCGTTTCCGTGACCTCCTGGCCTACCGCAAGACACCCTTGTCCACTGCCCAGCAGAAGCAGCTCTTCGGACGCGTCCTCTACAACAGACGGCCCGTCGGTGGTGAGATGAACCGTAAGGTCATCAGGGGTGCTTTCGTCGGCGCGATCGTCAGCGTTGCGCTGGTCGTCGGGATGTTTTCCTCATGCTCTCCCAACCGTCAGTTCAGTGGCGGCGCCGATTCCACCAGTACCTCGGATACCGGCTCCTCCCGGACTTATCGCCACCGCCCTGTCTACGGAGGCGGCGGAGGCGGCGTCGGAAAATAGCCCCGCATACCCCATGGGCGACGGCATTCCAATCGCGCGTTTCAGAAGCCGGGCAGGCGCAGATGGGGATCTCGCCCCGTTTGTCGGGCACCGTCCATGTTGCTACCGTGCTTGCGTGAGTGCGGTGAGTCTGTGTTCTGTCAGCTACAAGATCAGTGGGGCTGAGCCGCACGCGCTCAATGATCTCCCCACCGTCGAGTCGATTCTCCTCGACGCCGCATGGGAAGCGGGACTGACAGCCGTCTCCACTGCGCACCACCGGTTCGAGCCCCAGGGTCTGAGCGCCGTCATCATTCTGTCCGAGTCGCATATCGCCGCCCACACCTGGCCCGAGTCCGGCGACGGTTACGTGACGCTCACCAGCTGCCGCACGCTGACCCCCGCGCAGATCGAGGCTGTGGGGGAGATGGTGCGTCGGCGTTTGCGAGCCCGGCACGTGATCAGCTCGGGGACCACGCTGTGAGTATCAGAGGTGATCTGAGAGTCGGCGAGACGCTTCGGGGAACTTTGCGAGAAAAGAGTCGCACCTACACCGTGATGGGCAGGATTCTTCTTCAACGGAGGAACCAGGCAGATGCGCGCCGCATCCGTTGCGAGCAATGGCGTTTCCTCGACGAGAACGGTAAGGAGCTCTGGCTTGAGATCAATCGTGAAGCCAACGAGGTGGTGCTGCACGAGCCGGTTCCTATTCGGCCGACGATCGATCCGCGCACGCTCGAGGTCGGTCAGACTCGGCAGCTGAAGGCCAATGCTCGATCGTATACCGTTGAGGTCAAGGATGTATACCGGGCCGATATTGAACACGAGACTGGAACCATCCCACATCTGACAGGAGCTGTTACAACAACGACATGCGTCGAGTTCCGGGTAAAAGGGGCGAGGAAGCCGCTTTCCAGTATCGTGATCGATGAGCATCGCCGCCGGGAGCATGAGGCTTATCGCACAGCGGCCCTGTCGCCTGAGCAGCAGTCCAAGGTCTTCGGTCGACCCGTGTATCGACCGTGGTGGGTGCCAGGCGTCGCACGACGGCTTGCCCGGTGGCTCTCCTTGGTGGGCCTTAGACTTCGGGGTAGTTGGAAGTCACCTCTATTCTGGATCATTCCGTTTCTCATTCTGATGGCGATCCTCGAGTGGAATGATGATGACGGTTTCAATCCCGCGGAAGGCGGTTCCTTCTTCCGGAACCGCTCGGTCTACGGAGGCGGAGGTGGTGGCGTCGGAAAATAGTGAAGAATTTGGATCCTCATCCTCTCACTGTTCATACACGAAGGAGAAGACATGTCGCTCATGACCATCGCTCACCACTCATCGGTCGACCTCAACTGGCAGTCACTGCTCAGCACCATCGTCTACGCGGTGCTCGGAGTCGTCCTGCTCATGGTGTTCGCGTTGCTCGTCAACCGCATCTTCCGTCTTGATCTCAGGCGCGAGCTCATCGAAGACCAGAACATCGGCCTGGGGCTCGCCTTCGCCGGTACGGCCATGGCCATCGCCATCATCATCGCAGCCACCATCCTGAGCTGAGCGGCTCGCCATGACCCATGGCCGAATCGGACGACGAGAGAACGTCGCCCTGTTCACCGCGGCCCTGCTCGCCGCGATCGGCGGGCTCATCTATGAGCTCATCCTGGGTACGGCCGCCTCCTACCTCCTGGGCGACTCCGTCCTCAGCTTCAGCCTCGCCACCGGTATCACCCTGTTCGGAATGGGGATCGGCTCGCTGCTGGTCAACCGCTTCCGCGCCGCACCAGCGGTCGTCTTCGGCGTCAGCGAAGTCTTTCTGGGCCTCATCGGCGGCAACTCCGTCCTCTTGCTGTACCTGGCCTTCGGGCGCACCCGCCTGCACTGGGTCGTCTTCGGCAGTATCAGCCTGACCATCGGCATCCTCATCGGCCTGGAGATTCCGCTGCTGGTGCGGACCTTCGCCGCCTTCGGGCGCCGCTCGACCAGCGAGCTGCTCGGCAAGGTCATGGCCATCGATTACTTCGGCTCACTGGTCGCCTCCCTGGTCTTCCCCCTGATCCTCCTGCCGCAGCTCGGCCTCATGCGCGGGGCCTACCTCGTGGGGGCGCTCAACGTCCTGGTCGCGGTCCTCGTCCTGCTCCAGGTGCGCACACCTCGCAAGATCCTGTGGGCGGCCACCGCCGCCGTCGTGGCACTGGTCGGCATGTTTGCGGCTGCCAACCGCATCGAGCGCAGCGTGGAGGCGCTGACCTACAACGACCCGGTCGTCTACTACCAGCAGACCGCCTACCAGAAGGTGGTCCTCACCGACTACCGCAACGACCTGCGCATGTACCTCAACGGACAGCTCCAGTTCTCCAGCCTGGACGAGGCCAGGTACCACGAGACCCTGTCCGCCAGCGCCATGACCTCGGTGAAGGATCCTGCGCACATCCTCGTGCTCGGTGGCGGTGACGGTCTGCTGGCGCGGGAGATCCTGCGCTACCCCAGCGTCAAGGACGTTACCATCGTGGATATCGATCCCGGCGTCACCGAGCTGGCGCGAAGCAACCGCCTGCTCAAGGACCTCAACAAGGCATCCCTGTCCGATTCCAGAGTGAGCGTCGTCAACGACGACGCCTTCACCTACGTCCGGGACTCCGGGGCGACCTACGACGTTGTTCTTGTCGACCTGGTCGACCCCTCCAACGAGAAGCTCGCCAAGCTCTACTCCACCGAGTTCTACCGGAATGTCGAAGCGCGGCTGGCTCCCGAGGGCGTCATGGTCACCCAGGCAACCTCCACTTTTTTCTCGCCCCACGCCTTCTCCACAGTGGCCAGCACCGTTGCCACCTCCCAACCGGATCGGCAGATTCTGCCCTTCTCGACCAACATCCCCTCCTTCGGGGAGTGGGGCTTCGTGCTGTCCACCAAGACGCCGCAGAACCTCATCAGCCAGCCGCTGCCCGAGGGACTGACCTACCAGGACCGGAAGACCCTGGAGTTCATCATGCGAACCAAACCGGCCCGCACCGAGACCATGGAGCCATCTACTCTCCTGCATCCGCGGATCGTCGAGGTCTACAACCGAGACATGCGGCAGTGGCGCTACTACTGAATCACCCGGGAAGAGGCGGCGAAGTCGGTTCGGTCTGAATCGTTCCGGAAGCGACTTCGCCGCTACGTCGTCACCGCACCGAGGTCGGCCGCTTTCTCATCTCAGGATTCTGATGGTCAGCCAGGCGGCGATCCCGGCGATCATCACACAGCTCATCAGGGACACGATGACCGCCATGCCGAGGATGAACAGATAGAGCATCGATGTCAGCGTTGTCAGCCAGATGAGTGCGACGCGAGCAGCGCGAGGAAGTGCCGTCGCCAGGCATCCCCCGGCGGCGACGATCACCAGCCCGCTGACGGCGAAGCTCATGAAGTCGGGGCTCAGTACATTGACGGACTCGAGCGTTCCTCCCCAGATGATGATGAGGAGGCCGCAGACGGCCAGGCATGCTCCGGCGATGTTTCGTCCGCTCAGTTGTGGCCGGGTCGACTTGTCGTGGTTCGTTGCTGTCATGTTGTTGCTTTCCTTTCGATGATGCGATGCGCAGTTGTCGCCAAGACGTCTGTCTATCTGCCGTTGGCTGAAGCCGCGAGCTCCCGCCCCCAGCTGTGGGCGTCGGTCTTCTCTCCATCGGCCAGTGGACCCTTGCTCGCCGTGACCACGAAGCTCCTGACCGACGACGTCCGCCGACCCTGATGACGCTGCAGCGCCTTGGCGATCGCCTTGGCCGCTGAACCGCTGAGCCATCCCTTGGAGATGACCGTGTCGAAGGCAGCGGCGTCGGTGGATGCCGGGATCGCCGTGGTCGCCAGCCACTCGCCGATCCCGGGGGATGCCTCGCCCGACCCTGCCTGCTCACGGGCCTTGGTCCGTGAGACCGCAGTCGGCAGGCCCCGGTTGTGTGTGGGGGCTCCCAGCACGAGCAGATCCAGGTCTGCGGGCAGGGCACTCGGAGCCTGGGAGACGTCGACGACCTGGGTGTCGACGCCTCCCTCGATCATCCCAGCGGCGACAGCCTCGGCGATGAGCCGGGTATTGCCGAAGTAGGACTCAACAACGATGAGTGCCGTGGCCATGGTCTCCTCCTAAGGGCCGGTACCGGTGATGACGCCGGTGCTGAATGCGTCATGATCACAGCGTCGGGTGTGACGCCACGTCGCACGCAAACGGGGCCCGCCGCTCAGAAGGCGACAGGCCCCGTCAGGCCGCGGAGATCGGTGGAGAGGGGAGACGAGTGAGAGCGACGAACGGCGTCGCCGCGTCCGTCTCAGAGCTGGGAAGCGTCGACGGCGAAGGTGTTGCAGGCCTGGACCGAGCCAGAGTTCATCCCGGTGGTGAACCAGCGAACGCGCTGCTCGGACGAGCCATGGGTCCAGGTATCGGAGTCGATGTGCCCCTTGGCCCGTTCCTGGATGTGGTCGTCACCGACGGCTTCGGCCGCTCCCAGCGCACCGTTGATCTCCTCGCTGCTGGGACGGTTGAGGAAGGGTTTGCCGGTCTCCGGGTCGGGGGTGGAGGAGGCGTGGTTGACCCAGATTCCCGCGTAGCAGTCCGCCTGAAGCTCCAGGCGGACCGAGTCCGACGTCGCGCCGCTGCCCGAGCGGTCGGCTTTGGCCATCTGCCCGGTCAGGTGCTGGATATGGTGGCCGAACTCATGGGCCACGATGTACTCCTCCGCCAGGGGCGTGTCCGTGGCCCCCAGCGACTTCTCCATCTCGGAGAAGAAGCTCATGTCCAGGTAGACCGTCTGGTCCCCCGAGCAGTAGAAGGGCCCCACCGCCGAGGAGGCGTTGCCGCAGGCCGAGGAGATCCGGGTGCCGTCCCACAGGACGAACTCGGGCTTGGCGTAGGTGAGCCCCGCCTGGGCGGGCAGCTGGTCCGTCCACACCGCGTCGAGGGACTCGGCGGTGGCCACCATGCGGCACTGGGTGTACTTGTTGGCACTCTCCCCGCTGGTGCACATAGAGGTATCGATCGACGAGGTCGTCGATATCGTCCTCCCAGCCTGCTGCGCCCCCAGCATGGCGGACAGGTCCACCCCCGTGAGCTGGGAGATGAGGACGACGGCGATGACGGTCAGGATCGAGCCGCCGCCGATCATCGCGCCCCGGCCTCCGCCGGAACGGGTCTGGACCCGGTTGGGATCGATCTGGATATCGCGGTTGAAGGACACGGACCACCTCTGAGAACACACCTGTGATGGGGCTCGAACTGCCCCCACGCTACCGTGATACCGCCCCCGGCGCGAAGCAAGGACCACCAGAAGCGAGACCGCCCGGACCGAGCGCGGCTGCGGGGTCGTATTAACCGCGCCGGGGTAGCCTGGCACCGTGCTCTACGACCTGCTGTACAAGACCGTCCTGACCCGTATCGACCCCGAGCTGATCCACGATGTGTGCATGGACGCGATCGAGGTGACCGGCAAGGTTCCCCTCGTCAGGGACGTGGTGCGCCAGATGTGGGGGCGCCGACCGGCGTTCCCCGTGCCCTCGGCTAACCAGGGCGGCCCCTTCGCCCGCCCCGTCCCAGGCGTCCTGGGGCTCGCGGCCGGAATGGACAAGGAGGGGCAGGCCATTGAGGGCCTGGACATGCTCGGCTTCGGCTTCATCGAGGTCGGCACCTTCACCGCCCGTGCTCAAGGCGGCAACGACAAGCCCCGCATGTGGCGCTACCCCCAGATGCGGGCCGTGCGCAACCGCATGGGCTTCAACAACTCCGGTGCCGACGAAGCCGCCAGGCGGTTGCGCGCCCTGCGCCGCACACCGCGGGGGCGTTCCATCGTCGTCGGCGCGAATATCGGCAAGACCAAGGTGACACCCCTTGAGGACGCGGTTGAGGACTACCGCTACTCGGCCGCCGCGGTTGCCCGCTGGGTCGATTACCTCGTCGTCAACGTCTCCAGTCCCAACACCCCCGGGCTGCGCAGCCTGCAGAGCGTCGAGGCGCTGCGCCCGATCCTGGAGGCGGTGCGCGAGGCCGCGGACCGCGCGGCGAGGCGCCACGTCCCGCTCCTGGTCAAGATCGCCCCGGACCTTGCCGATGAGGATCTCGACGCCGTCGCCGACCTGGTCCTGGATCTGGAGCTGGATGGAGTCGTGGCCACCAACACCACCATCGACCACGACCTGGGGGAGGGCGGTCTGTCCGGTGCGCCGCTCCTGCCCCGCTCCCTGGAGGTCGTGCGCCGCCTGCGCGGCAGGCTGGGGGAGGGACCCATCATCATCGGCGTCGGCGGCATCTCCTCCATCATGGACGCCGAGCTCATGCTCGACGCCGGAGCGGACCTGCTCCAGGCCTACACGGCCTTCATCTACAACGGGCCGGCCTGGCCGGGGCGGATCAACCGGGCCCTGGCCACCGTCCCGGCCGGATCCGCGGGCCGTGCATGGCGCTGACCCCCGTTTTTCTTCAGACGGGGCGCTTTTCCATGGAGGACTACCAGCTGCTCGGGCCCATGAGGCGCCCCGCCGGGGGGAACCGGTCGGAAAAGGTCAGGACGGGTACTGGCCCCGCTTGACCAGGGCAGCCGGACGGCGCCAGCGCCGCAGCATGAAGCAGCGCGACATGATATAGAAGAAGATCGTCCCCTCGTCCTTGACCCGCTCGGCTCCGAACTTCTTGACGAGGCGTTGGCGCAACCGGTGCCAGCACCAAGCGGCATCGGCGATCGCCAGCAGCAGGTAGCCGTTCATCGCCAGCACGACGTAGAAGCTGACCATCGGGTACTGGGGCAGGATACGGCTGAACCCGAAGGAGAAAATGAGCAAGACGAAGACGAGAGGCATGAAGAACTCGCCCAGGTTAAAGCGCGCATCGACGTAGTCGCGGATGTAGCGCTTGACCGGCCCCTTCTCCCGGGATGGAAGGTACTTCTCCTCACCGGTCACCATCGCCTCGTTCTGCCGCTTCCAGGCCTCGTCACGGGCCGCCCGCGCCTCCCGCTTAGCGGCCTGACGGTCTTTGGGAACCACGGGGTGCAGATTCTTGGCCTGCTGGTCCTTGCGCCTGGGAGTGGGGCGCCCTTTGCCAACGGGTTTGGGGCTGGGCTCGGCCGCAGGCTCCGGTTCGGGGGTCTGGCTGCGCTTCTTGAACAGGCTCACGGTGCACAGACTAGCGGCAGCGGCGCGATACCCTGAAAACCATGATCACCGTTGATGCCGTGCGCACCGCCGTGCACACCTCCATGCCCGCCATCGTCTCCGACCTGACAGACCTGGTCGCGATCCCCTCGGTCTCCGCCTCCAGTCATGACCAGGCCCAGGTCCGGCGCTCCGCCGAGGCCGTCGCCGCGCTTCTGCGCGACAGCGGCCTGGATGCCGAGATCCTCTCCGTGCCCACTCCGGACGGCACCCCGGGGAGGCCCGCCGTCCTCGCCCACAAGGAGGGGCCCCAGGGCAGTCCGCACGTCCTTCTCTACTCCCACCACGACGTCCAGCCCGTCGGCGACCCGGCCGGCTGGGACCAGGTCGACCCCTTCACCGCCGAGCGGCGCGGCGAGCGGCTCTTCGGTCGTGGCACCTCCGACGACAAGGCCGGCGTCATCACCCACGCTCACGCCCTGCGCACCCTGGCGTCCCTGGCTGCCGGTGAGCTGCCCTGTTCAGTGACTGTCTTCGTCGAGGGAGAGGAGGAGGTCGGCAGCCCCTCATTCGAAAACTTCCTGAGGACCTATCGAGACCGGCTGGCCTCCGATGTCATCGTCGTGGCCGATTCCTCAAACTGGAAGGTCGGCACCCCCTCCCTGACGACCTCGCTGCGCGGCGTCGTCCAGGTCGACGTCCGTCTCGACATGCTCGACCATGCGCTTCACTCCGGCCAGTACGGCGGTCCTGTCCTAGACGCCGCCACCGCCATGTGCCGCCTGATCGCCTCCTGCCACGACGCGTCCGGCGATGTCGCCATCTGCGGGCTCATCAGCCGGTCCCGGGCCGACGCCGACTTCCCGGACTACCCGGAGGCCGACTTCCGTGCGGACGCCGGGGTCCTCGACGGCGTCGAGCTCGCCGGTACCGGCGACCTCACCGCGAGGCTGTGGACCAAGCCTTCCCTGACCCTTATCGGTATGGATATCACTCCTCTGGATCTGGCCGGTAACGTCCTGGCCCCCTCGTGCACCGCCCGCCTCTCGCTGCGAATCGCCCCCGGGCAGGATCCCGTCGAGGCTCAGGAGGCGCTGGCCGCCCACCTGGAGAAGCACGTGCCCTTCGGCGGCCGGCTGACCGTCAGCGGCCGCGAGGCCGGTCCCGCCTTCGACGGCTCCGAGGTCACTCCCGCCTCCGAAGCGGCCCATTGGGCGCTGTCCACCGCCTGGGCCACCGAGGCCGTCAACATCGGCCAGGGCGGTTCCATCCCCTTCATCGCCACCCTGAAGGAGACCTTCCCGGACGCCCAGGTGCTCGTCACCGGGATCGAGGACCCCGACACCCGCGCTCACAGCGAGAACGAGTCCATGCACCTGGGCGAGCTGGAGCGCATCGTGGTCGCCGAGGCGCTCCTCCTGGCCCGCCTCAGTGGGGCCATCTCCTCGTGACGAGCCCCGTCCGCAGCGCCCACGGCCCGACGGTCACGGCATGAGGGTCTTGCTCGCTCCCGGCGGCCTGTGGCCTGAACCCGCCGGAGTGTCCGTGGTCGGATCGGCAGGCGGCCTGCCGGCCGGATGCGTCGCCGGCTGCCTGGCGCGCGGCTGGCGCTCGTCCCGGCCGGACGATGTTCTGACCCTTCTGCCCATGGTCGACGGCGGCCCGGGTTCGGCCCAGGCGATCTGCCCGGAGCGGATCGCCTCCCGCGAGGCCATTCAGGGGCGGGGGCCGCTCGGACAAGTCCGGGAGGTCGACCTGGTGCGGCTGGTTCCCGGTCCTCAGCGAGCGGGGAGCCGGCGCCCCGGCGAGGGCAGAACCTGGTTCCTCGACGCCGCCCGGCTCCTGGCGCTTCCCGCCGATCCAGACGAGGGAACCCAGGAGGCCCTTCAGGGCAGCACATACGGCCTGGGACAGGCCATCGGCGCCGCCCTGAGCCGCACGCACTCCTCCGACACGCTCCTGGTCGGACTGTCGCGCTCGGCTGTCCACGACGGCGGGGCAGGAGCGCTCGATGCTCTCGGCGGCGTCGCTGCGGCCATGGACCTTCTGGCCGGCCGCAGCCTCGGGCTGGTTCTGGCCGATGACATCGCCCTGGGGGGTATGAACGGCGCCGGGGCGGCACTGGCCGACGTGACCTCCTTGGGGCCCCGGCAGGCCCAGGAACTGGATCGCCGTGCCTGCGCCGCGGCCACGGAAGCCGTCAATGCGACCAGCGCCATCCGGAAAAGCTCCTCCGGCGGGCAGAGAACGCTCCCCGTCGTCTCCGCACTCGACGGCGCACAGATGCCGTCGGCCTCCGCCGCCGCGGATTCCGGAGGGATGGGCCGGCTGGGCGCCTCCGTCTGGGGAACGGGGGCGGCTGGTGGCAGCGCGATGGCGCTGCGGGCCCTGGGCACGTGGGCGAGGCCCGGCGCCCGCGTCATGGCGGAGATCCTCGGCCTTCCCGAGGCGGTCCTCGGCCAGGACCTCGTGGTCACGGCGTCGGGTGAGCTCTACGACGTTCTGGCCGACAGCATCGTCGGCGTCGTCGGGCAGCACGCCGCCTCGCAGGCACTGCCCTGTGCCCTGGTGTGCGGGCGCTGCGCCACTACTCGCGGCGAGCTGGCCAGTGCCGGTATCTCCACCTCCTACAGCGTGCAAGAGCCCCACTCCGTCGAGTCCTGGGACGCGGGCAGTCCCGATGCGCTGGAGGCGCGGCTGACGGACCTGGGGGCGCGACTGGCCCGGACCTGGTCGCGCTGAGTCGGGGAACTCCGCCGCCTCTCTGCCGGGGAGCCCCACTGCGGGAGGAGAAGAAGGGTCAGTCGATCGGGGCCGCCGCGGTCGAGTCCCGCACGATGAGGTCGGGGGCGAACAGCATCTCGGTGTCGCTCGGCCGTTCCCCGCCGAGCTGGGCGAGCAGCGTCGACACTGCTGCCCGGCAGATGGCGTCCACGGGCTGACGCACCGTGGTCAGCGGCGGGTCGGTCATGGGGATGAGCGGCGAGTCGTCGTAGCCGATGACAGAGACGTCGTGAGGCACGGACCTGCCGGTCTGACGCGCCCCCTGGACCACGCCGAGAGCCATCACGTCTGAGGAGCACACGATGCCCGTGCAGCCCTGCTCCAGCAGGTGCAGTGCAGCGCTAACGCCCCCTTCGTAGGTGTAGAGCGTCTCCACCATTCGCAACAGCTCGCCGGGCAGCCCCTCGGTCATGGCGTCCTCATAGCCGGAACGCTTGCGCTGAGCCGGCACCATGCGCATCGGTCCCATGGCGAGTCCAATACGTTGATGACCCAGGGCAATGAGGTGGTCCACCGCCATCCGGGTCGCCCGGCGGTCATCAGTGGCGAAGCCCGGGGCCTTGATGGTTGGCGCGTTGCCGTTGATCGTGACCAGGGGCACGCCGCGCTCGCGCAAACGCTGATAACGGGTGACGTCGCCGGTGGTGTCCGCGTGACGTCCGGAGACGAAGATGATTCCCGCGACGCCGCGGTCCACCAGCATCTCGACGTACTCGTCCTCGCTGATGCCCCCGGGGGTTTGGGTACACAGCAGGGGGGTGTGCCCAGAGGGGGCCAGGAGCTGCTCGATCTGTTGGGCGAACAGGGGAAAAATCGGGTTGCTCAGTTCCGGCACGATCAGTCCCATAAGGCCCCGGGAGGTTTGGTGCACGGACTCGGGTCGTTCATAGCCCAGGATGTCGAGTGCTGCGAGCACCTGCCGCCGAGTCGAATCGGCCACGTTGGACTTTCCGTTGAGCACGCGCGAGACGGTGGCGGTGGAGACACCCGCCTGGTCGGCGATGTCAGTGAGGGTGAGTCTCTGTGGCATAAGTGAATCCTACGAGAATCAATGAAGGTCGAGGAGCCGCTTCGCGCGAACTGACGGTGGCTCGTCGTCCGGCTCCCCACCCGCAATCATCGCAGATCAGGGCACATTTGCGTGAATCCGGGGCGTGCGATCGGGTATCGCACGCCCCGGAGCCGCAGCCGCTGGATCGGGCCGGGCGGAGGTTCCCACAAGCCGCGATCAGCCCTTGACCGCCCCTGAGATCGAGCCGCCGACGATATAGCGCTGCAGGTACTGGAACAGGGCGATCACCGGGGCCATGGTGAGAACTGCGCCGGCGGCGAAGATGCCCAGGTTGTTGGAGCGGTCACCAGTGAGCATGCCGTAGAGCCCCACAGCCAGGGTCTTCTGGGAGTTGTCGGTCAGGATGATGGACCCCAGAAGGAACTCGCTGATGACAGCCACAAAGGCCAGCAGGAAGGTCGTGGCGATGATCGGCTTGAGCGTCGGCAGCAGGATGATCCTGAAAACCTGCCAGTGCGTGCAGCCGTCGATGATTGCCGCCTCGTCGAGCTCTCGGGGGATCGTGTCGAAGGTTCCCTTGATGAGCCACACCTGCCCCAGGGCCCCGCCCATGAGAGCCAGGCTGTAACCGGCCAGGGTGTTGAGGCCGAAGGCAGGCACCACCTGGCCGATCTGCGAGATCATGGTGTAGATGGCGATCATGGACAGGATCGCGGGGAACATCATGATCAGGAGCAGGGCCAGCAGACCGCCGCGGCGCCCCGTGAAGCGGAAGCGGGAGAAGGCGTAGGCGCCCAGCAGCGACAGGAAAACCTGGGCGGTGGCCACCACTGCGCAGATAACGATCGTGTTGAGGTACCAGCGCAGGAAGGGACCGCGTGTCCCCGATAGCAGGTTCTGGTAGTTGACCAGACTCACCTTGGTGGGGATGAGGCCGGTGGAGGCCACTGTCCCCAGCGGGTTGAGGGAGGCGGAGATGACGTAAAGGACAGGGAAGGCGGCGAAGACCAGTGCGACGACGCCGACGACGTGCCTCCAGCCGATCTCACGGAACCAGCGCGAGAAGGACATGTGGTTCTCAGCGGCAGGAGCCGCTCCGGAGCTGTTGGACGCGGATTTGGATGCGGTGCTCATGGTGATCCTCTGTTCTCTCCACAATCGGCTGGGTCAGTTGACGTCTTCGAGCTTCTTGGTTGCTCGGAATTGCAGGGCGGCCAGGACGCCGGTGACGGCGAATAGGATGACCGAGACGGCCGAGGCGAATCCGAAGTCCGAGCCGGAACGGCCGAAGGCGATCCGGTAGATCATGGAGATGAGAATGTCGGTGCCGCCGCGCGTGTACTCTCCGGCCGGGAAGGGACCGCCCTCGGTCAGCAGCTGAATGGCGTTGAAGTTGTTGAAGTTGAAGGCGAAGGTGCTCACCAGTAGAGGAGCGACGGCGACGAGCAGCAGCGGGGTGATGATGCGCCACGTCGCCTGCAGCCCGCTTGCCCCGTCCATCTTGGCGGCCTCCTTGACGTCCCCCGAGATGGATTGCAGGGCCCCGGTGCACACAATGAACATGTAGGGGAAGCCCATCCAGGTGTTCGTCAGTAGGACGGCGATCTTCGCCATGGTCGGGTCGGACAACCACGGGATGTGGAGGTGGAGCAACTGATTGATGAGGCCGAAGTCCTGGTTGTAGAAGTTCGACCACACGAGCAGCGAGATGAAGCCGGGCACGGCGTACGGCAGCAGGAGGAAGGAGCGGTAGAGTTTCTTACCTTTGATCCGGTCGTCATTGAGCGTCAGGGCCAGGAAGAAACCGAGGCCGAATGTGAGCAGCACCGAGCCGAAGGCGAACACTATGGTCCAGGTGAATGCCTTGAGGAACTGGGATGCCAGATTTCCCTGGGTGAAGAGCCGGGAGTAGTTGGCCAGGCCGACATTTTGCTTCCAGGATTGGGCCAGGCTCTCGCCCTTGGCGTTGACGAAGTGTTCGGACAGGCCCACCTTCTTGACGGAGTAGACATCCCCGGTGCCGGTGTTGGTGATGGTGTCGGAGGACTTGTCATACACCATTCGCTTCGTTCCCTCGAAGGCGGTGCGCACGCCCTGGACCTTGACCGTCGTCTTGTCCGAGAAGGGTACCGACATGGAGGTGATGTCCTCGTAGGCGGTGTTGATCTGCTTGGGAGTCAGGATCGTGTATCCGTCCGCCTTGGTGACTACGCCGTTGTCGATGGTGACGGTGGAGGAATCGATCTTCTCCATCTTCTTCCCATCGCTTCCGCGCATGACCTCCTTGGTCTGCGGGTTGACCAGGAACAACGAGAAGGGCCCCTGGGTGACGTCACCGTCGGTGGCGACTGACAGGCCGTAGGTGGGGGAGTCCTCCGTGCGAACCATGGAGTTGTTGGTGATGGCGGTGATCGCCTCCTCCTTGGTTCCCCGGTATCCGTCCCCGAAATTGGTGAAGGAGGTCTGGACGGTCAGAACGATCGGGACGATGAGGAAGACGGTCAGGAAGAACGTGCCCGGGAAGAGGTATTTGGCCGGTACGAACCTTTTGGTCGAGTACAGAAGGAACATGGCTGCCGTGGCGAGGGCGACGATTCCCAGCCACATCCACATTCGGTAGGCGATGAGGAGCGGGACGAGGTAGATCGCGGCGACCAGTGTAAGGGAGAGGACCGCGATGCGTCCGATGACGCCTCTGATGGTCGTGGTCTTGTCCCGTGGGATCGTTGTGGACGCGGACGTCATTATCTGCAGGTCCTTTCCAGAAGTGGGAAAGCAATTAAGAAGAACTGTGGGATCGAATTAGGTGCGTGCAGTTGAGCGCATGGGGCCGGGACCGGGCGGATCAACCGTCGATCGACGCCCGGATGGTCTCGCCGACCCCCGCCATGGTGCTGGCGGGGTCAGCGCCTGCGACGATGTTGGCCTGGGCCCGCCCGAACGGCTCCCACACGGAGGACATGGCCGGGATCGCGGGCATGGGGTCCGCCTGGGCGGACATGTCGGCGAAGGTGACCATGTCCGGCTGCTCCGCCCTGAGCTTCTCGGCCAGGTCCTTCTGCGCCGGTGGGAGCTCATTGGAGGGGAACATCGAAGCCGCAAAGGTCATGTCCTTGGCGGCATCGGCCACGAAGGTCTCGGCGAAGGCCTTGTTCTTTCCGTTGGAGGCGACGTAGAAGCAGTTGACGCCGGCGAAGGGGCGGGCCTGGCTGCCCTCGATGTCCCCGAAACCCGGGATCCTGGTGAGCTGGTAGTCGATGCCGGCCTTCTTGATGTCCGCCAGGGCCCACGGCCCGGAGATGAGGTAGGGCGCCTTGGCGTCGGTGAACAGGGAGATGTGGTTGGCGGCAGTGACCGACTTCCTTAGAACCCCCTGCTTGCCGAGCTGTCCGATCTTCTCAGCGGCCCTTATCGAGCCCTCCTTGCCGATACCCAGGTCCTTGGAGTTGTAGGAGCCGTCAGGATTCTTGCCGAAGAGGTAGCCTCCGGCGGCGGTGTAGATGGGCTCCATGTTGTAGGCATCGCCCTTCTCATCGACTGCCTGAGAGAGAATGAGCTCGGTACCGGCGGCCGTGCCGGCCTCGACCATCTCCTCGATGGTGGCCGGCTCGGTGACCTGGGTCAGGGCCTTGTTGACGAACAACCCCAGGCACTCGACGGCGTAAGGAGTGGCGTAGATCTGGCCGTCGTAGGTGACCGCCTTGAGGGCGATGTCGGAGTAGTTGGCCTCGGCCTCGGGGCTCAGGACGACTGGCCGGATCGCGCTGTTCTGCACCAGGTTGCCGATCCAGTCGTGGGCGCCCATCACGATGTCGGGGCCGTTGCCCGCCTGGTTAGCCGTGATGAAGGCGGGCTGCAGATCATTGGCGACGATCTGGACGGCCACTGTGATGCCCTGCTCCTGTCCCCAGCTCTTGGCGATCTCCTTGAGCGAGTCGGCCTTCTTCTGGTCAGCCCAGATGACCAGGTCGGCATTGGCATCACCTCCGGAAGAGCCGGAGGCCTGCTGATTGGCTCCTCCGGAGGCGGCAGCGCCGGCGGCCTTCTGGGAGCTGGAACAAGCTGCAACGGTTGAAACAGTGGCGGCGACGGTGGCCATCGTCAGGAAGGACCGGCGGGTGGGTGCCACAGGGATTCTCCTTCGAATCGGATCCGGAGCGAGGAGTTCCTCGCCTGGCACCACAATTTAACTGGTTAATGCAATGATTGCAATAGATGAATAGAATTTGCAACTGAGTGTTCTAGGCCACAGTCGCGGCTTCCAGCCAGGTCGTCGTCGTCGGAGGAACGAATAGTTGTCCCTGGTCCTGCCGCAAGGACTGGGACGACAGCAGCACCTTGGCCTCGGCCGGCAGGACAACCGGGGAGTCCGAGGTGTTGACGACCACCAGTACGCCGCGTATCAGGAAAGCCAGGGCCCGCGGCGGGCACCACTCCAGTCCGGTGACGAAGGCCAGGGGTGCGCAGGCAAGGTTGTACTTGTCGCGCACGTGGGCCGCATGCCGCACGGTCGCGGCGGGGGACCCGAACTGCGAGGACTGCGCCTGAGCATGCTCTGCCACCATCTCGGCCAGATCCAGGGGAGCGGTCGGCTTGTCGGCGTCGGACAGGGCGATCTCGTCGCCCTGGCGCAGGTAGAGCGATCCGGGCAGGGCCAGCATCATGGCCTGCAGCGCCAGTGCCCGGAGCATCCGTTCGTCATGGGCGACGGAGTACCAGCGCTGACCGTCCCCGGGGTCCAAATGCTCGGACAGGATGTGAGGGGGCAGGAAGCGCCAGGTGGGCGGAGCGCCGAAGCGGTCGTGCTCATCGAGGGATCGGGTCAGGTGGGAGGTGATCGACTCGGCGTCCCAGCGTGTGAGGGTCAGGCAGTCGTCACGTAGATGGTGGATCCAGTCGTCCTGGAGGTGGTGGCGCAGTGAGTCCGGGTAGTCGGCGGTCACGTCGGCGCCGACGATGCCGTCCTCCACGTACTCGGCCAGCTGGCCGTGCAGCATGGCGAAGTAGGCGCTCAGACGGTCCAGCCGCGTCTCGCGGGTGACCTGGGGTGGGACGATCGTGCCCAGGTCGATTCCGGCCGCCCCCGCCTGCAGGTAGGCCTCCGAGCGGCGCAGCAGGTCATCGCCATCGCCCTCCAGCCCTGTGACGAAGCCGGTGGTCTGTTTGGCGTAGGGGCCGGTGATCGGCCCGAGTGCGCCGGAGATACGCACGATGGTGCGCAGTCCCTGGGTGCGTGCGTTGTCGATGAACCCGCGGATCGAGTCCATCTCGGAGCTGACGTCGAGCAGGCTCGGACGAATGAGCACCGCGTCCATTCCCAGATTGAGTGCGTGGTCGATAATGGGGCCCGTTCGTCTCAGATCGGCGGCTCCCAGGGCCGGTGAGGGGATCTCGTAGACCAGGGCGTGGCGCCACCATTCCTCCGGACCGTCGTAGGGTCGGTGAACGAGAGTGGTGGTCGTGGTCACAGCGAGTATCTCCCTTCCGCTGGGCTCGCGCCCAGGAGTGACACTCCTAAGAGTGCTTCGTCGGTGTCTCGAGGGTGCGCGGCGACCACGCGCTGTGGAGATCGGTTGCCGTTGCTCCCTTGAGACGGTGTCGGAGGTGTCGGAATGGTGACGACTATCGTAACCCGCTTCTGCGCTACCTTGTGACCATGTCAGTGCAGAAATCTGAGTCCGAGTCTGTGCGTATCGACGGAAACGGTGGTTTTGGCCCAGCCGGATACCGATCCGAGGACGCTGAGCGTTTTGTTCACGAGCAGGCGAAGAATCCTCAACGCACACCTTTCGAGCGCGATCGGGCTCGAGTTCTGCACTCCTCCGCGCTGCGGCGCCTCGGCGCCAAGACCCAGGTCCTGGGGCCGTCCGCTGACGATTTCGTACGAACCCGGCTCACCCACTCCCTCGAGGTGGCACAGGTGGGGCGTGCCCTCGGCCAGGCGCTGGGATGTGATCCCGACGTTGTCGACGCAGCCTGTCTCTCCCACGATCTGGGGCATCCGCCTTACGGGCACAACGGCGAAAAAGCGCTCGACGTCGTCGCCCGCCAAATAGGGGGGTTCGAGGGCAACGCCCAGACCTTCCGGATCCTCACCCGTCTGGAGCCCAAGACCCTCGATGACGCCGGACGGCCGGTGGGCGTCAACCTCACCCGCGCCAGCCTCGACGCCGTCGCGAAGTACCCCTGGTTCAAGGGTGGGGGACCGGGCGGTCCGAGCGGACGCAGCGCGCGCAAGTACTCCGCCTACGACGACGACGCTGACATCTTCGCCTGGATGCGCCAGGGGGCTCCGGAGGGCAGGCGCTGCATCGAGGCCCAGATTATGGACCTGTCTGATGATGTCGGCTACTCCGTCCACGATGTCGAGGACGCGATCGCCCTGGGACGCATGGACCCGGCCTGCCTGACCGACCCGAACGAGGTCGATGAGCTGCTCGAGGCCACGCGGGCCTGGTACGGCACCGACCTGAGCGCCGCCGCCCTCGGAGCGGCTTTCGAGAGGCTGTCCGGCCAGCCCTACTGGATCCGTTCTTACAACGGCTCAGTGGCCGGCGCCGCACACCTGAAGAACCTCACCAGCGAGATCATCGGCCGCTTCGTCTCAGCGGTCGCCACCGCGACCCGCGGGGCCTACGGCGATGGACCCCTGACCCGGTACGGGGCCGAACTCGTCATCCCCGAGGAGACGGCCGCCGAGATCCTCCTCCTCAAGGGAATCGCCGTTCGCTACGTCATGGAGCCCCGAGAGCACGAACCGGTCTACCTGCGCCAGCGCACTCTCATCTTCGATCTGGCCGACGTCCTCATGACCGGCGACGGCGGGGCGATCGACCCCGTCCTGGCCGACGCCTGGCACCGGGCCGAGAACGACGACGAGCGCCTGCGAGTGGTCGTCGACCAGATCGCCTCCCTGACGGACACGTCTGCGCGCGCCTGGCACGCCCGGCTGTGCGGCATGTTCTCCGAGGTGTAGCGGTGCACCGCTAAGCGCCTGCGCAGGATGTCGGCGGTCTCGCCTACGATGGACCTGTGGCGGGACTGATCAGGCGCGAGGACATCGAGGCGGTGCGCGAGCGCGCCCGGATCGAGGACGTCGTCGGCGAGCACGTGACCCTCAAGAGCGCCGGTGTCGGCTCCCTCAAGGGGCTGTGCCCCTTCCACGACGAGCGCACCCCCTCCTTCCACGTCCGCCCCCAGCTCGGGTACTGGCACTGCTTCGGCTGCGGTGAGGGCGGGGACGTCATTGCCTTCATCGAGAAGATCAACCACCTCGGTTTCGCCGAGGCCATCGAGTACCTGGCGGACCGCACCGGCGTCCAGCTGCGCTACGAGGAGGGCGGAGCCGTCAGACGCGGCGTGGAGCCGGGAACCCGTCAGCGCCTCATGGATGCCAACCGCCTGGCCGAGGCCTGGTTCCGCGAGCAGCTCGCCACCCCGGAGGCCCAGACGGGTCGCGACTTCTTGACCGCCCGGGGCTTCGATCGCCACGCCGCCGCGCACTTCGCCGTCGGCTATGCTCCGGCCGGCTGGGACAATCTTGCCCGCTACCTGCGCGGCGCCGGCTACACCGAGGCCGAGCTGGTCGACTCCGGACTGTGCAGTCGGGGCGGACAGGACGGGCGCCGCGTCTACGACCGCTTCAGGGGCCGCCTCATCTGGCCCATCCGGGACGTCACCGGGGCGACCGTCGGCTTCGGGGCTCGCAAGCTCTCCGAGGACGACCAGGGTCCCAAGTACCTCAACACCCCCGAGACCCCCGTCTTCCACAAGAGCCAGGTCCTCTACGGGCTGGACCTGGCCAAACGGGAAGTGGCCCGTTCCCACCGCATCGTCGTCGTCGAGGGCTACACCGACGTCATGGCTGCCCACCTGTCCGGGGTGACGACGGCCGTTGCCACGTGCGGAACCGCCTTCGGCGCCGACCACGTGCGAGTCGTGCGCCGCCTCCTGGGCGATATCGACGACCCCGCGGCGGGCGTCGTCACCGGCCAGGGGCGCGAGGCTCGCGGAGGCGAGGTCATTTTCACCTTCGACGGAGACGCCGCCGGTCAAAAGGCCGCCCTGCGCGCCTACGCCGAGGACCAGCGCTTCGCCACCCAGACCTTCGTGGCCGTCGACCCGAGCGGACTGGATCCCTGCGACCTGCGCATGAAGGAGGGCGACCAGGGCATTCCACGCCTGCTGTCCAGGCGAGTGCCGCTGTTCGAGTTCGTCATCCGCACCTCCCTGTCCCACCTGGACCTGGACACGTCCGAGGGCCGGGTTCGGGGACTGCGCTCGGCGGCGCCGGTCGTAGCCGGAATCCGCGACCGGGCGCTCAAACGCGAGTACACCCGCAGACTCGCCGGATGGCTGGGACTGCCCGACGCAGAGGTCAACGGCGCGGTTCAGACCGCCCAGCGTCAAGGCAACCGGATTTCCGCGGAGCGCGGCGGTCAGTGGCCCGCAGATGAAACGGCGGGCCCCGACGCCGCCGCCCCGGTGCGCGGCCTGCCGCCGGTGACCGACCCCGTGGAGCAGCTCGAGCGCGAGGCCCTGGCGGTCATCGTCCAGTTCCCGGTGGCCGCTCACCGGGCCGGTGCCGACGAGCTGGGTGCCGATTCCTTCGGCCAGCTCATCCACCGTGCCGTCTACGAGGCCGTCGCCGCCGCCGGAGGCACAGGAGAAGTGCCCGGGCTCGTACAACAGGCGGTGGCCGCTGGAATGGGGGAGCAGGAGGCGCAGCGCCGGGCCACATTGCGCTGGCTCCAGCAGGTGCGTGACGGCGCCATCGGCCTGGTCGAGGCGGCCATCACCGAGCTCGCCGTGGCCCCTCTGCCACTGCCGACGATTCGGGGACGCGGCACAGAGGTGGACGCCTCGGGACTGGATCGCTACGCCAGAGGCGTGCTCAGCTCCCTGACCGTCATGGGAATCAACCGCCGGCTCGTCGAAATGCGCTCGCGGCACCGGCGGATGTCCCCGCAGGACGAGGGCTACCGCGACTTGTTCTCGCAGATCGCCGCCCTCGAACAGCGCCGTATGCAGATTCGGCAGGGAGCCTGAATACTGTCGTCCGCCCGAGCAGGCAGTGCGGGTAGCCTGGCGGGTATGCCGATCCTGCGACGTCGACAAGGCTCTTCCTCCCGATCCGCTAGAACGCTGCCTCTCGAGATGCGTGAGCAGCTGCACGACCCTGTTCTGGGGGCCGTTCCTCTGGATGAGGACGGCTCCGCGTGGGCGGCGGCGACGGCTGAAGGGCTCGTCGTCTTCAGCGGCCGCAGCCGGCCCGAGCACTATGCCTGGAATGAGGTGGAGCGCGGGTCCTGGGACGCCGACGAGCGGACCTTCACCCTGAGCTGGACGGACCTGGAGTGTGATGAGCTTGTCCTGGAGGTGCCGGCAGGCGTCCGCAACGGTGATACCTACGCTCCTACTGATGTCGCTCCCTTCGCCAAGGCCCTGCGCCAGCGCGTCGAGGCCGCCATCGTCCACAGCGCGGTGACGACGCTTCCCGGTGGCGCGACTGCCACAGCTAGTGTGCGGCGCGGTGCGGACGGACATCTGTACTCCGTGACTCGACCGATGGCGTCTCAGGTCACAGACGAGGAGGATAGCGAGGCGCTTCAGAACCTGGAGAACCGCGTCCGAGAGGGTGTGGGGCTGCCCACACGCTAGGATATTCTTGCAATTGCAGCGTTTTCGGCAATTCGCCCGATTCGACGTCGTCGTGGGATGTTGCTAAAGTTCACTGCGCGTCAAGCGCATTCCTGCGTAGCTCAATGGCAGAGCATCCGACTGTTAATCGGACGGTTGCTGGTTCGAGTCCAGCCGCAGGAGCCCCTGAGGGCCCCACCCATGAGGTGGGGCCCTCATTTGTGCGTGCGCAGGTTATCGGGGGTTATCGGCGTGAACGAGCTGCGACGCGACGGGACGAACATGGCCTCTCCGCTTCGGTCGTGGGAGGATGCCGCCATGGCATACCGCGACATCCGTATCATCGGCGACCCGGTCCTGCGCACCGAGTGCGACTGGATCACTGACATCGACGACTCTGTCAGGGCCCTGGTCGAGGACCTGCTCGAGACGGTCGACGAGGACGGCCGGGCGGGCCTGGCGGCTAACCAGATCGGGGTCGGTCTGCGCGCCTTCTCCTGGAACATCGACGGCGAGATCGGTTATATCCTCAACCCCAAGATCGTCGAACTCTCCAAGGACGAATACCAGGACGGGGATGAGGGCTGTCTGTCGGTTCCGGGCCTGTGGTTCCCCACTGAGCGCGCCTGGTACGCCAGGGCGCAGGGCACTGATTTGGACGGCAAGGAGGTCGTCATTGAGGGGGAGGAGCTCATGGCCCGTTGTATCCAGCACGAGTGCGACCACCTGGAGGGACACCTCTATCTGGATCGCCTCGACAGAAAGAATCGGGCCAAGGCGATGAAGGAACTGCGCGCGCAGGGCCTGTAGCGCCGGTCAGGACATGGGACGGATGGGGCGACAGACCATGAAGCTCATGAGTCTGTCGCCCCACCCGGCGTTACCAGAAGGCGATCGTGAGGAGGTGCGGTTCCGCGCCTCCTAGCCGACGCGGTGCAGCCAGCGCACGGGCGCACCGGCCCCCGCGTAGCGGAAGGGCTCGAGCTCGTCGTCCCACGCCTGTCCCAGAGCCAGGTCCAGCTCACGACGCATTCTCTCGGGATCAGCGGCATAGACGAGTGCAGCGCGGATCCTGTCCTCGGGGACGACGACGTTGCCGTGAACGTCCGTCTGGGCGTGGAAGATTCCCAGGTCGGGGGTGTGGGACCAACGGCCGCCGTCGGTGCCCACGCTCGCCTCCTCGGTCACCTCATAGCGCAGGTTCGCCCAGCCGCGCAGGGCTGAGGCGAGGCTGGCGCCCGTTCCGGCGGGTCCCACCCAGCTAGTCTCGGCTCGCATTAAGCCCCGAGCCGCAGGCTGCTCGGTCCAGTCCAGGTGGACGCGCGAACCGAGCACCTCGGCCGCCGCCCACTCGATGTGGGGGCAGAGCGCCCGAGGTGCGGAATGCACGAAAAGTACACCGCGGGTGTAGGCACCGATCATGAGTATCGCCTCCTGGTTGGTTTCGAGATTCGCCTTCCCCAACGGTCTCGACCCGCAACCGGGCTCATGTCATGACGTACGCGGCATGCACAGCTATTGTGCACGACGGCGGTGGGCCTGGTCCAGCCGGGTAGGTCACAGCCGATGGCGCTCGGCGGTGGTCGCCCGGTCCCGGGTGAAGACAAGGGCGACGTTGTGCCCACCGAAACCGAAGGAGGTGCTTGCCGCCGCCTCCAGCTCAGGAAGGTCCCGGCCCTGTGGCCCCACGACGTCCAGCCCGAGGCCGGCCAGTTCCGGATCCACGCCGGCGGGCAGAAGCGTCGGCGGAGCCCATCGCTCACGCAGCGCCATGACGGTCAGAACCGCCTCGAGTCCCCCGGCACCGCCCAGAAGATGTCCGGTGGAGGACTTCGTCGCGCTGACGGACGCCTCCGGCACGGCCCTGGCCAGAACACCGGCTTCGACGACGTCGCCTGCCGGGGTCGATGTCGCATGGGCGTTGACGTGCCCGATCGCGCCGGCGTCGAGGCCCGCGCGCTCCAGTGCCAGCAGTAGGGCCCGCTCCTGCTCGGCACCCGACGGCTCGGGGCGGGCCACGTCGTGAGCGTCGGCGGTGATCCCCGAGCCCGCGAGCACGGCCAAGACCCGTGCACGACGGGCCATAGCGTGCTCGGCGCGCTCCAGGACCAGGATCCCGGCGCCCTCGCCGAGGACGAATCCGTCACGGTCGGGGGCGAAGGGCCGTGAAGCGGTTGCCGGGTCGTCGTTGCGCGTTGACAGCGCCCTCATGGCGCCAAAGGCCGCCACTGTCATCGGGTGGAGGGCGGCGTCCGTGCCACCGGCCACGACGACGTCCGCCCGGCCCAGCGCGATGAGATCTGCACCGTAGGCGATGGCCTCGGCGCCTGAGGCGCAGGCGGCCACCGGGGCGTGAATGCCCGCGCGCGCTCCCAGCTCGATCCCGACGGCGGCCGCCGGAGCATTGGGCATGAGCGCGGGGACCGCCGTCGGCAGGACTCGCCGGGGGCCTTTGACGCGCAGAGCGTCCCACGCCTCCATGACCGACAGGACCGGCCCCATGCCCGGGGACACGGACACTGCGAGGCGCTGCGGGGCGACCTGTGGGGGACCCGCCTGCTCCCAGGCCTGGCGGGCGGCCAACAGCGCGCACTGGCTGGCGCGGTCGAGACGGCGCATCTGGCGGGGTGAGAGCATCTCGGCCGGGTCGATGGCCAGGGGCGCGCCGATCCGCACGGGCAGCTCGTAGTCATCCACCCAGCTGGGCTCCAGGGCGCGTATCGCGCAGGTACCCGCATGCAGAGCGGCCCAGGTTGAGGCGGCGTCCCCGCCCAGCGGGTTGATGGTTCCCAGACCGGTGACGACGACGTCGCCGGGACAGCAGACGGCTGCCGGAGCCATCGGGTGTCAGGCCCTCTTGGCGGTGACGAGGTCCACCAGCGCTCCGACTGTGGGCAGCGTCGGGATGAGGGAGTCGTCGAGGGCCACTCCGAAGCGCTCTTCGACCTGAGTGGCGATTGTCAGCAGCCCCAGGGAATCGACGTCGAGGTCCTGGGCGAAGGTGGTGGATCGGGTGATGTCCTCGGCATCGACGCCGGACTCCTCGCTGACGATCTGCGTGATGACGGCCAGGACGTCGTCGTTGCTCTGCTCAGCCATGATGGCTCCTTCTACCGCCGCGACGGAGCAGGCGGGGATCCGTGCGGCGCTGTGGTTGGACGATGGGGTAGTTCTGCCGGCGGCGACGCCGCGGGTAAGACCATTGTCCCAGACGTCGGAGATCTTTCCGGAATCGGTACCCCACCGAGACACAGCGACCGGCCCAGTCCGAATGAAAAGGACGGGCGGGTCAAGAGCGGGGAACGGGGGTTAAAGAGCTCTTCGCGCCCCGAGGGAGAGAACCTGCGTCGGTGGGTCAGGCATCCCGCCCGACGGCCAGGCGGCCCACGATGATCGCCATGTGCAGCATGAGTCCGTCGCGTGCGTTCGTCGCGTCCCAGCCGACCTGCTCGCTGACCCGGCCCAACCGGTAGCGCACCGTATTGGCGTGGACGAATAGGTTACGGGCTGTGGCCTCCAAACTTCCGCCCAGGGCCAGATATGTGGCCACGGTGCTCTCGAAGGGGTCGCCCATCTCGTGGAGGGGGGCGTGCACCAGGCTGAGTATCTGCTCTCCGGCGAGCTCGTCGCCCGCCAGAAGGCGCTCAGGGAGCAGGTCATCGGCGTGGACGGGATTGGGGGCCTCGGCCCATCCCGGCAGAGCGCGCAGCCCGGCAAGGGCGGAGCGCAGCGAACGGCCCGCGTGCGAGATCCCAGAGACCACGGGACCGACGACCGCGGAGCCCCCCAGTCCGCCGGCCACCTGCATCGCCGCCTGGTCCACAAGGCGCTCGGCGCTCTCGGCCCGGGAGCCCTGAGACGAGGAGGAGCGCTTGGATGATGGATCGAGGGTGTCCGGACTGCCTCCCAGGACGATGAGGACGGAGTCGCCGCGTACAGACACCAGGCAGTCGCTGGCGAGGTTGCGGCACTCATGACGCAGCCGGGAGATCCCGAGCGCGTCCAGAGTTGTCTTGGCGGCGATGGTCACCACTGGTCCGGTGCCGTTCCAGCCGGCCGTGCCGGCCCGGGTGGCAGCGTCATCGGGGTCGTCGTGAAGCATCGCGTCGACCGCCACGGATTCCAGTCTGGCGTCCCAGGCGCCCCGGGCCTCGGCTGCTCGGGCATACACCTCGGCGGCGGCGAAGCCGACATCGCGCCCGAAGGTCAGGACCAGAATGCGGACCGTGTCATGGTCCTCCTTGGGGACGGCACGGGGAGCCTCGTCAACGACGACGTCGAGGACCGTTCGCACCAGCGCCAAGGTCTGCTCCAGCGTGATGACCCCGGTCAGGGCGGCGGGCGCCACGGAGAAGATCTGGGAGGGGACCAATGGAGTCGACGGGTTCTCCGCCGAGTCGACAAACATCGTCACGCCCAGGCGGGCCACCGCCGCGATCTGGTCACGCGAACCTTCCGGCAGAGTTCGGTAGAAATCGTGGGCCGAACTGATGCGGTCCAGTGAGTGTTCAATAATTGTGTCCTGCGCCTGTCGCAGTGCAGACACTCCCGGAGCGCTCAACTCATCCATGCTGTGGATGTTACCGACTGGAATATCGTTATGACAGTAGGTTCTCGATTGGCGCGGCGTGTGATCCGACACGAGTTTGTGTTGAAAAACCGGGGATAAGTGAGGATGGCGCGTCGTTCGGCCGGAGCGGATTACACAGGTTACAATAGCGTAACCATTGTGGAACCCGCGGTGAGTGAATCTGCAATGATCTGCGCATGCGTACTGTGCGTTGGTACGGATGTGTGCATGCATGCACTCAACTAGACAACTCGGAGGCTCAAGATGATGCAGGCAACCCGCACAGAGGAGGATCTTCTTGGTGCACGGGAAGTGCCATTGGACGCCTATTGGGGAATCCATACGCTGCGGGCGATGGAGAACTTTCAAATCTCGGGATCGGCGGTTGGCGATGAGGAGGCTTTTGTTCGCGGCATGGTGCAGGTCAAGAAGGCCTCGGCGTTAGCGAACAGTGATCTTGGGGCGATCGACCCGGAAGTCGCGGGAGCGATCGTGTGGGCCTGCGATCAGGTGCTAGTTGCCGAGCGCTGCCTGGACCAGTTTCCGGTCGACCAGTTTCAGGGGGGCGCCGGTACCAGCGTCAACATGAATACCAATGAGGTAATTGCGAACCTTGCACTGGAGTACCTGGGATATGCCAAAGGCCGTTACGACGTCGTCAACCCCAACGATCATGTCAACAAGTCCCAGTCGACAAATGACGCCTATCCGACCGGATTCCGCTTAGGGCTGTTCACGCTCGTCGACTCCCTTACTGATGAGCTCGAGCGCCTCATCGCCGCTATGCGTGCCAAGGGGACGGAGTTCGTCAACGTCCTGAAGATGGGACGCACCCAGCTCCAAGACGCCGTCCCGATGAGCCTGGGACAGGAGTTCGAGGCCTTCGCCGTTCTGCTTGAGGAGGAGATCGGCAGGCTTCGGAACAACGCCGCCCTCCTGCTGGAGGTCAACCTCGGTGCCACGGCGATCGGCACGGGGCTCAACACCCCGCCCGACTATCAGAGCACCGTTGTCGGGCATCTGCGCGAGGTGACCGGGCTGGACGTTCGGGGAGCGCAGGACCTGCTGGAGGCCACGAGCGACACCGGCGCCTATGTTTCCATGCATGCGGCGATCAAGCGTCTGGCGGTCAAGCTCTCCAAGATCTGCAATGACCTGCGACTGCTGTCCTCCGGACCTCGTGCGGGGCTGGGGGAGATCAGACTGCCCGAACGTCAAGCCGGTTCGTCCATCATGCCCGCCAAGGTCAATCCGGTGATACCTGAGGTGGTCAACCAGGTCTGCTTCAAGGTCATCGGCAATGACGTTGCGCTGACCTTCGCCGCAGAGGCGGGTCAGCTCCAGCTCAATGTCATGGAGCCGGTGATCGCTCAGACTATTTTCGAGTCGATCAATCTTCTCTCTCGTGGGATGTCGACCTTGCGCGAGCTGTGCATCGTGGGGATCGAGGCCAACGAGGAGGTTTGCCGGCGTAACGTTCTGGACTCGATTGGAATCGTCACGTACCTCAACCCGGTAATAGGACATCACAATGGTGACCTGGTGGGGCGTGAGTGCGCCCGTTCAGGGCGCAGCGTGCGAGAGGTGGTTCTGGAGATGGGACTGCTCGAGGAGTCCGTTCTCGATGAGATTCTCAGCCCGGAGAACCTCCTGCGTCCCCACTTCCGTGACTTGAAGGTGTACTCCGGCTCCGACCCGTCGACTCCTCCGGTGGTACCGACGGCGCCCGATTCCGTGGGCTGAAGTGCCTCGACCTCCGATATCGGCGGACGGCACGTAGTCCGCTGTGCTGTTTCGCTGATATCGGAGGTCGTTCTAGCTCTTTGATGAACGTATCAGGAGAAGACGCGGCAGGAGCGGATGACCGGTGCGTGGGCGTCCTTTCCGATCACATTGAAGCCTTGCGGGTCGACCTTCGACTGCGGCGGCCCGGAGCTCCAGAAGACGTAGTTGAGATTGTCGCTATCGCTTGATCCGAATGTGACTTTCTTGGAGGAGCCGATCCAGACCGTGTTGTCGAACCCGCGAACGGTGAGTGACTCAATCTCGCCTTCGATGATGACCACCAAGTTTGTTGCGGTGATTGTTACGTCTCGTGCTCCGGCCGAGACCTTGACCACCCGATCGGCGGAGAGATCGTCTCCGGTGACATCGACCTGGTCGGAGGCGGGAACCACCTTGGTGACCTGAGCCTCCGCTTGAGCGCGGTTGTCCTCCTCGTCGTTGTCGGTTAAATCGTCGTCGTAGTCGCGTACCTCGGAAGATGTGCAGTTCCCGTACTCCAGCGGGTCAAGGGGCTTGGTGGCGTCCTCATCATCCTTGTCTTCCGCATCGCCCTCGTCAGACGAGGTGGGGCCATGGGCCTTGGCTGATGCGGTCGACGTCGTGCCGATGGAGATCGGTTGTCCGGCCGAGCAGCCGGACAGAGCGAGCAGGCCCGAGACTAGGATGCAGGCCGGGTACAGGAGCGGGGATCGGGGCACCGGAAGACCTCTTGAGACGAATGCGGCGGTGCCGGTGAAACGAGGCGGAACTCGTCTCACCGGCACCCTCTTGGACAATGGGTCCAATTATAGCCGCAATGGGGAGCCCTCAGGACTCTCCGCCCTGGGAACCGGAGGAACCTGCATTGACATTGGTCAGGTCGTAGCGGGTCACGGCCTGCGCCAGGACGGAGCGGTCCAGACGGCCCTGCTCCACCAGTGCCTGGAGCGCGCGGACAACCACAGACTGGGCATCGATGAGATAGTGGCGCCTGGCGGCGGCGCGCGTGTCGGAGAAACCGAAGCCGTCGGCACCCAGGGTGTAGTAGTCGCCGGGAACCCAGGCGCGGATCTGGTCGGGAACCAGGTGGTCGTAGTCGCTGGTGGCGACAAAGGGGCCGTTGGCCCCGGAGAGCTTGCGCGTCAGGTAGGGGACCTGCCGCTCGGCGTGAGGAGCCAGGAAGTTGGCCTTCTCGACTTCCAGTGCCTGGCGCCGCAGCTCGTTCCAGCTGGTGACGGACCAGGTGGCGGCGCGCACGCCCCAGTCCTCGGCCAGGATGCGGCGCGCCTCCTCGATCCAGGGCAGTCCGACTCCGGAGGCCAGCAGCTGGACCTCGGGGCCCTGGCCGTCAGGGGCAGAGCTGATGCGGTGAATGCCGCGCAGGATGCCCTCGACGTCGACGTCGTCGGGTTCGGCGGGCTGGTGGATCGGCTCGTTGTAGACGGTCAGGTAGTACATGACGTCCCGATTGCGTCCAGAGTCGGGGCCGTACCAGCGCTCGAGGGCGTCGCGCACGATGTGCCGAATCTCGTAGGCGTAGGCGGGGTCGTAGCTGACGACGGCGTCGTTGGTGGCCGCGATCATGGGGGAGTGGCCGTCCATGTGCTGGGTGCCCTCGCCGGTTAGGGTGGTACGCCCGGCGGTGGCCCCGATGATGAAGCCGCGGGCCAGCTGGTCGCCGGCCGCCCAGAACTGGTCGCCGGTGCGCTGGAAGCCGAACATCGAGTAGAAGATGTAGACCGGGATCATGGGCTCGCCGTGGGTGGCGTAGCTCGTGCCGGCGACCTGGAACAGGGAGACCGAGCCGGCTTCGTTGATGCCGGTGTGCATGAGCTGGCCGGAGGTGGACTCCCGGTAGGACAGCATCATGTCGGCGTCGACCGGCGTGTAGTTCTGGCCCTGGGTGTTGAAGATCTTCTTGGTGGGGAACAGCGACTCCAAGCCGAAGGTGCGCGACTCATCGGGGACGATCGGCACGATGCGCCGGCCGATGCCCTTGTCCTTGATGAGCTCCTTGAGCAGACGCACGAAGGCCATCGTGGAGGCGACCTCCTGCTTGCCCGAGCCGCCCTTGAGGATGTCGTAGGTCTTGTCGCCGGGCAGCTCGAGCTGGACGCCGGCATCGCGGCGCTCGGGGACGAACCCGCCGAGCTGACGGCGCCGGTCCAGCATGTAGAGCAGGGAGGGGTCGTCGTCGGCCGGCCGGTAGTAGGGCGGCATCTTCGGGTTGGCCTCGAGCTGCTCGTCGGTGATCGGGATGTGGAGGCGATCGCGCAGGGCCTTGAGGTCCTCCAGTGTCAGCTTCTTCATCTGGTGGGTGGCGTTGCGGCCGGCGAAGTGCCCGCCCAGCAGGTAGCCCTTGACGGTGTGGGCCAGGATGACGGTGGGCTGGCCCTTGTGCTCCATGGCCGCCTTGTAGGCGGCGTACATCTTGCGGTAGTCGTTGCCGCCGCGCTGCAGGGCCCAGATCTCGTCATCGGTCCAGTCCTTGACGAGCTCGGCGGTGCGCGGGTCGCGACCGAAGAAGTGCTCGCGGATGTAGGCGCCGTCGTTGGCCTTGAAGGTCTGGTAGTCGCCGTCGAGCGTCTCCATCATGAGGTGCTCGAGGGCGTGGTCCTTGTCCGCGGCGAGGAGCTGGTCCCAGCCACGGCCCCAGATCACCTTGATGACGTTCCAGCCGGCGCCCTTGAAAAAGGCCTCGAGCTCCTGGATGATCTTGCCGTTTCCGCGCACCGGTCCATCGAGGCGCTGCAGGTTGCAGTTGATGACGAAGGTGAGGTTGTCCAACTGTTGGCTGGCCGCCAGCTGCAGCATGCCGCGGGACTCGGGCTCATCCATCTCGCCGTCGCCCAGGAAGGCCCAGGTGTGCTGCTGGGAGGTGTCCTTGATGCCCGCGCCCTGGAGGTACTTGTCGAACCAGGCCTGGTAGATGGCCTCGGCGGGGCCCAGCCCCATGGAGACGGTGGGGTACTCCCAGAAGTCCTCCATGCGGCGGGGGTGCGGGTAGGAGGGCAGACCCCGGCCGCCGGCGGGGCGGGACTCCTCCTGGCGGAAGCCGTCCAGGTCGGCCTCCCCCAGGCGTCCCTCGATGAAGGCTCGGGCGTAGTTGCCGGGCGAAGCGTGGCCCTGGAAGAAGACGTGGTCGCCGCCGCCGGGGTGGTCCTTGCCGCGGAAGAAGTGGTTGAAGCCCACCTCATACAGGGTGGCAGTCGACGCGTAGGAGGAAATATGGCCGCCGACTCCGACGCCGGGGCGTTGCGCTCGGGTCACCATGACGGCGGCGTTCCAGCGCAGCCAGCGCCGGTAGGTGCGCTCGGCGTTTTCGTCGCCGGGGAAGTATGGTTCGTTGGTGACGTCGATGGTGTTGATGTACGGCGTCGTCATCTGGGTTGGCACCGTGACGTTCTTCTGACGGGCCTGGGCAAGCATGCTCAGCAGGATGTAGCGCGTCCGCTTGGCGCCCTTGTCCGCGATGAGGGCTTCGAGGGACTCGAGCCACTCCTTGGTCTCCTCTGGGTCGTTGTCGGTCACCTTCGTCAGGAGGCCATCAATGAGCGGCGTGGAGTCGCTGGTGGGGCTCACGGAATCCTCTTTCCTCGCGTCTGTGCGGTTGGCCCGAGGCTCGCGTGCTCGCCGTAGCGCCGCAAACGACGTACAGCTGGAGTCAGGCCGCTGTGGATGATGGCCCTAATCTACGACCTGCGGCGGCGCGAACGCTGCACCCAGCGGGAAGAAAGTCCTACGTCACGTATGGTGTAGGCCACATCTGAGGGTCGTGTGTCCGGGGTGACGGTTGGTGGGGAGCCGGTTGAACGCCGTGGCTGCGGCAGCGACGGCGTTCAAAGCGAAGTTCAAGGTAATCTGAACTGCGTGTTCACTTGCGCGGTCGGTACCGGGTGAGGTGGGCTATACCCATCGCCCAGCAGCGGGCGAACGAGAGACGGGCGCAGCCCAGAAGGACGGTGTAAAGAAGTGGCGAGTACAGCGGGTGGGGCTTTCGGCTTCGCCTCCGGTCTCATCATCCAGGAGTTCGGCTACGACGACGACGTCGACGAGACCTTGCGCCAGGCGGTTGAGGCCGAGACCGGAACCACTCTGGTGGACGAGGACTATGAGGACGTGGCCGATTCGGCCATCGTGTGGTGGCGGGATGACGACGGCGACGTCGACGACCTCACCGACCTCCTGGTGGACGCTCAGGCGAACCTCGACGGCGCCGGGCTCATCTGGGTGCTGACGCCCAAGGCGCGCACCACGGGTGCCGTCCAGACCGCAGAGGTGGAGGAGGCGGCCGCCACGGCGGGCATGCACGCGACCTCCGCCGCCTCGATGGGGCAGCACTGGAGCGGAATCAGGGTCTCCAGCCGAGGGCGCTGACGCGATCTGAGACCGAGGCTCCTCCTCGGTCGCGCGGAAGAAGGCCCGGGGCGATTGGTGGCTTGCGTCGCGTAGCGGTAGAGTCGCCGCGCAGGGCGGTTTGCGTCCCTATGAGCGTGTGCGGTCCCCTGAAGAGCGGTGGCCGTGTCCCCGGGACGTCTGCGCCTGGACCTGTAGCTCAGTTGGTAGAGCAACGCGTTTACACCGCGTCGGTCGTCGGTTCGAGTCCGGCCGGGTCCACCACAAGCTCCGTATACGAACCCTTGGCCTGAGTAACAGGGGCAGGGGTTGAATCATTACCTGAATTGCATCGACGACGCCCGTCCACATCGTGGACGGGCATTCTTGTTGTGGGTGCTTCGCAGTCTGCCGCCTGGCTGGGTGCTGCGCCCATCGCCGCTTGCTGCGCCGCCCGCCGTAGCTGTTGGCTACCGAGTTGGTCGAAGGGTGAGGCCAGCTCTCCAGTGACGGCAGTGTGGCTGGCTGGGTCGATGATGGAGATGGTGTCGCAGCGCACCGTATGCATCGAGCCTGGCTGCGCTTCACCATGGCCACCCTGAGATGCTGAGCCGGCCGACTGATCCCCAGCACTCTCATCGCGAGAAGAGGCCGCGCTCTCCGCTGTCTTCTCCCCACTCTGCGTGGCGGCCGTCTGCCCACTGGTTCCACCTCGTCGTCCTGCCTTCAGACTGGTCTGCAAGGCCGGTGGTGGGATGATGGGGCGGCCATCTTCATCCACCGCTGGATTGACGAGGATGCGCTCGAAGAACACTTGATTGAGCAGCTTCTTTAGGCGATCCGGCACCGCCAGGTACAGCCGCTGGCAGTCCTCCAGGAGATCGAGCGCCTGGGTAAGATGCTGCTCCACCAGAGCAGCGTCAGCCGTGTAGCCGTCCAGTTCGCGCTGGATGGCAAGGATGCTGCTGGTGAGTTGGTCTTGTTCCTTCTTGAGTAGGTCGAGAGGGATGGCTCCCTCATAGTGGGCTTCGAGCAGCTTGTGGCGCTGGTCTTCCAGCTGTTGCTGCCGCGTGGTCAGGCGCTGGATGTCTTGCTGGCGGTTGGCCTGGATGTGTGCGAACTCCGCGCGCAGGTAGCGCTCGATATCGCGGCGGTCATCGCTACTGAGCCGTATCTGCTGGTAGAGCTCGGCCACGCGGGCTTCCACCTCGTCAATGAGCACCGCCTTGAAGGTGCAGTCGTGCACCCGGTGCCGCCTAGCACAGACGAAGTAGTGGTAGGTGCTGCTGGTGCGCGAGGTGGCGTGCTGCACCAGCAGGCGGGCACCGCACAGGCCGCAGACGATGGTGCTCTTGAGGTGATGATTGTGCATGCGCTGCCGCTCGCCGTTGGCATGAGCGGTCAGGATGTCTTGCACCGTCTGCCAGGTGGCGGCGTCCACGAGAGGCTCGTGCGCCCCGGGGTACTCCACGCCCTGGAAGGAGATGACGCCCTTGTAGTAGGGGTTTCGCAGCAGCGTCTGTAAGAGTCTGACCGAGACAGGGTTGGTCGGTTTGCGGGCGGTTGGTGGGATGGTCAGGCCGCGGTTGTTGAGGTGCTCCGCCAGTTGCCGCGCCGTCCAATTCCCCGTCGCATACTCCGTAAAAGCCAGCCTCACCAGCGGCGCCCGCTCCTCATCCAGCTCAACCGTCCGAACCTCTCTCCCATGCTCATCCCGTCCCCGGACATTCACATACCCCAGCGGTGCCTTACCCAGCGTCCCACCATTCCTCGCCTTCTCACCCATCCCCTTAATGACCTCATTAGCCAGGTTCCGGGAGTAGAACTCAGCAATGGAGCTCATGATGCCATGCAGCAACATCCCACCAGGCGTCTGGTCTATGTTCTCCGACGTCGACACCAACCGCACACCCGCCTCCTCAAACGCCCGGTTAATCTCCACATCATCCGCTCTATTACGAGCTAACCGATCTAACTTATGGACAATGACATAGTCAATCCCACCATCTTCCTTAAGGTACGCCAGCATCTTCTGTAGCTCAGGCCGGTTCGCAGACCTGGCAGACTCGCCCCGGTCGGCAAACTCCTTCACCACCAGCGCACCCATCGACTGGGCCTTGCGCTTATTCGCCTCCCGCTGAGCGGGGAGGGAGAAGCCTTCCTCCGACCCGCCACGCTGAGCCTGCTCCCGGGTGGAGACACGGATGTATGAGACGGCGCGCTTGGGAGTGAGTTGGGCGGCCATGGCCGCAAACGGGTCAGCTCCCGTACCCATCGCACCCACTCCCGTGCTACCTCCCATCGCACCAGTTTGCATCGTTCCCGGCTTCATACACTCAATCCTCCTTTCGCTTATCCGTTTGTCCAGACATACCAGCTACGCCTAGCCGACTGTCTCTTTCCATTGACGCTCAGAATGCCCGCAAAGTCCAGTGCGAAGTTGGGCGAAGTGAAGGGGTACAGGGGTGGAGAGCACACAGGAGAGGCTGCGAAGTACGGCGTGAGCGTGGTGCGCCGCCGACTGGAGCGGCCTGCTACACACCTACTGCCTGCGTAGAGCGATGGCGGCATGTTGGGCATGGGGAACAAACACTGGCGGCGCTACCGGGGCAGATGACGAAGTGAGAGCGGCGCCTGAGGTAGCAAGCAGCAGGCAGAGTGAAGCAGCACTGGGTGACTGAGGAGCAGGAGGCCATCAAGCGCCGTGGTACTGGAGGTGCCAAACAACATCATGAACATCACCGACACCTGTCCATGTATTACCGACAGACACCACAAATGACCCAGCCAGGGCAGCTGCCAGTCCGGCAGAGGCAACGCCACCAGGCAACAGTGGCCGCGCCTGGCCGTGCAGCCAGCAGAGAAGGGGAGCCCGAGAGGGGCTACCAGTCGCCGCCACAAAGCAGCAGCAAACCGCCAGACAGCGCCGAAAGGTGTGAATGGTTGAGTGCAGCGATGCGTCGAGCGGGGCGTCTGGGAAAGAGCGTGAAATGCAGGTTGAGACAGTGCGTGCCATCAACCATACATCCGTACATCTTTGTTCATTTTCTACAATAAATTGACGCTTTTCTTGGGTAATCTGCATGGTAAACGGTTATCCTTAGAATGATTTAAGGAACTTTAAAGGCGTTTAGATCAATCGACATGCAGACAATCTAACTGACCGGTCTTTTCTCTACGGCCAAATGCCGCTATCATCTCGATCAGACACCCAGCCCCCTCGGACTCAAACGCCGCCAACTCCGGGAGAATAGAAGTATTCTGCTCTATATATTTCAGCACACGGTTGACCCCCGCTTGATAAAACAGTACAGCAAAGTAAGAGGCGACGACACAGCCTCTTATTGACTAAGAAGAAATTGTTTGCCAAAATACGAAGGAGCAGGCAAAAAACATAAATATGAACACTCTAGAAAAATAAGTCCCAATAGCAAACAACGAAGGAACATTATGGAACAGCTTGCCATTCCGAGCGGAAACTATCATATACCTGCCACTTTAGATAATGTCAGCTCTCGCATACTGGTGCTATCTCATGGAATATTTGTAGACAGAAAAGAGAATGGTCGCTTCGAACGACTATCAGTCCAACTGAAGTCTCGTGGTATTTCATCGCTTGCCATAGATTTACCCGGTCATGGAAAGAATCCAATTCCCAGCATGCAGGCAAACGTTTCAAACATGACTTGGTCATTGATCGACACTGTCAACTGGGCAGCACAACACTATGAGAGCGTAGGTTTGGTGGCATCTTCGTTCTCTGGAGCGTTGGCATCACTAGCGTGGCCTTTAATACGAGAGTCAATCAATGATTTATTAATATTCCTGAATCCAGTACTTGATTTTGATAGTACCTTTGTTAATCCGTTATGTTCAGAAATGGGGTCATTATTTAACACAAGCACTTTTCAACAAGCTAGAGATCAAGGCTACTTTCAGCCCGTGCAGCACTTCACGATGAGTCGTGATACTTTACTTGATTTTCGAACAATTTCAGTGTCCACGGCATACTCTCAAATTAGTTACCCTCACACTATCTTTCACGGCGACGCCGACGAATTGGTTCCTTTTAGTGTAACGAAAAATATTGCCGTCACGAATCCTTTCTGTGATTGGAGAACGATATCTGGCGGCGTTCATGCATTCACACAGAGTGGACACGAAGAACAGGTTTGGTCAGAAATTTCGCGTTTAGCGTAACAGAATGGCTTCCTCATGTTGCTTGGAATAATACAAAGTGCACTTTTTGTGCTTTTAGGATTCCTTCTTAAAATAGGCATATCCTACTGGCTTGAACGAAGTTCAGATGGATTTCACAAATTCACGGGGTTCGAGCCTGGCGCAAAGTCAAGACTTCGCGTTGTATATGGGCTAATCAAAGACTCGAATAATTTCCATCGATATGCTCACGAGGGAGACGTTTCAGCTATTTGTGCGGCGATTCATTTCTTGAGTAGTAAACGTCTTGGACCTATTTCTTCAATTTGTTCCACGAGTGCGCTATCGGACTACGGAAACTGGCTAGAACTTCTGTCGATTAGTGGGCCTGTGTGGAATTTAGTATCTCGAGAAATTTTGTCGAATTCTGTATTCGATATTGCGTTTTCAACAGGTAATGTGAATGGCGTTAATGACGATATTATGACGGTCAGTGCAAAGAATGGCAACATATTTACTAAATTGTCTACGACTCGAAGCACTGATGGCATTCCGCGAGAATGCTATGGTCTGGTAGTATCGGTCCATAATCCACGGCGAGGAGATAGACGTCTTCGACACCACACGGTTGTTGCCGGACTTTCTACGCTTGGTACCTACGGCGCTTTGCAGTGGCTTGAGGGATTAGCAGATGATTCAAATCTTCCTGCGCATGATGTTGGCGGTGACACTGGAATTAGGGATCGCTTTGCTCTTTTAAGGGTGGTGGATTCTTCTCCCGAAGGGTTCTCTAGCTACGGATCAGACTCTCTTGCACCAAGTTCGCTGTCCATTGAGCTCCTGCACTTGGAGTCGGGGGATCAGCTACACAAAAACGGCTCCATTCGAGAAGTAGTAGTAAACGAATTTAAGAAAAGGCTGTTTCAATGAATAGCAAAATAACGGCGGTGGTTCCTGCTAGAAATGAGGAGAGTACTGTCGGCTGCATAGTTGAGCAACTCTTAGAAACTAATATTTTCGAGGAGGTAATTGTTGTTGACAATTCATCACAAGACGACACTGGGATAATAGCGGCCGCTGCTGGTGCAAAAGTGGTACCCTGTGAGCAGGAAGGGCTCGGTGCTGCTATGCTTGCTGGTGTTGAAGCTAGTCATACTAGTCGCATATTCAGGACAGACGCCGACATTATATCATGGGACATGACACGTGTTACGGAGATAGCGTTGGCATCAGATGATCTTACTAGAGGGGTGTTTTCATCACCGTATGATAGTTTTCCAGTAACACGCTTGGTCACAGAAAATGCATGTTCACTGTTACTCCCAGATATCACGCTTCCTCGTAGAGTATTGTCTGGGACATACGCTTTCAGGAAAGCATTGTTTCCACTTTCATGCTATCCACAGGATTGGTCGTTTGACATAGCTCTTGTCATTCATGCTCTTCGCAACAAGTGGAGCATTAGAGATATAGAGATTGGTGAGTTAGTCGACAAACAACGCGATATCGAACATTATGTTCCAATGGCTAGAGACATCTTGAGATACATTCTGAAGGTTTCGAAATGATTACTGACAATCTTGTGGCGGCGAATATTTTCCCTAATGTCGTATTTTCGGGAACGGTATTAATCTCGGACTATTGCGTTATTGGACAAGAAAGCTATCAGCTAAGATCGAAGCGCTCATCATCGGTTTGCGTTATAGGGGATGGGTTCTCTCTTGGCCCGTTTTCGTTTATTGGGAAAGGAACAAGTATAGGACAAAAATTTCGTGGAGATAGCCATAGTTATATTGGCGAGAACTGCGACATCGGCGATAGCGTTGTTGTCGAGTACGGTGCGAGGATCTATGATGGATGCCGAATTGGGGACTGTTCACAAATTGGAGGATTTGTTTGCAACGATGTCGAGATAGGAGAAGCATCAGTGATCCAGGGGTCATTAATACATTCTCGTGCTCAGCATGATGAAGTTGCTCCTCCCAAGATAGGGTCGTCGGTTCTCGTTGGAACAGGCGCACTAGTTGTTGGCGGCGTCAAGGTAGGTGATGAAGCCGTTATAGCAGCTGGAGCGGTTCTTCTGAAGGATGCGAAGCCAGGAAGATTGTATGCAGGAGTACCTGCTGTGGATAAGGGAGTTGCTACATGGAGTTGACCTGAGTCATATTTGAAAGCACGCAGTCTTAGTTTCATTTGATGGTTAAATGGTCGGAGAGATGAAATCATATTCAGCAATTCAATAATTGCTGAATATGATTATTAAATAGGAAAGTGAGTGATCGTGACTATGTCGACAAACAATAAAAATTTTGCTTCGCCGCTGCGATCTATGCGACCTGAAAGTATTTTGGTCGACCGACATGCTCTAGTATCCTTGCTAGGTTATGCAAAAGCATTGATCGGGCTTTCAGAAATTTATAATGATTCCGGTTTTCACGTTCCTAATCCGAAATATTTAAAAACAATGAAGGAGGAGGTCAAGAAAATTGAAGAAGACCTTAATGAAGGTAAGTTTATTAGAAAAATAGAAACAGAGGGATTGATGGGTAAGATAAGTTCACTTAGTGGCTCTCAAAAACAAGACGCCTACGAATTGATAGAATATCGAGAATCTTCCGCCGGTCATGCTGATATTTCGCAAATTATTGTTAAGGAAATACTCGGTGCGATATTGCCAGAAGACGTGTATTCCTCAATCAACGGTAGCGACCAAATTGACAACCTTCCACCTCACCTTCTTGTTAACAGCTACAATGCAGACGAAGATGATAGTGAGGAAGCGATGACATTCGATAGTAATGAGCGAAGTAGCTCATCAACTATCGACTGAGGTGGGCGGCCATGGCAGTGAAGGGATCAGGGGCGATGACGTCAGGCATGGCCTACCTCCTCATTGAGATCGCTGGGCTTACTGGTGATGTTGGTCTGGCTGACCGATGCTGTTGCTGCCAATGAGCGCGCCGTCGGCAGGTGGCGTTCGGCCTGGTGCTGACACATCTGCTGTGCGCTGCTCATGCCGCGCCAGGTCTGGGACGCAGGGCGATGCCGGTGGTGCGGAGATGGCGGCGGACGGTCTCGGCATGCACGCCGAACTGGTTGCCGATGGCGGCGCAGGACTGGCCGGCGATATAACGCTGCTCGGCCTGGCGCTTCTGCTCATCGCTCAGGCCGCGCGGCCGACGGGTAATACCGCGGGCATTGCGGAGGTCGCTGACCTGTTGCCTACTGATGCCATAGCGCTGACAGATCTCTCGCACTGGCACACCCTGCTGGTACAGGGTGATCACCTCATCCTTCTGCGCTGGCGTAAGGCGGGTGTGATGCTGGCGGAGGCGCTGAGGCGGGGGAGTGGCTATGGTGGTCGTCGTGGCTGTAGTGTCTCCGTCGTCGGGCGGCAATGTCCTGGCGAACTCCAGTAGTGTCTGCCAGTTCTTGGTCACGGACGAGCAGGGAGCCACCACAAGCTCCGTATACGAACCCTTGACCCGCTCAGCACAGCCAAGCAACTGGAGGGGAAGGTCATGAGCGACGAACGAGTGGCGATCCCGGAAGAGCTGGCCGAGGCTTTTTCGCAGCATGAGGTTGCCGAGAAGATATTCACCACCCTGCCTCCGTCGCACCAGAAGGAGTATCTGCGCTGGATCGGCGAGGCGAGGCGTGCGGAGACCCGCCGACGCAGAGCCGCCAGAGCAGTGGAGATGATGATCGACAAGCACGGTTAGTAGGGCTTTTCGTTCTTATCGGCTCGGTGCTACGGCGATAGTGTTGTAGCCGACAAGAGAAGTCGCTGTTTCGGGGCGCCTCAGGAGTCCTTTGTGAAGCGTTGGTGTCACTCGGGATCGGTACCGAAGTGCTGGGAACGGCGCTGTCCGCGGAGGATGACCTGATCGTCAATCCAGCGCTCCCACTGCGGAGCGCGTTCCCGCTCGTCCGCGTCCAGGGGAGCGGCGACACCGGCGTCGATGGAATCGTCCAGGATCATGAGGGACGACTGGGGAACTGGGATGTCCCAGGGGACCAGCCCCCATGGTCCCTCGGGCGCCAAGAGCACTTGCGAGCGGTGAAGGTCGTGCAGGTCGTTGTAGTGCGCGTCCTTGCCGCCTTCGGAGTACCAGTACCAGCGTCCCAGCCTAAACGACTCCCAGACCTGGCCCCAGTTCTGATAGTGCAGGCGCAATGCGTGATCTAGCAGTGCCAGCGTGTCCCACGCCTCGGCCTCGGGCAACCAGTTCAGCGCAGCTCCCCACCGCGTCAGCATGGCGGCGCGGAGCATGTCCCAGGCCAGAAAGTCCACATTCTGAATGCCCCGGTCATTGTTCCGCATCCGTTCCAGGCGCCACAGCTTCTCGGTGATGTCCTGGACGGCGATGCCCGCCTCTTTCAGCTCTTGCAGCTCTTGGCGCTCGGCCTCCGCCAGGGAGGCGTCGGCCCACTGGGCGCGTTCGACGCCGAATTCGTCGCGGTGGCCCAAGGTGATCAGGCAGAATATTTGGGCGAGGAGATCGATGCGGGAGTGAATGTCCCAGCCGCTGGCGAGCATGCTCCGCTTGTCATCGAGATCGGAGCAGGACAGGTGGTCCCATGGGTCATGGTGGCATAGGGCATACGGTGCTGAGATCACCACGAGGCGTTCGTACACACCAGGCGTGAACGCGGACGGATTGGAGACTCTTACGGGACGGTGCTGGTCCGTGAGGTCGTTCCACGTGGACTCATCTCTCTTGTTCTGAAAGATTGAACGGAAGAGCAGGACAGCGCCGATGGCACCGAAGACGCCCAGTGCGATGACAAGAAGCAGAACTGGCGATCGCATGAACAGTATTATTTATCATGACTATAGGTAAATATCAAATGCTGCGGTACGAGGCGGTGATGACGGGGCGGCCGCGAGAGCCCCGTCAGGTCGACGACTCGCGCGGTGGCTGCGACTGCATGGCAGCCGCTGGCATCGCCACTGGCGCCGACGGCTCAAGCGCCGTTTGCCGCCAGATTGCGAATCAGTGTCTCCAGCCGTTGCATGCCTTCGTGCAGCTCGTCGCGGGATGCCGCGTAGGACAGCCGCACGTGGGTACGAGCCGTAGCCGTGGAGAAGTCCCGACCGGGGGTGAGGGCCACATGCGCCTCCTCCAGGGCGCGGTAGCAGAAGGTCTGGGCGTCGAGCCCGGTGGAGGAGACGTCGAAGTAGACGTAGAAGGCGCCGTCGGGCCGGACTGGGACGGGCAAGCCGATGCGCTCCAGGCCGGTGAGCACGATATCCCTGCGTGCGAGCAGCTCTTGACGGCGTTGCTCGCACACCGCAATGGACTCGGGGGAGAAGGCCGCCAGCGCCGCCTGCTGGATGGGGGTCGAGGCGCACAGGAAGTAGTTGACCGCCAGGTTCTCAGCGGGCGGCACCAGCTCCTCGGGCAGGATCGCCCAGCCCAGGCGCCATCCCGTCATCCCGAAGTACTTGGAGAAGGAGTTGATGACGATCGCGTCAGGGTCGGCTTCCAGGACGCTGTGAGCGGGCGTTCCGTCATCGTCGGGATCGGTCAGGCCCAGGTAGATCTCATCGACGATCCGCCAGGCGCTGCGCCCGCGGGCCAGCTCGCAGATTGATGCCAGCTCGTCGAAGGGGATCGAAGTGCCCGTCGGGTTGGACGGTGTCGCCAGCATCACCGCACTCGTTTGCGGGGTCCACACCGACTCGGCGGAGACCCGGTCCATCTGGTAGCGGCTGGCGGGACTGGTGGGTGCCAGAACGATCCGGCCGCCGTAGGTCTCCACCAGCTGACGGTTGCAGGGGTAGGACGGATCTGCGATGACGACGTCGTCGCCGGGTTCCGTCGTAGCCGCTGCCACCAGCAGCAGCGCCGACGACGCCCCGGTGGTGACGACGATGCGTTCGGGGTCGACCCGTACGCCGTGCCGGTCGAGGTAGAAACCCGCAATGGCCTCACGCAATGCGAGCAGGCCCAGAGCGGGGGAGTAGGGCAACGGTCGGCCGTCCATTACGCGGCGCATCTCCTCACGGACAGCAGGAGGAGCACCGAAGTCCGGCTCGCCCAAGCTGAGCTTGGCGATTGAATGGCCCTCGGCCTGCAGGATCCCGGCACGCTCGCCGATGCTCATGGCATGGAAGGGCTGGGCGGCCTTGGCCCGGGCGGCGATCTTCATGATGGCTCCTTGACGCAGGGGAGGACAGGGCCAGTGTCCACCTTCTCATGGCGGGAGGGCAAAGGCTCCGCAGGTCCGGGAGAGGAAAAGATTTCCTGATCCCGTGAACGGGATTCTCCCGGTTGATGGCTTGTCCTTCAGTGCCGTGTCGGACAGGTTCGTAGAGCAATACTCGCGCCGAGGACGGAGTCCGATCAGTGCTCACTGATGCCATGATGCTTGTCTCTCCCTTTCACGCCGACTAGGAGTTCCTGACCAGGCCGTATCACGAGGCAGTTCCTGAGTTGTAGGACACGGAGGGCGCTGGTTTGGCGGGACTGGACCAAGAGGTGGCGGCCACTCTCCTGGAGGAGTCCTTCGAGGTTGTGGACGCCGCCTCTGCGATCGAGTGGTGCGACTCGCTGGAGACTGAGGCCGGCTTATGGCCGGATGCGAGCCGTGTGGCTGGGCACGTACCTGCCGTATCGATGTTCGCCGACTCTGCAGTGGCCGCGGGCTTCGACTGCTGCCGTGTCATCAACATCCTCACCTCGGCTCGCGCGGCGGGCCATATAAAGGTGCTTGAGAACGCGGACACGGATGCGGGGACGTTTCTGCGTGCACGCGCTCTGGCGCACGAGGTCTTCTGGCGTCCTGTCGATGCAGCTGGCATCGGGGGCGTCTTCGAAGATCTGAGAAGCGCCCGTGTGCCTCTGTGGGATCTGCCTGCTCGCGGCGACGACGTTCTGGACCGACTCGAGTCTTGATCAGGAGCACTGAAGCGGCGTGTCTTGCGTACAAGTGAAGGGGCTCGGCTTACCGCCGTGATGACTGAGAATGCCTGCTTCCTGGTCTCCCGAAAGACGCTGCGCCGAGTCTTCACCCCGGTTCCCTGGGAGCAGGTGAGGTTCACGGTGTCGGTGATGCCGGGGGAGGACATCGTCTTCTACGCCAACGGCAAGAAGCTTGGCACGCTCTTCCCCGACTGGGACGTTGTGGGGGTGATCAACCCCGACCTGCCGTTGCGCCTGGAGGCTTTCATGAATGGTCTGGGACAGCGCGTGCGTGCCTTCAGCGCCGCCTACCGGCTATGAGCAAGGGAGGTGTGCCGTCGAGGTCAACAGATCAGCCTGGTTCGCCCAGGCTCCAGGCCCCTCGCGCAACCTGCCCGAGACGGAACCAATAAAGGGAGGAACTCCGTGACGCGTCCACGAGTCAGTGATGAGGGTTTGTGTAGTGACGCTGTGGTGCCCCCGGCGGGACTCGAACCCGCACGCCCGTAGGCAGCGACTTTTAAGGTCGCGGTGTCTACCGATTCCACCACGGGGGCGAAGTGTCCTGATGTTTGAGTATTGGGCACACGGTACAGCTCCGCACCATCGCTTCTAACAACCTAGCGGTGCTGCTGGACTTTCGAAGGAAGCTGGCCGCCGGTGAGGGCGGCCAGGTGTGTACCGGCCCTAATGTAGCGCATCCATCGGCTACTGACGGGTCGGATGGCGCGGTGGGCGATGCGGACGCGTCTGGGGCCTCTCCCGGGCCAGATGCGGCAGAGCCAGAAGGCGAGCCCCTGCAACGACGATGCACCGCACCAGCCACCAGCGTGGGGGAGTGGCCGAACGATGAGAGTGATGTGTCCGACACAGCGTCAAGATCGCCGCGCAAGGTCGACCGCATCAAGCAGACGAAGTTCCGGCCCCTTACACCCGAGCAGAGCCAACAGGTGGTCGACCTGTACCTCGCTGGCGTCCCCGTCAAGGAGATCGTCCGGCAGGCGGGTGTCAACCGCTCGACGGTCTACCGGCTGCGCGGGCAGGCAGGACTGGAACGCAATCACCGCTTCACCGACGAACACCGTGCCCAGGCGATCCTCCTCCGCCAGCAGGGCCTGACCATCGCTGAGATCGCCAAGCGGCTGGGCTTCAGTGGCATGACCATCGGGCGTCACCTGGCGGCTGCTCACGAGGAGTGATGCAACTGCGGTGAGAACGGTGCCTCCGTCGTCGAAGAGCGCCCAGAGCAATCTGGCGCCTGGGGCCGCCGATAGCCTTTGCCATCGACTGGATCAAAGTCGCTATGCGGCGACTTGACACCCCACGCTGGCGGGGCCCCTCAAGCCCTCTAGAAACGGCAATAGCGGCCGTTATGGCACGTTGCCGGATTACTAGCCTGACGTGAGTTGTATGCCTCGGCCTCGCCATTTTGCCAAAAATACATACAACTATTGACATTACCGACGAACAGCATATAATCATAATCAGACACAGTTGATCACCGTGTCACCCGAAATCTCCGGCAGGTAGTTTCTAGGCTGCACCGCGGGAGATTTTTATTTTAGACTGATTTAGTGCGGCTTCCTGTCGAAGACAGACATGAAGTCTTTGCGCTTTGTTCGTATGTCTTCCTTGACTTGAACGCAGAAATAGCTGCCGTCTTTCGTTACACCATAGAACCGATAGAGCAGCATCCGCTGATCTTCGGCGCTAGCGATCGTATCTGGATTGATCTGAGAATTACGAAGCAGATCAAGTGCTGCCTTATAGAATCGAAGTCGTTTGGTGCGATCCCTCTGGTTCTTGTCCATCAGATGCGTCCAAAATACAGCAAGGAATATCTTCTCGCCGTTAAAGTACTTCGACTTGACGTACGGCTGGCGCTTCGTCGAGTGTGCGATTACGTTATATTCCCGACGAGCGTGCTTCAGTGTTTCGTTATATGAGGATCCTGGGAGTCGTGGATATTTTGCATTATAGACATTCATTGCTCCACTCAGTATACAATGATTGCAATACTATGAGAAGGCTCGAAACGGTGTTACAGTGCAGGTTTGGTGCCGACACAGGACTGCTAATGGCATGCTTGCATCCAAGCGCGACAGGTTCTTGTATAGCGCATCAAGCCTATCAATCTAACTTGTGTGACAATTCTTCTCCAAAGTATCGCGCTCGAGAAGATTTGAGAAGCATTGCAGGAGTCCAGTGAGGAGCGTTTCTAGCGGGCGGGGTTGGGGTTTTAAAAATTCGGCTTCTCCGCTCATCGCATTGCGCAGCAAATTCTTCTGTGAGGGAGCGTCTTGCCTCTAGATTGCCGGTACAGTCGTAGTCGTAGGTATCGATCTCGGCTAATACAAACACCATAAACATGCGAAGGCGTTCATCGAATTTGCGTTCTGCATAGAATGGAGACTTTCCCCATTCAGAGACTTCTGGGTCGATAGTCAGTCGGGGGTTGACACTAACTCCTTCAGCGGATTCTGAATCAGGGAAAGTTAGTCGAGCTAAGTCGCAATATCCGGACTCAAGCATCCTCTCTCCCCATTCCCATCTAGGTTCTACTCCGCTTGGAATATGGGCGATCGGATCTGCTGTAACGATTCGAGCCGCCCAAATAGTTAATCGGCGGTGGCGATCTATACGAGCTAGCCTATTGATCCAACCTAGATAGTTAGCATCAACGTCAGAGGCGAATGGCTGCATGGTTCGCAGCAATTCCAGTTGGTGCTGCGGGAGTACTGACAACTTTTGGGAGGTGCGTTTCCAGGAATTTTGGCTATCGCAAATTGGGTACTGGAGGCGATCTTCGTGTGGAGGGGGTAGTCTACCCGAAGAATAGGCTGCAGCTGCCCAAATAATGTAATCGAGAGCCGACCTAAGATTATACAGCCACTCTCCAAACAGCGCAGGAAGTTCCTGGGGAAATTCTTCATATTGCTCCACTGTGAGGATATATTCCGTGGCGTTGGTGCGCGTTAAGTGCGCAGCAAAGGGGTGTGGCTCCAAAAACTCATTCCAACACTCGATCATCTCTCTGGAATGAACTTTCGCTCTTTCAACTCGGTGGCGTGCTGGCTTAAATAAATTCACTTCATTCTTTCCGTAGGTGCGTACGGTCGCGTCCTGAGCTTCTCCGCAAAGGGTTATCGCCGTCGCTAGCCAGCCCGGCGTCATCGCATCCGTCTGGTTTCGTACCGCGACTTCTTCATCGTACGTCGGCAGCTTACCTGTAGATATTATCGTCATCTACAATTTAATTTTTATCTACGAATATAATTCAACTCGACAATTCCATTATTTGTTATCGTGTTGATTAATTTCAATTTATGTTCCGCATCATTTTGGCTAAATAATTTTATACCATTCCCTAAAATTGTCGGAATAATGGATATAAGATACTCATCAATCACATCTGAAGAAATGGCTTGTTGAACTAAGTCTGCTCCTCCACATATCCAAATATCTTTTCCTTCAACCCCTTTTAATTTCTTGATCAATTCCTCCAAATTATCACTTGTAAAAATGATCTTATCGGAATCTTGTTGTTCTCGGTGAGTGAAAACATAAGTCAATAAATTGTCATAAACCCAATTATCAGGGGATAACTCAGTTATTATCTGATTGTAAGTATTCCAACCCATCAGAACTGTGTCTATATTTTTTATAAACTCAGAATAGGTACTTTCGTTTTCTAAACAATCTTCATGACCTTGCAGAAAAGCGACACCCCCATTTTTATCAGCAATATAGCCATCTACACTCATAGCTATAAACAGTTTTACTTTTCTCATATCTTAACCTCAACTTCTAATTTTTCTCTCTAAATATTTTAGGATATTATACCATTTTCAGAGCGTCTGTTTTCTTTATTCTTTCCGCTGGGCTTGCACTATCTTTAACAGCTTATCTTGAAAGGTATCTTTGCTCTTTTTATCAAAATATATCTCGGTTACAAAGGTCTTTCCGTTCATCTTTTTTGTTAGAACACCATCAGGCTTGCCTCTACCCTGCGCCTTTGCTGTACTCGCAGATCGCAGTCTGGTAACGGGGTTGCGTATCCCTGCCATCGCTGGCAAACCCTCGAAGGGATCGAGCTCTTCTTCTACACCTCCAACCCACTCACCAGCCCACCGGCGTCGGTGTCGAGGGCGTGGGCGATGCGGAGGATGTTGTGGAGGCTGAGGTTGCGTTGGCCGCGTTCGACCTGGCCGATGTAGGACCAGTGCAGGGTGGTGCGCTCGGCCAGCTTCTCTTGGGACAGGCCCAGCTGCTCGCGGCGGGCGCGCACACGCCGGCCAAACTCACCAGTGGCTGGTGAGAGCGGCGGCTTGCGGTCGGTGGGCACGGCTCCATCTCAACCGGCCGAAGACTCCCAATCCAGAGACTATGTATCTCATGACGATGTATCCTGTGGCTGTCCGTAGCGGTCGAGCAGGTGAGGAGGTGGTCATCATGGGTGGCGGCGAGTGACCAGAACTAGCCCGCTCGTCGAGCGGTTGCTGCCTCAGACTGAGTGGTCTGGGGCAGCTCGTCTTGCAGTGCCCAAGTGAAGGCGAAGCCGGAGTGGGGCATGAGCCATCCGCATGCCTCGACAGTGACGGCCTTGCCTGGCACAGCGTCTGGCATACGGGTGACGCGAGCCGATTGAGCGGTGGCCACGGTGTCGCTGACGCGCAGGTCGGCGATGGTGGTATCGCTGTAGTCCAGATGTACCGACAGGTCTCGGGTGGGTTGAGCGACCTCGAAGAAGAGACGGTGGCCCCATCGCGGCACCACTGTGCGGATCACCTGGCGGATACGGATTGGCTGCCCCTGTACGGCGTCCTCATCCAGGCTGACGCTGTACGTCTGGCCTGTCTTGCGGGTGCTGCGACGAATCGTCTGTGAGCGTCCGTCTACCGTCAGCTCGAGGAGCTCGTAGGAGGATCGGCTGGCTGCGTCAACGCCTGGCCGGTTCTGGAGAAGCCATGCTGCTGTAGCTGGCGTATCGGCGAGTAGCTCGTTGTATTCATCCTGGTCAGACACACAAGCGAAGCGCCGGGCGGCACTGCTGGGGATGGTGGTGTATTCCCACTCCACGGTGACGTCCAGCAGAGGAGTACCTGCGGTACTCCTCTCTACTGCAGTAGAGAGCCGAACGCGCACCGCCACGTCGTACCACCGCTCAGCGGCGCGGATGGCTTGGTCACGGATATCGCGGTAGATCTCGCGGGCGAACTGCTCATCGCCCAGGCGCAGCGCCATCACGTTAGCCGCGATGTCGTCCAGCAGCTCCGGCGTGGCCACACGCTTCAAGTCCTCTGGGTGGATGGCAAAGCCCTCCACCACCGCATCACGCATCGCCGGAGCCTCCTCACGGATGATCTGGCGGAAGCGGGCAAGCGTGTGCGTCTCCTGGTCTCTCCGGAAGGTGTACTCAAAGAATGTCGACAGCAGCCCCGCACCAAACAGCGTCCCACCCAGCTCGCCCAGCGGTAGCGCATGCAGCCACTGCCAGTCTCCCAACTGCAACGGAGTCAGCCAGGCGTTGAGCATCATGAGGAGGATGCCGGCCAGCGTCAGCGAGACGGCCAGCAGTGCGGCTTTGAGTCGACGGAGGCGGTGGTGGGGAGAGGGAGCGCTATCGGACATATCTATTTATTACTATAGCATAAAAACATTTGCGTATATGTATGCAATCGTGATCTTGCTGCGTAAATCTGGCTAGGTAGGATTCGTCCACATAGTGCTGACCAAACACTCCCCGGCGTCAGCAGTCCCATTTATCAAGAAGGTCACTGATGACTGATCACCCCAAGAATACACCGAATGCTATCAACTATTTCGCGGACAATCCCGTCTCGACCGCCTCGGAAGATCTGCTGCAACGAAGCAAGTTTGTTGAACGAATCGTGCGTGAGATCGAAATGACTGACGCGTCGCAAGGATGTGTATTGGCAGTCATGGGGCAGTGGGGCTCCGGTAAGACATCGGTACTTAACCTTGTTAAAGAGAGCTTGCAAAACAAGGAAATGATCGTTGTGGATTACAACCCCTGGCTGCTATCAGGAACGGAAACGCTCGTTGCAGGCTTGTTTGGAGAAATCAATGCACAGTTTAAACAACGTGGCAAACGGTACCGCAGCATCGCCACCAAAATGCTACGTTATAGTGAACTAGTGGCGCCATTTGCAGCTATTCCTATTGCCGGGTCATGGTCTGCTGGCCTTCTTGCGATGGCGACTTTTGTGAGAAAATTTCGAGAACTACGTAGTATTAGTATCACTACACAAAAAGAGCAAGTCACTAAAGCACTCAGGAACCTCGATCATCCTATCGTCGTCATTATTGATGATATCGATAGGCTTGATAGAGCTGAAGTGCGCGAGATATTCAAACTAGTGCGTCTGACGGCGAGCTTTCCTAATGTCATTTACCTCCTGTCCTTTGATCGTGCACGGGTCGAAATCGCGCTGACGGAAGATGGCGTGCCTGGGCGCACTTATCTTGAGAAGATCGTACAAAACGGTATCGAACTCCCGCTCGTCCCGGAGAAAGTGCTTACTCGTGAAGTAGCGCAGGCTCTGGAAGCTGCACTGGAGCAAGTAGAAGCCATTAGGAGAGATGCGGAGGTTTGGGACAAAGTGCTCCTCGATATTGTCGTACCTGCGATGAAGAACATGCGCGATGTGCGACGATTGGCCATGGCAGTGCGGTCTACGGCCATTTCACTCACTGATAGTGTCGAAATTTCGGATATTGTCGCACTTGAAGCGATGCGCCTTTTCTTGCCCGATGTGTTCTGGCTTATCGTAGTTGATCAGATTCCAACAGGGGACGCAAAGATCAGCATGGACAAACTTCGGGGTATAAAGGCGCAAGCAGGTAGTGTCGGCGAACTACTAAGTAGCTCGTTTCAAGAAGAAGCAATTATTGATGCTTTTCTGCGCATCACTATGCCGACCTCATCGTACTGTGATTCGAGTGCATTCTCCAGTGAAATGGACGTTCTTGCTGACTTTTTCAAAAAACGTCGTGTTGCCCACTCTGAAATAAGGAAACTTTATCTTGAGCAAGTAATGCCAGATAGTTTAACGTCATTTGCATATGCTGAGAGGATATATCACCTTGCTGATGATGAGATAGCCTTAAAACGAGAATTTGATGAGATGGGCGATGAACAGCTCGAAAACATCATTAGTGAATTGAGTAGGTTTGCAGGTGAGTACTCTGAAGTGGGTATTGTCAACATGATTGCGGCCGTCCTCAATGCAATGTCTCGCCTTCCTAAAAACGATAATCGGTCGATACTGATGCCAGATGCTCGGTTTGCCGCCATCTCCACCGTCGGAAGAATGCTGGAACAATTCCGATGGGCGGTCGCTGCTACGAGGACGGCAGTCGACGTCATCATTCCCCAACTACAGAGTTTTTCGGCTCGGCTTGAGTTGATCCTGCTCATTGGCTACGTTCCAGACACAGGTCGCAGACTCGTATCGGAAGCGTACGCCCAGCAGCTTCAGGAGCAGTATGAGCAGGGTGTAGCTGCGATGCCGATCGAACAGCTTGTGTATGAAGATAAACCGTTGAGAGTACTGATCGCTCCCGTGTACTGGGGAAGCCATATTGCACAGACGATTGATGCGACTGCTCCACTAGCCGTTCACCATGCTGTGTTTAATTCAGCGGTGGGTGAAAATAGACGTCAAGCCTTTGGGAGTGCGACTGTACATCGTACACCTGTCCTTGCTTGGGGAGAACTGCTTGGTGTTTACTCCGACGAGTCAACGATTGCGCGGGTTTACAAAAGGATGTGCGAGACTCCTGAATCAGATTGTGCAGATCTACTCGAACTAATCAAGAAGTATTTGGATGGGTGGCGACCCGAAAAGATAGATTGACGGAAGCCTGTGCCTTAATCTCTTCTGATAAGCCTCTACCTATTCAGTGTTTGTCATCCCATCAACTGGTACATTCTCCGGCTGATCGACTATCCCAATAAGGCTTGCTAGATTCGCGAGGCTTGATTCCTCCAACAGGCGAGGATTACGTGTCATGTATTTGATGAGTTCGACAAGGTGTTCGCGAGGAACTTGGGCCAGAGCAGACTGAACAGTTGTGACATTTTCGACATCAATAATCTGCGACCCCGACACCATCCGCAGTTGCTCGTCGCTATAGGCGCGGGCAGCAACTGCGGCAAGAAGACGAGCCTGTGCTTCGGCACTCGACATAACCGGTCGCTCATCGGTCGGCATTATCGTGGCAGAAGAGGACTCTTCTGTAGAGGAAGCGACGTCGTCAATCACTATGCCTTCGACGCTTTGTGGCTTCTTCTCGGAATGGCGTGCGGTGTGGTGGCGTTTCCAGCCGTTTGTTTTCTCTTTGGCGAACGGCACGGCGGTTTCATTCCACCACCGTTTAACACGCGGTGTAGCTGCCTTTGCGCCGTCTTCGATGAGTTTGACAATGACGGATGCAATTATATCTGTAACCATCTCCTGCGTCTTTGAAAGACGTTCATCAGCAGGGACATACATCGTCTCGGTGACGACGATTGGATCCTCTTGGTCGTCGTCTACTGGGACAAAGCGCGCACTGCCTTTGAGCTGTCCTTCGGTATCGTAGAGATTCTGGTGCCACCCACCTTCTTTTTTCTTGCCCGGGGTCAGATCGTCATCCCACTCGTAGTACCCAGCTTGCCGTGCCATGGTGCCACTCTACTCCTTAGCTGGATAGCGATCGACGCTACTCGTCCGTTGCGTGACTGGTTAGTTACAACAGGATCTTCGCAAAATGTAAGCTAACAAATGGTCGGGCGGTGCGAATTTGTGGCCAAGAAAGTCAGTTCATCAGCCATGGATAATTTTTCGGTTGGTATGTTCTGAGCCATGACACCTTAGTTGCCCTATCCCCCTCCTTGCTCCCGTCTCATCCTCAGCACGTTCTCGACGAGGTTGACGGCGATGTGGGTGAGGTCGAAGCGGTTGAGGATGTCGTCGTCCTGCATGATGGCTTCCAGGTCGTTGAGGCCGATGAGGTCGATGAGTTGGTCGATGCGGGTCAGGTCGTCGTCGCTGATGGCCTCGGGGTAGCGGTGGAGTAGGAAGCTGGTGTCGAAGATGTCGTGGGCCTTGGTGCGGTTGACCAGGGCGTCGATCTTGAGTGAGGCCAACTTCTCCAGGCGGTAGGTGCGGATGCCGTTGATGGTAGTGACGTCGTCTTCGTCGATCTGCTGGGCCTGGCGGTAGGAGACCTCTATCTTGAGCGAGCGCATAACGTCGTCGCGGTGGTGCAGCATGTGACGGTGCACGGTGGGCGTGTGCTTGGCGTCGCGCAGGCTGTGGACGGGCAGTTGGGCGGCCGCGGCACCGGCTTGGATGGAATCAGTCAGGTCGATGGAGGGACTACGACCATCGAAGTTCAGGTCGATGGAGAAGCGTGGTAGGTCATAGGCCAAGAGCAAGGCGGTGCCGCCCTTGAGGACGAAGGCGTCACCGGTGCGGCTGGTCAGCTCCTGGGCGATGGCTCGCATCAGGGCGACGTGGCGTGCCTGCTCTGGCGTGAATGGATGGTGCTCGAACGCCCTGGTGGGTGGGCTTCTGGCGTGTGCTGGCGTGGTGGTATTGGTGGTTCATCACCCATACACCGCCCTCAGCGTGCGTGCTTCATCAGCGATCCAGCGGCGTAGCTCGTCCTGGGCGGCTGGATGGAAGGAGGCCTCAAGCATGGTGGCCTGCTTGAGGAGCTGCTCGCCTTGCTCTTTGGTGTCGAGCCAGTCGGTGGTGGCACCGGTTAGGTTGAGGACGCGTCCCCAACGATGGAGGGAGCGGTAGAGCAAGTCCAAGATGGCGCGTGAGTGGTTGGCGATGTAGACCCGCTGCATACTGGCAGGGATGTCCAGGCCTTGGGCTACTAAGCGGTCTCTGCCCTCGTAGATGCCAAGACCACCATAGATCGATGTAGTCTCGATGTCTCCCATGCCGGCCAGGGTGACCTGGCGTGGCTGCTCAGTACCGTCCTGCCAGTGGAAGACGTCGTGCCAGTCTCCACTAGTACCTTCTGGTGCAGCCAGGTTCAAGGCATAGAGGCCAGTGATGTAGTGCTCTGGAGTGGTTGGAGGAATCTCAACCTGCCGCGGAAGAGACGCAAGGTATTCAGCTTGAGAATAGGCAGACGGCATGGTGAGCACCTCCTTTACCCGTTAAATGCTTTATGTTCTGAGGATAACATAACGGGTGGGAGGATGTAAAATAGCCGACACTATAATGCTGAACGTTTCCTTGTGTCCACGCCGCTGTTAGACTGCAACTAGACCTCTGAATATTTGATGATCTTCCTGACCGTCAATTAATCCTCACGCTGGCCTTCGTTTCATGCCTAGTTCCATCCACGTCAGTCCAGGCTACTATACAATTTGCCTTGTTTGTCGATCCGTGGACTTGCAAAATGGGGTACCGTTGGACAGCATCTGGTGCCATCGTGCTGATGACATTGTTGGCATCAAATCTAAGATCGAACGGCCTGCCCGACTCATCGTCGCCGTCTTCGTATCGATAAGACACATTGGTCACTGGCTGCCCGGTTTGGTTTGTGAGGGTTAGATACAGTCGCCGTTTGTTCTTAAGTCGTCCCTTACTATCAGTTTCGGTGTAGCGTTCGATCTCAACTGAAGGCCAAACGCCGAATGATGGATCAGTCTTAGAATTATGTGCGGGAGAGGCGACTAGCTCACTGGGCGGGTCATAATCACGTGCAACGTTGTTCAACGTGTTGTTGATAATCCGCATTAACTGATCATTCGATGAGTAGATACTGTAGAGTGCCTTATCTTGGATTGAATTGAGATACTTATCTAATGCAGCCAGCTGCTGGATCGCGTCCGTTGTTGTGGGTGGAGCGCTTGGTGTCGTATTTCTTAAGATTGCGACTCGCTTGCCCTGGCTGTGCAGTAGATCGATTTCTTCAACTGTCCCAGACTGATGAGTTTTCGTCGGCGTGCCGAGCCGACTAGTGAACACTACCAAGCCCATGTCGGACGAAGCAACCAATTGCTCGTTAATAAAGGCCTGTGGTTCTTGCCCGTAACTCGGGCTAACTCCTTCTTGCCAATCGGTCGGTGAAAATAGCACGCCGAAGCGTCGGCTATAGTTTGTGTTCCACGAGCGTATCGTGCTATGAATCAGATCCCTGTGCGTTGGCGGGAGGTCGCTCGGGCTGGAGAGGAGCACTTGAACGACGGTGGCTGTGTATGTCATGAGTGAACGATACCACTGTCGGAGTTGCTAACGAGCGTTTTGAGCGTCTATGTGATTATTTTGGTGGAAAACACCGTTGAGTCGACTAGCCTACAGGCACACAGATTGTCACCATCTTCAAATGCATATCACCATCAAATTCGAAGTGCACCCAATTACCACCTTTTTCGTCATATTGGATCCAAGCTGAGCGCACCCATGTGGAGTTCTGCTTTGCTTCATTGTTAGGAGTTCCAAGATAGCGAACAATTTCTTCTCGCGTTGCAGTGTTGGAAAAGTCCGCAAACAGTGGAGTGGCATACGGTTTGTATTCTGAATCTTGTTGAGTGTATAAGGTGACTGCTTTAAGTACTCCATCTTTCCAGTGAAACTCTGTTCCAGAGTCATACAATGACCAGTAGGATTCTGCAGAGTCAAAGCCAATAAAATCTTTATCGATTTCATCAATGACAGGGGTGTCACCTGAGATATTAATGATATGTTGAACGTCCCTCTCGACGATTTTGTCGTTTCGTCCAACTAGTTCGATATACTGATTAATTTTACCTGCTACTTCTGTCGACATATTTGCTCCATAACATACTTATATCGCTTGACTAGGTCATTATATCTCATTTCTATGTCATTGTCACTATAGCCTCTTCTTCGAAGTTCAGGGGTATATGCGTCTACATCAGCTTTGATCGCACGAATGATGTCGAGACTATCTCGATGTATACGAGTCTTGGTATTGCGGCCGCCTATTGTGCGACTTAGCTTGTCGTGCATTTCCTTTGGGACTGCTATCGCTCCTCCCAGTTTCCCGACAACTTGAAGTACCGCTTCCTTCTCCTTTTTGTTGAGTTCTCGTTTGATGCTTTCTTCTATATAACGATATATTGCTTCACACAGTGCCGCTTTCGACGGAATGTGATCCATTTCCATGCCGTCACGTCCCGGGCGGCTCTTAAGTGCACTATATTCGCCAACCTCAAAGAGTGAGACCTCTGCCATGTTTAAGTCGGTTAGTCGATTTTCGACGCGGAGAAATGCGAGAACTTCCTCGGAGATGGTGTTCTCTCCCAGGATTTCGGCCACTATGTCAATGTAGTTGCCGGCGGCGTCGATGGCGTTATTCACATCCTTTTTCGCCGCATCCAATTGACTAACCACATCACATGTCTCGGGAGTCTGATATTCATATAAGCGGCGTTGAGCTTTCTCTATCGCGCCGATTACTCCCTTCATGCCACCTGATTTCTCTTTATATTTCTTTAGGTTCGACGCTTGATCCTTCAGTTTTCTTAGGATGTCGTTTAAGTTGTCGGCCATGGTTGCTATAGGTGTGAATTGGGGGCGAGTTCTCTTGCTGCCTCTGAGGCGGAATCTATTTTAGTTCGACAGTCGTTCAATGCGCTGACCATGCGATGTGCTTCACTTTTTAGTTGACTTCCGTGTTTGGAGTCCGAAGCGGTGAATATGGTGTCGGTTTCGGAAACTATTTTTTCGCATTTTTTGGTTACATTACCTAGTAGTTCTATTGTGTGGCTGAGCTTGCTAATTATGAGTACTACTATTTCGTCGGTAATCGGCTTGTATGTCGCCATTTCGTGTACCCGTTTACTGTCGTGCTGCCTGTATAAACTCTTCAACAGCTCTGCCGAGCTCTGCAAGTGCGGCGCTGCTGTCTTGGAGGCTGCGTTGGGCGGTGGCGACGGATCTGGCGGCTGCGGCACCGCTCTTGGATGGGTGGGAGACGGCGGCGAGTTTCTGACCTTTCTTGCCGAGGGCGGTGGAGGCGGCACTGGTGCGTTGGCTGAGCTGTGCGGCGCTGGAGCCGATCTGGCGGGCGGCGGTGATGACAGCGTTGAGGTCGTCGCCGGCGTTGTCTGGTGCCATGGGCCTGTTCTTTCGTGGAAGTTGGGTGGTTTAAATTCCTGTGGTGCGCGGGGTCGCTAGATGTTGGTGACTTTCTTGGCGGACTGCTCGGCCTGGCGCAGAGCCTGCTGGGCTTTGCTGAGGCTGTCGTCGGCGCGGCGAAGGGCGGCGAGCATGGTCTGCTCATGGCCGGCTTGGCCACCTTCGAGGGTGCTGGTGACGAGGGTCATGTTGTCGCTGTTGGTGGATTTGAAGTCGTTGATGAGACCGTTCTGCTCGTTGATCTGGCTGATGACGGCGTTGATGGCGGCTTTGACTTGGGCAAGTGAGGTCACGGTGCACCTTCGTTCTGGAGTGATGGGTGTGGGAGCTGGGCGTAGGGGATGACGAGCTGCGGCCTGCTCATCTCGGCTGCGTCCCAGACGAGCATGCGATTGTCGGCACCGCGCCAGCGCAGCAGGGCGTCGTCGAAGAAGTCCACGGCCGACGAGGCATCGAGCTGCATGGCCGCTTTGATATCGAAGTAGGTGCTGCCGTTGTAGCCAACGCAGTTCTCGAACGATGTCTGCTTCTTCCACCAGAGCAGGAAGTGGATATGGCTGACGGGCGCGGCCTTAAACAGCTCCTGGACGGCTTCCTCTCGTTCATCGGAGCTGGCACGCCAGCGCTCCAGGCCAAACCCGATGACGTAGATCGGTGGGGCACTGGCGTCGTCAGCGCGGTCAGCGACCTGCTCGGCTAGCTCGTCGATGAGGGCGTCGGCCTGGTGCTTGTCGACAACGCGGTGAGCGCCGCCGATCTTGGTGAGCTGCTGCTCGAAGGCGGCGCGCACAGCGTCGCGAGCTGGCGAGTGCCAGTCGCCGATAAGGTCAAGGATGATGAGCTCGGCAGCGGGCGTACTGTGCAGCAGAGACAGTGCGACGTTGAGCAGGACGGCGTGGCCCGGGCCGGTGCCGAGCAGGGCAAGGTTGCGGCCGACGTCGGTCGTGAAGTCGACCGTGAGCGGGGCAGTGCCGACGCTGATGCGTCTGCCGAGCATCGCCTGGCCGGCGTGGAGTGATGGCAAGATGCGTGCGTCGTCGTGCAGGCTGAGGCGGCGTTCACCCTCGAAGACCTCTGGTGGGGCAACGGTGTCTCGGGCCTGCTGCCACCAGGCGGTGCGCAGCTCGGCCAGGATGGTGTCGTCGGCGTAGGCGATGGTGGTCTTGCGGTTGGAGGACAGCTCGCCGTAGTCGAGGTTGACGATGGCCTCTCTGGAGCGCAGGTGGCTGGCAGCATCATTCTTGAACCCCAGCGTGGCGTGGGATTCCGCCAAGGAGTTCTTCAGAGCGATGCGCACCGGCACCTGGCCGAAGAGCCCTTCGCCTGCGGTGCCACCCAAGAGGTAGCCGCTGCTGATCGTCTGGGAGGCCAGGATGAAGTGGATACCGCAGGCACGGAACAACCGGGCACCCTTAACCAGCAAGTCGACCGCGCTCTCGGCGGTGTCGTCGTCCTCGCCGAAGAGCATCTGGAACTCGTCGATGACCACCACAATGCGGGGCATGACGGCCTCAGAATCAGCCAGGCGGTACTGACGGATGTTCTGCACCCCGGCGGCTTTAAAGGTGGCCATGCGCTGGCGGTAGATGGCGAAGAGATGCCGAAGAACGTTGACGCCGTACTCCCGATCGGCGTCCAGCCCCAGCACGCGGGCGTGCGGCAGGAATGAGCCAGTGCTCGGGTCTGGGGCAAAGGCCTGGAGAGTGACGCCCTCCTTGAAGTCGAGCATGTAGAACTCGACCTCGCTGGGGGAGTAGCGCTGGCACAGGGAGTGCACCACCACCGAGATGAGGTTGGACTTGCCCTGCCCGACCGCTCCGGTGATCAGGGCGTTGTGGCGCTGGTTGAGCTCGTCGCCGAGGGTGACCTCGATAGTGGACATCCCATAGGTGCCCACTGCGAAGCTGATGCCGTCCCGACTGGACTGCGACCACGGGGCATCGAGCGGCTGCACCTCGCTGAAGGCCACTGGCTCCACCTGCGCCGACGCGACAGCGGACGCCACCCGGCGACTGACCGCAATCAGCTCGTCAGCGCTCAGCGGGTCGAAGCGGCCCCGTACGCCACTGCGTTCGTCTAGAACCGTGCTTCCGTCGATCTGGCACTGCTGGCTCAGGCCAAGAACAAGGTCGTTGACCCCCAACGTCATGGAGTGGATGAGGAAGGTGACGCCAGCGGCGGGGCCGGCCTTGAACAAGACGGTCAGCTTGTCCTTGATCTCATCACTGAGCAGCTCATAGTCGGTGGACAGGATGACCAGCTTGAAGCCCTCCACCTTGGGTGAGAGCTGCTGACGGAAGTCCAGCAGGCTCTCCGTGCGGCCCTGGATGACGTTGAGGACGGCTTGGATGTGCTCGTGCAGGTGGTGGATGGTCTCGGTGAGCTCCTGCGTGTCGTTGATGTGGCGCAGGATCTTCTCCCCACCGCTGTTGACCTCCTGGAACGGCGCCGCCATACCCTTGAGTGCATCATCGAAGACCAGCACCTCCAGCTGCCCTGGTGCTGTCTCCTCCAGCGCTTTGGCCATCAGGAACTGGGTAAACCGCACCGAGTCACGATTCACCAAGGAATCCTCGACCCATATGCTGCTCCGCCCGATGAAGCCCAGGATGTCATTGCCGAGAGAAATCGTGTCGGCTACCTGACTTTGCATTGTCGATCCAATCGCGGTTAGGAGGCTATGGTCCTGGAATCACTTCTCCAGGATGGCTCGTAGCTCAGCCTTCACTTTCTTGTGCTCAACGACCGAGCGATCGTACGCCTCATCCATGCGCTTGAACTCGGCATAGCGGACAAAAAAGAATCCGACCCAGGTGCTCGGCACTGCGAATAAAAGCAGAGTTATAACATGAGGGTATGAGAAAAATGCGATCAAGCCGACAACTGCAATCCCGATTGCTATGAACGGAAAATCAGGGACCCGGTTCGGGTCGGCGGGTGGAACCTGCAGTAGCTCAATGCGCGTGATGTAGAGATCGATGAACCTGATGATGCGTTTCGTGAGGTGGTTTGGTACGTCAAGATTAGTGAACTTGTCTCGCATGTTGCGGAACCAGTTCTTCGACTTCTCGAGCTCATCCGCGTCGAAGCAGTGTTCCTCAAGGGCGACGCAGCAATAGTGATTGATGGCATCACATGTGTCAGGGCTCATCTCTGCGTCCGCTTTGAGACCTTCAATGCAGATGTCTATAGCTCGCGTGTATTGCTCCATCTTGATGTAGCAGGCAGCCATGCGGAATGCAATGTCGGGAACCATTTCTCGTGGCGCCTTGGCCAGCGCGCGTTGGTAGCACTCGATTCCCTTTTCGTACTTATTTGTAAAGTAGAATGTGACGCCACGCACGTGGTAGACATCTACGGTGTCTTCACCCAGTTCATCAAGAACATATGCCTCGGCTGCATAGTCTTTAGCTGCGTTGTAGTTGTCCTCAGCGAGCTCGATCCAGGCGGAGATTACATAAGCGTTTGGGTCATCGCCATGATCGCTCCGTGCCTTGCGTGCGGCAACACTGGCTGCCCCTGGGTCGTCAGCGAAGTAGTACGTCCAAGCGCGGCCAATCCAGTCGATATCCTGCTCAGCCACTTCGGGGAGTGCGCGCAGAGAGCGGTCGTATGCATCACGCGAGTCTTCGTTTGAGAACACGTTCGAGGCGTTCTCAATCATCTTGAGCTTTGCCCTTGCCTCTTCGCCACGGCTGCCGTTCAGCGACGCGCGTTGCCGCCACTGCATGCGGATTTTATTCAACTGCACCTGAATATCAGGGGTGGCGTCGTCCTTGTCCAGGTTCAGTTCCTGGTAGTAATCGACCACGGCGACAGTCTGCTCATATGCCATCTCAGGAGTTCCTAACTCAACGATTCGGGATTCGGAGAGGAAAGCAAGGCGAGTGGTAGACGCATCGTCGCGCACAGGCACCGGCGCTGTCCTGGCTCGCATTCGCTTGGCGAAACCGAGATTAGTGACACCGTGGCGTAATCGACCAGTCTGAGTACTGAGACAGTGGTTTGCGGCGCGGGATTAACGCGGTTTGTGGGATACATGAACGTGAGCTGGTGCGTCCTGTGTGGAAGTCCCAGGCTGGGTGTCCTGCCAACTGCAAGTTGTTAGACAAATGGTGGGAAGGTCTGGTGCAGTGCGGTCTCGTAATTTTGATTCGTAGTCTTTATCGATCTGCTCGCAACGGCGCGAGTCATGCATGTATGCGGGCGCTACGTGCGTGTTTGCTGGCTGCTGAGAGCTCGAGAACGCCTACAGCGTCTGAGTCGTGGCTGAATGGTGCTAAACGCCTCTGCTGGGGCTTGAGGACTGTCTGGGTGTGTCAATCGCTGATGCCAACGTCAACTCGCGCGCCGAATCCGCTCTAGCGCGATCGCCCCCGCCGCGCCGCGTCGCTGGATGGTGGCGGCGTACGGCGAGTGCTGAGGGCAGAGGCGAAGGACGACTGACTCGCCGTTCTTCGCACGGTGCAGCATGCGGGTGGCGGTGTCGACCAGAGTGGTGGGGAGCGGTGGTGGTGTGATGGTGAGGTCTGTGTCCTGCTGCGAGTCGTCGAGCTGGACGACGTCGACGCCTCGATCGCGCGCCTGCCGAACGGCGGCGACGAGAGCAGGCTGGCTCGCCAGGCGCGGCACGCGGATGAGATCGCGCAGCTCGGCTTCGACCCGCCGGGCCATTTGCACCAAGGTGTCGCTTGGGGTATCGGTGAGTGAACGCAGTTGCTCAAGCACTGGGCGCGAACGTCGGCTGACGTCGGTCAGTAGGGTGGTTTCGGCCTCGAGGCGGGCTTGCCGGGCGGTGCGGAGCACCTGTGCCTGGTGGGCTTGGCGCTGCATCGCGGTGATGCGTGGCTCGATTGAGCGCACCAGAGCGATTACGGTCGCTGCGGTTAGGACGTTGATGCTTTGAAATGCTATGGAACGCACGAAAGGTGCGATGGGGATATCGAGGACTAGAATTGGGATGATGTGAGTTATGTCGACTATGACGTAGCTGGTTAGCGCTAGTTTCAGTCGGCGTTGATGCAGGAAGAAGACTGTCAAGATACCGAAATAGCCCTGAGGCCAAGAAGATAATTCGAGAGATGGGGTGAATGAGTGCCACACGAAGTAAGGGATAATGCCAAGAGCTGTACATAGTAATGCGGCATGCTGTTGAAATGTGCGCATGCGGCCTGTTGGAGGCCACGCCAGTGACGCGAATGCAATGGTGATGGCAGTCGCGCATAGTATAGATGAGTATAGGTGGGCCGGAGAGTCGGCAGCCCAGGCGACATGCATCCAGCACGACAGTGTAATAATTGCGATTCCAACGCGCCCCCAGGGACTGTGGACGGTGGCGGATAGGCCTTCGCCTGTGAGGGGGAGTGGGTGGTGTATGTGAGTGTCGGGAATCGTTCGCTTTAATTTGAGTGTGACGGAAGTGCCGACACCTACCGTCGATGATATATTTGCCTGCCCTCCTAAAAGGCTTTGCATGCGCGCGGAGATAGAACCTTGCAGGCCAAGACGAAGTGGGTTGATCTGTTGTATGTCGAACCCTACGCCGTTGTCAGTGATGGAAACTGAGAATGTGTCGGTGGTTTGGCTGATAGATATCAGGCATTGAGCATGTCTACGTAGGTCGGGACTAGCGGCGTGGTTGGCGACGTTTCGCAGCGCTTCAAGCGCGGCGGCAAGGATTTCGCTGTATTCATACTCGGATAGAGTGAAATCGCTGTTATCGCTGGCCTCAGCGGTGGGTGTATGTAACTGAACAGTGTATTTTATGTGATGGTGTGGCTGTTGTTGGCACCATGAGCGTAGATGGTCGGCAAGTTCGGTGGCATCATGGATACGGCTGTCTGAATCCGGTCGCGACAAAAGGTTTAGCGCCTCCGTGGCGGTCGATCGGAGTCGCTTCGCGGGCGTGCCTCTTTCGGGAAAGGATGACACTAGTGCGGCCAGGACGTGGTCGTGCACAAGGTTGCGCGCGCGACGAGTCCCTGTCAGCTGGGCTCCGAGGCGAGTTATGTGGTACTCATCCTGGCGGTTTCGTCGTTCTTCGGCATCAAGTTGGCGTGCGCACTCGATGAGCCAACTGATGGGCAAACTGTAAGCGCCAGCAAATACGGCGCTATATATTGACCTTGTCGTTACTGCTAGCGTGCTTTCATTCCCTATGGTGGTCCGCACGGACAGTTCGAGAACGAATAGTAGACCTAGCCCCGATGTGGCTGTCGTCCAGTTAGACACAGCCGACAGAAATGCTGCTGGTATGACAAGTGCGAATGCAGGGAGGGCGTGTATGCCGGACGCGAGATACGGCTGTGATGGGTCAATACAGTGCAAGATGATGGTAGTGAACCATGTCCACACATGAATCAATAAGTAGATTCTGGCGCCTAAGCGGGCGCCTGATGCGGCTGCAGCACTCCGTGATGGAAAACGCTGCGGAAATGCGAATAAGTATACTGGGCACAGCGCGAGCGGGATAAGTGGTGCGCACAAGAAAGGAAAGCCAACTCCCCAGCGGTACCAGGCCGGTGCTTCGACAACTTGCTGAAAGAGTGATGGCTTTTGATGAATGAGCTCGAAGAGCATTCCGAATAGGCTGGCACCCACGATCAGAATGATCTGGTAAGCGTCTTGGTTGGTGCCATCGAGCAGGATCCGGCTGACCAGGCCGGTGCACTTCTGCTTCGATGCGGTGACGACCGAGTTGGTCTGCACAGGGCTGAGGCTCGTTGAGAGGCCCATAGTGCTCAGAACGCGTGCTGGAGATCCAGCGTGGGCACGAGCCCCTCGGCTTGGGCCCGTACCAGCAAATCGACGCGGCTACCAGCGGGGACGCCAGCGTCCATGAACTTGCGGCGGATGCGCGAGACGTAGGTGTTGACGGTGTGGATCGACAGGCTGAGCTGACGGGCGACGAAGCTCGCCTCCGCACCGGTGGCGTAGAGCGAGAGCACCTCCTGCTCGCTGGGCGTGAGCGCAGAAGTGACGAATGCGCTGTCTGCATCCAGAGCACTTGCCCAGTCCAGTGATGGCGTTAGCTCACCACGCAGCGCCGCCCAAATTGTGCTGATCAGGACATCCGGTGTCTCGGACTTGCGGACGACACCCAGAACACCGCCCTCACAGGCACGTCGGATCAGGTAGGGGTCATCGCCGCTGGTGTAAGCGATCACCGCTGCGCCTCGCGTGCGCAGGGTGCGGGCGTTGTGTGAGGGGTCGGAGTTGTCCGGTAGGCGCAGGTCGAGCAGTACCACATCGGGCAAGCGATCCTTCGTCGCGGCTGTCTCCTCCAGCAGCTGCGCAACACTGGGATACCCGCCCCGAAAGTGAAGGCTGGCGGTCATCGCCAGCATGGTTGTCACACCCAGGGCGATGACATCGTGATCGTCGATCAGGGCAACGGTGCCGACCCGTGGCACCTCGCAGGCGGGTGTCTGCTGGGCGATGGAAATGGGATGATGCGGGGCGACTCCGGCAACCGAGCCGCCACCGTTGGCAGGTGGTTGTGTCATCTCTGCGTCCTCACGAACCGTCGGGGAAAGGAGCGTGGATCAGGCGGTGTTGACGCTAGCAACCTGGTAGCGCGCATCACCATTGACGATTACCAGAGTTGACCAATCGGCAGTTAGCACAACCCTCCAACGGCGAGGCCCCCTTTTGGGCACATCACCCCTCACCACTCCCACCCAAACCCACCAAACAGCCCACCATGCACGTCGCGCTGGGTGAGGGTGGCGCGTTGCTGGGCGTCCAGGCTGGTGCGGTTGTACTGGTTGGCGGCTTGGGGGCGGGCGAAGGGGCTAGCCCCAGTGAACTGCCAGATGCTGGACGGCACCTCCCCAATGAAGCGCACCTGGATGGTGGCCAGCAGGGAGCGGGCGTGGAAGGCCCGGCTGGCCAAGGAGATCGGCGTGGTCGGCTCCTCGCCCGGCAGGGGCTCGGCCCGGAAGGCGAGGTCGTAGCGCGTGGCGTCGTGCATCGGCGTGCGCCTGCCGCTGGCCGGGTCGATGTGCCAGAAGTGGTCATTCCAGCCAGCCCCTTCGACGGGACGGCTGTTGACGCTGAACTCCCCACCCGGCTGCGCCGTGACATGGGCGGGGTAGGAGCGGGAGATGGTGACGAAGTCCAGCTCGCCAGCCATGTTGGCCAGCCGGTAGTGCTCCACCGTGCCGCGCCACTGACGGTGCTCCACCACGATGAGCGTGGTGGTCTCCTCATAGACAATCCCACCGTGCATCTCCGGCACATCCAGCACCAGCGGTGCCTGGGCGTAGCGCCCGGCCACCAGGCGGCTGTGCAGCAGACGCAATCCGGCCTCCTCCCGCGAAGCAATCGTCTCCATGCTGCACCCCAAGCGGCTCGCCATCGCCCGCCGCCGCTCCAGCAGGCTGCCACTCCCGGCTGTCTCAGGGCTGAGGGTAAAGGCCGCCAGCAGCACACCCACAAGCGGCTCGTCCTGCTCACTCAGGCTATGGATAGCTGAGACAAAGCGATGGCGTAGCCGCTCAAAGGAGTCCTCCAAGCTGCCCCGGAGCACCTCATCGACGATCGGGGCCTGCACCAGCCGAGAAGCCGTAAAGCCACCGCGCTTGCGCAGCCACGCCAGCTCACGCAGCAAGGACGCCGCATCATCGGCATCGAGATGAGCGCGGGACATGAGCAAGCCTCCTGGGGGAGTAGGGGCAGGGCGTGAGTCAGGAGCGGGATGAGCGGAGATGACGTCGTTGGGGCGGGGCAGCGACGAGGCGACCGAGGCGGCAGTGCCGGTACTGGTGAGGTGCCTCCAGTGACGGGCCAGCCGTGCGTGGCGACTCGGGCGTCGGCGGAGGGGACGGGCCGCAAGCCAGCCTAGACCGAGCGGTCAGAACAAACCAGGAGATAGAGCGGAGGAGCCGAAGACCAGAGACGAGCCGTCTGTACCTGGCTTGGCCAACTGGCTCCTTGCAGCCGTGGTTGTGCTGCCGACTGCAGTGGGGGATGGGCAGTGCTGCTGGTGTGTGCCAGTGGTGGACGCCTGAGCGAGCCCTCTTTTCCAACTTTCTTCCAACTTTGACGGCACTGCGGCGCTGCCTGCCTACCGTTCTAGCCAACGCCACGAGCCCAGGGCCAGACCGGCAGAAAACGCCGGCCTGGCGCGGCTCGTGGCAGGTGGTACGGCCCGCTCTCCCCAGGGTGGCAGCACGGGCCGTCAACGCGAGATGACCAGCCCGGCTGGTCGTCTTTCTCTCTTCTTCCTCTCTTCTCGAAAGGACCTCTCATGGCTTCTACCAATCTCAGTCTCTTCTCGCCTCAGCGCACCCGGATGGGGGTGGTGCTGGGCAATGGTCAGGCCCGGGTGACCAGGCGGGAGATCGAGCAGGTCGCCGCCCAAGCAGAAGTAGCGGCCCAGGCCGAGCAGGCCCGGGCCTTCCTGACCTCCCAGGTACTGACCAACATCGCCACCCTGGTCACCCAGGCCGAGGCTCAGACCCGCATCGCCCCCGGCGGTGCTCAGTTCTACGAAGCGATCATCACGGGATACGCGCTGGGTGCCGGGCAGCGGATCGGGCAGCTGTAGGGCTGCTGTCCTGAGCCTGCATGGCAGGCAGTGCCAAGGCTGCCAGACGGAGTGGCGCAAGCAGTAGCTACTGCGGCTCAGCGGGGACTCTGTGAGACCTGTCCTGCGGCTTTGTCGGCCCGATGGTGAGCACTCTGCCTCGCGCCTTCGTTCCTTCTCCTCACGTTCTTTCTCTCCTTTCTCTCATCTCTTCTCATCTTCGGAGGTTTCATCATGACGGTAATAATCGGGATTCTGGCCCTTATCGGTCTGGCGGTGGTAGGCGCAGTCGGCTGGGCGTTTGCCCACGGGATGCGCGACGGCCTGGCCCAGTGGCGGGAGGCGCCGCCTGGCGGAACGAGCCAGCCGGTGCCCGTGGGCGAGCCGCCGCTCTCGCTGTCCGCCGCATTGCCGAGCAGCTACCAGGCCGGCCAGATCGCCGGTGAGGTCGCAGCCAGCTGGCACTCCGCACACCAGGCGGCCAAGGCAGCTGGAGCAGGCGCACCGGCCAGCTCATCCTGGGCAGCCGCCCTGGCTTTGGGCAGTGAGCTGAGCCAACAGCGCTAAGAAGCCGGCCGGGCCATGCAGGCAGCCATGGCTCAGGTGCTGCAGGACAACAAGCAGGCAGTGCGGGAAGCAGTGGCCTCTACCCCCACTGGCAGAACTTGCGGCACCGACGGCGGTGATGACCGTGATGGCACGTCTTCTGGAGCAGAGCCGGGCGAGCGCGAATGGTGACGGCAACGGTGGTGAGCCGGCGGCTGAAACGGCTCCTCCC
>NZ_JH470350.1:318814-339176 GCF_000239715.1 Actinomyces sp. oral taxon 849 str. F0330 | reverse complement strand
ATTGAGCGGGCTCTGGCGGCCTGCACTACCCACCCGTCGGACTGAGTGCGCGGCAAGACAAGACGTCCACAGGTCGCCTTGGCTGGCTGGTCGCGCTGGCGGGGTCAGGAACGTGCGGCTGCCGTGAGCAATCGGCCCCATTCCTCACCCACATGCTGCGTTATTTTCGCTCGCTTGTTGCAAAAACTACAGCACCGACTTTCGTTGCCACTAAGTGGCGGGTGTGTCCATTTTGTTTCCTGGGGTGGCACCACAGAAACGGCTCGAGAACGTCTCGTGTCGCGTCGCTTGGCAATAGTGAATCCAGAGGCCTTGCAACACGCGAGTGTTCGTGGAATGTATGGGATAAGGGCAACTTGCTGCCGATGCGCGAAATAGCTAGCAGTGGGATAGCCCGGAGCAAATAGCACGTATGAACAAAAGGAGGGACATCATGCAGCAGACGAAACAGACAAGACGAGCGTGCGCTGGGGGAGCGGCCTCTCGGCACGGTGCGGCGGCCAGGCAGGCAGGTGCAGCAGTGAGACCAGGTGCTGGCGTTGCACGACCTAGCGCCGCGGTGAGCCCTGGAGCTGCCACCAGCGCTGTGGTGCTCAGCCAAGACAGTGCAGGCAAAGCCGCCGGTAGCGTAAGGAAAGCCGGCGTGCCGACCGGGGGCACTGGCTCATCGCCCACCATCCCCGGCCTGCCGCCTGGTGGTTTCGCCACCATTCTGGTCGATCCGCCCTGGCCACTTCAGGGCGGTGAGAAGCACTACCGGACGATGAGTCTGGCGCGGATCAAGGCTTTGCCGGTGGGAGCTTTGGCGGCCCGTGATGCTCACCTGTGGCTGTGGACGACGAACGCCTTGCTGCCGAGGGCGTATGAGGTGGCTGAGGCCTGGGGCTTTACGGTGCGCAGCCCGCTGACCTGGGTGAAGTTCCGCCTGGGTCTGGGTGGTCGTTACCAGCTGCGCAACGCCACTGAGCAGCTGCTGTTCTGCACCCGAGGGAGAGCCCCACTCGGGTCGCGCTCTCAGCCGACCTGGTTCAACGCGCCGGTACAAGAGCACTCGCGCAAGCCAGCTGAGCAGTTCGCCATTATCGAGCGGGTCAGCCCTGGGCCGTACCTGGAGCTGTTTGCCCGCAGGCGGCCAGAGTCGAACCAGCCCTGGGCGGTGTGGGGAGACCAAGTGGACTCCGACATCCGTATCCCCGGCTTTGCTGTGCCGCGGTACAGCGAGCGGGCGCAGGAGGCAGAGGCTGAGACACCGACCAAGACAGCGGAGCGAACGGAGCCGATGCAGACGGCGGTGGCTGGTGCATCCCGTGGTGACGACAGAGATGACAGCGCTGGCGGTAACGGTGAGGAGGTCCTGCGATGAGTCGGCCGTGGCGAGACAAGTACCCAATTTGCAGTCTTCGAGGAGATGGTGATGATGAGCGATTCGAGGCGTTCTTTGCCCGGCAGCCTGCTGCGATGCGGCGTCGGTCTGCTCCTGATCGCGATGGGGCTGAGGTGGATCGTCGTCATCGTGCAAAGCAGCTGGCCCTGGCTCGTCGGGCTGCTCGCCGTGAGCGCCGCCGCCTGGCTGGCAGCGCGCTGGTGGCAGAGCCGGCGGGAGTGGTGAGGGAGCCGAGCGCTAGCCACCACTGCGCTCAGCCTGCCGGCGATGGCCGGCGACGGACTGGTCGGCGGCCTCATACCCCAAGGAGGCAGCCATGATGGCCCCGCATGCAGGTGGTCGGCCTGGTTCGTCGCGGCGGGTGCGGCTGGTGCCGGTGCGGCAAAGCGGCATGGATCACCGGGCGGTGGCGCGGATTGTGCTGGCCTTGGCGCGGCAGATGGCGACGGATGAGGCTGTGGAGTCGGCGGCGGTTGACGAGGTGGTGTCCTCAGGTGCAGGGGCCTGCGCGAGGCGTGAGCGTGTTGCCTCGGTTGGGCGCTGCGCTGCGGAGCGGTTGCCGTCCTGTCGTCATACCAGTGCTCACCGTTCACCTCGCGAGGCCGCTGCTCCGACCTCCGCGCCGGGAGGCACCTCGTGATGGCCCGCCCTACTCATCCCTTGGTGTGGCACCAGCTGCGCTTTGCTTTGCCGCTCGCCCAGGACGCGGCGGTTGGTCTGGTGGAGCGCATCCTGGCAGATAGCTCGCTTGGTCGGGTGGCGCTGGAGCTGCGCGCCAGCGGTGGTCAGGCGACGTGGGCGGTGGGCTCGAGTGCGGGTGAGCGGTTGGCGAGGGTGGTGCGTGAGTTGGTGCCGGGCTGCCGGGTGTCTCGTGGCTTCTCGCGACGGGCGGTGAGCCAAGCGGTGGTGGTGACGGCCCGACCAGTCGGGGCGGGACTGGCGACGGAGCGGCTGGTGGCGGTGGTGCGGGCTGTCCTGGCTGCACTGGCGGTGACGGCTGAGGGGGAGGAGTTGGTGGTTCAGCTGCAGCTGGGGCGACGCTTCTCGCCGCAGGCTCTGGGGCGGGTGGAGCCGCAGGGCTGGCTGGAGCTGCTCGGCCTCGTTCCGATCCCATCTCTTAGTGGTGAGCGGGGTCGGCGGATGCGGGCGCAGCTGGGACGGCATCGAGCGGCAGTGTGTCTGCGTCTGGGGGTGCGGGCGGCCTCGCCGCTGCGCCAGCGGGTGCTGCTGCAGGGGCTGCTGGGGGCGCTGCGCCTGCTGGAGGGGCCGGGGGTGCGGCTGCGGGCTCGTACGGAGCACCCGACCAGGCTTGACGGGGTGCGGCGGCCGTGGCGGGCGGGTCTGGAGCTTGGTGCCGGAGAGATTGTGGCGATGGTGGGCTGGCCGGTGGGTGAGGGGGCGTTGCCGGCGACGCCGTCGGCTCATCCGCGGGTGCTGGCGCTGCCAGCGGCGCGTGAGACGCAGCGGGCGTTTGCGATGGGGGTGGCGGATCAGGCGGGTGATCGGCTTGGTATCTCGATTGGTGATGCGCTGTATCACACGGTGCTGCTGGGGCCGACGGGGGCTGGTAAGTCCACTGCCTTGGCGCATCTGGCGTTGGCGGACATTCATGCTGGTCGGGGTGTGCTGCTAATTGATCCGAAGACGGATCTGGTAGCAGACATTCTGGCGCGGATCCCCGAGCAGCGACGGAGTGACGTGGTGGTGATCGACCCGACCAGTAGCCGCCCGGTGGGGATCAACCCGCTGGCCCGGGCGCAGACGACGCGCAGTGGTGCGTTGCCGGAGCTGGTGGCGGATACGGTGCTGGCGACGTTGAAGGGGGTGTTTGCTGAATCCTGGGGTGTGCGGGTGGAGCAGGTGCTCTCTGCGGCGCTGGTGACGCTCGCGCGCACGCCGGGAGCGACGCTGGTCGATTTACCCCTCTTGCTGACGAACACGGCTTACCGTCAGCGGCTCATTGCGGCCTCGGGGGCGGATCCACTGGGGACGGGCCAGTTCTGGGCGGCCTATGAAGCACTCAGTGAGGCGCAGCGTCAGCAGTGGGTCGGGCCGGTGCTGACGCGGCTGCAGCCTTTCCTCATCCGCCCGCACCTACGAGCCACGCTGGGGCAGGCAGCACCGTCGTTCGACCTGGGGGAGGTGTTCACGCGGCGGCGCATCGTGCTGGTCAGTCTCAACAAGGGGGTGCTAGGGGCGGAGTCGGCTCGGCTGCTCGGGTCACTGCTGGTAGGCCAGCTCTGGCCACTCATCCTGGCCCGAGCAGCGGTGGAGCCATCACGGCGGCACGTGGTCAGTGTCTTCATTGACGAGGTGCAGGACTACCTGTCGCTGCCGGGCAGCCTAGCCGACGCCCTGGCCCAGGCCCGGTCACTGGGCGCAGCCTTTCACCTGGCGCACCAGTACCGCGGGCAGCTGCCCCCGGCGCTCAAAGCCGGGATCGATGCCAATGCGCGCAACAAGATCATCTTCTCCCTGAGCGCAGCGGACGCAGCCGAGCTGACCCGTCAGGCAATTGACCTGGAGGCGGCCGACTTCCAGCTGCTGCCGCGCTTTGGCGTCTACGCGCGCACCATGCACCACGGGCGGGAGAACCCCTGGTGCCAAGCCACCACCCTGCCGCCGACCCCACCAACCCAGGATGCCCTGGCACTGCGCGCCGCCAGCCAGGCGCGCTACGGCCAGGACACCGCGCAGATCGAGGCCGCCCTGCTAGCGCGGCTCGGGCAGAACGGCGAGATGACCGGTGATGACGTGGCTCGGATGGCAACGGACGACGCGACGGGTGAGCTCGGGGGAGAAGCGACGGGCGGAGACGGCGGGCCAGTGAACGGCGTACCTAATTCGACGGCTGGTGTGGTGTTCGGCCGCCGGCCAGATAGGCGGAACGGAGGAACAGCATGACGGGCGGAGGGATTGAGCGTATCCGCGGCGCGTCGGCAGCGCTTACGGGCCGTTCCTCAATCCGCAGGAGTGTGAAAACCGATCGTCATGAGCGGTTTTCAGCCCAGCCCAAGAGGTCGGTATTCAGTGAATGCCGACCCTTACAGCGTTCCGGAGGAGGGAGGGCGGCCCGGGCAGCGCTTCTCAGACACCACTGGGGCTACGAAGTTCGCTGCGAAGTATCGCCCCTATCTAGCCTCTGCGCTTGTCTCCACCACTGGAGCGCTGAGACGCGTCGGGGGACGAATCGCCAGACGCATCGCTGCAGCAAGCAGGCAGGGGCTATCGGCGCAGTGGTGCGGCACAGGCGCGATTACGGGAGGCGACTGATGGCCCCTTATGGCCATCCCATCCACCACTGACAACACCCCCGACCCTGCAGCACAGCCCCTGGCTCGCAGCAGCGACTCGATCAACCACATGACGATCACAAAGGAGGAAACAGCCATGAACACAGCGATATCGACATTGGAATACGCGAGCGTCGGGACAGGCACCGGTCTGGCAGTGCCGACGTCCACAACGACACCAACGACGATGAAGGCAGCAGCGAAGACAGAGGCAGCGAAGTCTCAGCGCCAGGTTCCGGCCCGGATTGGCCGCGCCCAGCTGCAGGCGATCGCCGAGCAGCTTGATGCCACCGATCGCGAGCTGCTGGCGCTGCTGGCGGCTCATCGCTATGCCACAACCCGCCAGCTGGCGCAGATCACCGAGCTGTCGAGGCAGTACGGTTCGGCCCGTTCGGCGCTGCGCCAGACCAGTCGGCGACTGCGACGCCAGCACGGACTGAGGCTGGTTGCTCATCTGGCGCGGCGGATCGGTGGCACACGGGCCGGCTCAGCAGGATACGTCTGGTACCTGACAACAGCGGGGCAGCGCCTGACGGACGAAGGGCGTGGAACGCGGCGGCGCTTTCAGGAGCCGTCTGCGCTGTTCCTCGCCCATACGCTGGCGATCACGCAGGCGCGGGTGGTCATCGAGCAGGCCATTCACGCCGTCGGTGGACGCCTGGCCCGGCTGCGTACCGAGCCGGCCTGCTGGCGCTCCTGGCTGCGGCTCGGTGGGGCGCTGGGCTGGCTCAAGCCGGATCTGGAAGCAATCACGGCAACGGATGCGGGCGCAGAGGATCACTGGCTCCTCGAGGTCGACCTGGACACCGAGCATCCGGCACGGCTGCTGGCCAAGTGCCACGACTACCAGGCCCACCTGGCCAGCGGCACCTTCCATGCCCAGCACGGCTACTACCCGCAGGTGGTCTGGCTGCTGACCAACCCCACCCGGGCAGGCCGCCTGGCCGAGCAGATCGCCGCCGACCAGACGCTGACCCCGGAGCTGTTCAAGATAACCGCCGCCCCCGAGCAGCTCGCCGCCCTGATCCAGCGCGGCCCATGACACGCTAAAAACACTCCACCCGCCCTGGCGTTCTCAGTGCGCTTTTCTTCGCAAAGAGAACATCACCGCAGAAAAATGATGCAGCATCGGCAGAAAATGGCGCAATAGCACGGAACGGCCGCTCGTGTGGGTGCGGTGGAGTCGTTTCTCGGGGGAACATAAAACCAGACTGGACTTTTCCGTCCATCTGAGCGTCAATAGAAAGAGGAGAAACACAAAACAACGGATAGAGAGTAAGGAATACGAGAGGAGGACACGAGATGACAACACAAACCACAACGAATACGCCAGATGAGCCACATGAGCCGGCGGCGGTGCTGGAGGCGGTACCAACCAGCGCGCTGGACGGCCAGACGGGTACCGAGCCGATCGCCATCTTCTACGGCGCGGCCCGCTACCCCTTCGAGCTAGACCGGCAACGAGAGCTGGTGGAGGACTACGCCGACACGATGGGCCTCAACCTGGTCACCGAGTTCCACGACCGACACAAGCACCAGGACGGCCTGAGGATGCTGCTCGATGCCTGCCAGCGCGGTGGGGTGGAGTACGTCATCACGGCGGGCTGGCCCACCCCCAACCTCACCACCACCGAAGCAGACGCGGTAACCGAGCAACTCGCCCAAGCTGGCACCCACCTGGTCTGCCTCAACACCTGGCACCCCGGCGACGGTGAGCCGCCTGCCTGGTGGAACGACGAAGAAGGGGCGTGGATGCGCCAACTTGAGGCGATGCGGGAGCGGGAGTGCGCACCGCACACCACTACACCTCATTCATCTGTAGATTAACGGCATATCATTATGATGCTCAGCGAAATCCTCCGGTGGCAATGCTCCGATGCCTGGTGTCCCTCGATATAAGTAGTGGTCAACTACTCTGGGCAATGTGCAATCCAGTTGTGAGAAAAAGGTGGCTTTGCGCTCATCGTCATGATACAGCGTAATGGTTGTGCCATATCCACAGCATTCATCAAACTCGTAGGCCAAAGCTTCGTTCTTTCCTGGCTTGAAGTCATTGATCGTATAGAGCGTTCCCGCCTGGGGGACGTAATACTGCACGATATTCTCTAGAAAAGGAATCTTTACTTGCTTTAGATCTGTCGCAACGACAATATATTCAGGGTCGTCGATATTTGTGCCAGGATAGTGCATCAGAATTGAGTTGTATGATTGCCGGTCTATCTCGCGATAAGATAGCTCGTAGAACGGATAATGCTCCTGCCTCGCGGAATCGTACAGGTAGTTTTGAGGAATGACTGATTCAATGTGTCTAAGCAGTGAGGATATCTGTTCTTGCTCACTTTCGCTTAATGAATCAGCAGTGGCCAACGCAATCTTATCTTCGTAGTTGCCATAAGCAAGTACGGAACGCCAAAATAGATCGTTTTGTCGTTTTGTCTCCCATAGTGTTGCTATGCCAAATTTTGGAGCATGCTCCATGGTATAAATATAACATTAATGACGCCCATTTAACAAACGTTCGACCAATTCAAGCGGCTTGTAATACGGAGTGAGACCATCTTTGCGTGTGTCGTATACTTCAACAGCTCCTGCAGCAACGTCCATCGCTTGTAAGTCGCCAGGGTCGTCGACTTTGTAGGCGAATTTAAGCCGATAGAGAGCGTATTCTATGGCTGCCGATCCAGAGTCTCGTGCTAAACAAAGTCCCTGGGAAATGGCATCGTTCTTGGTTTTCTGCTTTTGCTCGAGCGTGGTCGCATGAGAAAGTTGATACGTCGCTTCATCTCGTTTTATGATGGCATACGATAAAGCATCTTCAAGAACGTTCAGTCGTCCAAAAACTCCACCAGTGGCAACTATATCAACCCGGTCATGCCGGCTGGCATACTTTTCCGTATGGATTGCTCCAATAAGATATCCTACTCTATGACACCAGTTGTCTAGCCGTTTCAGTATCCCAACGTTGACCGTGGAAGGCGTCACATACTGTAAGTAGGCATACGACCTGATCAGATGCTCTAAGTATGCACACGCATCATCATAGAACTGAGATCGTGAATTGACGGCGGCTTTTGCTGCTTGGATAACAGCATTTATACCGTAAGGGGTTAGCGCTATAAGGAAGATAAATTGACGCAAAACACAAATGGGTAATCTATGAAGAGAGTTAATATTGCCGTAGATTGCCTGTCGTTGCGCCGATGGTTTGTTAAACTGTATCCTTTGTAGATAGTACTGCTGTAAGCAGAATTCTCTCATTACTTTGGCTTGATATCTAAAATGCCTACTCCCGTTTATTGTGAGGTAAGCGGCCAGTTTGTATGCCGAAGCAAAACGATCAATCGACGCAAGATTCAGCACTGCAAGCATTTCAATCCGGTCATTCAAAACACGGTCTTTGCTCGTCCGTCGCGCTATTTTTAGTAGCTTGTAAGATGATTTGTGGTAGCCGATCGAGCTAAGTGCGTTAGCCAGGGCCAAGTAGCGTGCTTCATGAGGAAGCTTGCTGATCACCTTCGACACCAGTGATTCGGCAATCCTTTCGCACTGCGACTCTATGCGGGGGTACACCGTTTTCTCTGGGACGCGAGAGCTGTTACTTTCGATGACTCCCGCAGATTCGAGGCGACTGCGGATTTGTGAGAGTGGAAGTTTTACCATCGAGCAGTCTATTTGCGGGGAAAGTCGAAGTCCGCGATGTTCGGCATGAAGATATGGTTCTACCCACAGGGCTCTACTTACCGATGAACTCGATACAAGCCAAGGGAATAGATCTAGGTCTCTACCGCTATAGCCAGCAATAAATGCGTCGGTGAACACTCCGTTTAATGGTGTTAATGCGTCGAAAAGACGAAGTAAGTCTGCCTCTCTGCTGACGATTGTCGGTATCCGCTTTGCGTCCCCGTGTATTTTGATGATGCGGACATGTGTGGAAGTCTGTGGTTGGCTCAGTTTATAGAGTTCGTCGTTGTGAACGACCTCGTATGGAATACGCCACGCTTCACAAACCGCTTCTAAGTGTGAGTCGTAGTTGGGGGTGATGATGGTTGCATGTTTCGCTTGAGCGAGCAGTACGATAGTTTCGTGATTTTCGTTAAAAATCCCGTCGTCCAAGCCTGTCGTAGCAAGTGGCTTCCAGACGTGATGATGTAACGGATAGTCCAATGTCGCTTCAATTGAAGAGTAGAACGACTCAGGTAACATCTGGGGGAGAGGCTCAATCACGAGATTCCGTGTAAGCGGATCGTCGGAAAGTGCTGCAGAAATATCGGCGGAACTGGTTAGTGAGCGAAGTGCTCCAGAGATTATCCCCTTAGGTGAAGGGGCGCAGGCAGGATAATCAAATGAGATTCCAGCACCCACAATGATCAGAAGCCTATTTGGTTGTATTCTGGAAAGCAGATCATCGACGGCTTGAAGTGGATCAACCATAAGATCTTTCCTTCGTTAGGCCGAGGTATTTCAAGGTAGATTCTACCATTAGTTATGGGGCGATGTGATAGTTAGGTTGGTGTGAGAGTGGTTTACCGCTTGACTTCTCGTGCATTCTGAGCGTCAATGGAAAGAGATGCTGGTCATCGTGGCTGGTATGTCTGGACAAATGGGTAAGTGAAAGGAGGATTGAGTGTATGGAAGCAGGAACGATGCAAGCCAGTGCGATGGGAGGCAGCACGGGAGTGGGTGCGATGGGTACGGGAGCGGATCCGTTTGCAGCTATGGCCGCCCAGCTCACTCCCAAGCGGGCTGTCTCATACATCCGCGTCTCCACTCGTGAGCAGGCCCAGCGTGGTGGGTCGGAGGAGGGCTTCTCCCTGCCGGCTCAGCGGGAGGCCAACAAGCGCAAGGCTCAGTCCATGGGCGCCTTGGTCGTTAAGGAGTTCGCCGACCGCGGCGAGTCGGCCAGGTCTGCCAACCGCCCCGAGCTGCAGAAGATGCTGGCCTACCTTAAGGAAGATGGTGGCATCGACTATGTCATCGTCCATAAGCTCGACCGGCTCGCCCGCAATAGGGCCGATGATGTGGAGATCAACCGGGCGTTTGAGGAGGCGGGTGTGCGGCTGGTATCGACGTCGGAGAACATCGACCAGACGCCAGGTGGCATGCTGCTGCATGGCATCATGAGCTCCATCGCTGAGTTCTACAGCCGGAACTTGGCTAATGAGGTCATTAAGGGGATGGGCGAGAAAGCCAGAAACGGTGGGACGCTGGGTAAGGCGCCGCTCGGCTACATGAACGTCCGCGCCAGAGACGAGAACGGCCGAGAAGTCCGCACCATCGCCCTGGATGAGGAGCGGGCACCGCTCATCCGGCTGGCGTTTGCGGAGTATGCGACGGGTAACTGGACGGTGCGGCAGCTGGCCGACCATCTCAACACTCTCGGACTCTCTATCCCACCCACGCCACGACGCCCTGCCAAGCCCATCACGGCAACGCGCCTGCACGAGATCCTGCGCCACCCCTACTACAAGGGCGTCATCTCCTTCCAAGGGGTGGAGTACGCCGGGGCGCACGAGCCGCTGGTAGATAGCCAGACCTGGCAGACCGTCCAGACCATCCTGGCCTCACGCCGCTATGGGGAGCGCCAGCGCATCCACAACCACTTCCTCAAGAGCACGGTCGTCTGCGGCCAGTGCGGTGCCCGCCTGTCCGTCCAGAACGCCAAGAACAGCAAGGGCACCATCTACCCCTACTTCGTCTGCGCCCGCCGCTGCCGCCTCCACGACTGCGCCTTCACCGCCGTCCTCATCGACGTCGTCGAAGACCGCATGGTAGACCTCTACCGGGCCATCGAGCTCAGCGCGGAGGACAGAACGCAGATCGAGCACTACCTCCACGACGAGCTGGCTCAGATCGAAGGGGACAAGGCCAAGGCAGTGCGCTCCCTGACGACGCGGCGCACCAACATCGAGGACAAGCGACGCCGTCTCCTCCACGCCCACTACGAAGGAGCCATCCCCCTTGACCTACTCAAGGAGGAACAAGCCAAGCTCACGAGCGAGCTCAGCCAGATCGAGCGCCAACTAGCCGCCTACCAAGCCGACGCCGCCGAAATCCGCCAACGCCTCACCCAAGCCCTTGACCTCCTCGAAGACTGCCACCGCCTCTACACGGCAGCACCCGCCCACCTAAAGAAGCTGCTCAACCAAGTCTTCTTCGAGCGGGTCCTAGTGAACCCACTCGTCGATGAGGAGGGACGAGTCATCCTGCCAGGCGAAGGAACGAGCGATGCTGCCAATGCTGGCGGACCAGTAGATAAGGATGCAGCAGGTAAGGAGACAGTCGGTGAGGACAGCGCTGCACTCATAGCCGACCCTGACCATGACCAAGCAGGCAGGCGCAATACGAGTGCACGCGATGAGCAGCACAGCGCCGGAGAAGAAGAAGGAGGAACGAGCGATGCCAGCGGGGGAGGGGCTGCCGATGCTGACACGCCAGCCGTGACTTCTCGTCCCATCCACCTTGCCGACACGGGTTCCGGCACTCGCCTCAGCGCCCTGCTCACTCCACCCTTCGACCAGCTGGCCAGCCCCAGCCTGCACGCCGCTGCTCACGCGCACCATCTGCAGCACGCGGCTCAGCCTGACAAGCCGACCACAACGCCCACCGCTGACGATGAGCCCACGAGCTCCACAACACGAACAACGCCCACCCTGGTGGGTGAGCGTTGTCCATCATCTAGAACCGCATCCCAGCCTGTTTTGACTGGGGTGGGTTCGGGTAAGAGCTTGTTGGTACCCCCACTGGGATTCGAACCCAGGACCTTGTGCTTATCAGGCACGACACGAGGTATAAGCTCGCTGCTCTAACCGCTGAGCTATGGGGGCGCGGCCGTGACGCCGATGGCGTCGAGGAGGGCCGGCGCTGCCAGCACCGAAGGTCCCGACTGCGCGGAAGTAGGCTACCCCAGATGAGGACCGCTCCGGTCGTTTTCTCGGCTGTGTTTCACCAGGTGGCCGCTCCGGGCCGCGTCGATGTCAGCGGGTCACAGGTAATTCTCGGCCTAGCCGCTAGCCTGGTTGCATGAGCCACACGCCTGCACCCACATCTTCTAACGCCGCACGGCGCAATCCGGACGGCTCCCTGAGCGTTGGAGACATCGTCGGCCTCGTGGAGGCTGTCGCACCCCCCGTTCTGGCCGCCTCGTGGGACTCCAACGGACTCATCTGCGGCGATCCCTCCGATCCGGTGCGCAGCATCCTCCTGGCCGTCGACCCCGTGACGGCCGTCGTCGACGAGGCCATCGACTCCGGCGTCGACATGGTCATCACCCACCACCCGCTCTACCTGCGCGGAACCGAGCACGTTGCGGCCACCGATCCCAAGGGCCGTTCGGTCCACAGGCTCATTCGCGCAGGCATCGCCCTCCTCAACGCCCATACCAGCCTCGACGCCGCCCACGGGGGAGTGGCCGAGGCCCTCGCCGATCGCGTGGGCCTGACCTCCACCGTCCCCCTCGAGCCCGACCCCGCCTTCCCGGACCAGGGCATCGGCCGAATCGGCGTGCTTCCGCAACCCGTCGCACTGCGCCGGCTCGCTGCCGACGTCGCCGCAGTCCTTCCCGACTCGGCTCCCGGCCTCCTCGTGGGCGGAGATCTCGACGCCGTCGTCGAGCGCATCGCCGTATCCGGAGGGGCAGGCGACTCGCTCCTGCAACGCGCCAGGGAGGCTGGGGCCGATGTCTTCATCACCGCCGATCTGCGACACCATCCCACTTCCGAGCACCTGGAGGGAGGCCGCCCCTACCTGTTGTGCGGGACGCACTGGGCCACCGAGTGGGTGGGTCTGGAGCACCTTGCCCGCCGGCTCGAGGAGGGCGCCCGTTCTCAGGGATCATCACTGACCGCCCGGGTCTCCCGCATTGTCACGGATCCTTGGGCGCTGCGCTTGTCCACCGGAACTGATCGGGCGTGAGAGGATCGTGAAAGGATTCGTCACACCGACCTGTCCCCTCCCGAAGGAGCCTCAGCCGTGACAAGCGCCCCGATCGCCCAGCAGCGCCTTCTCATCGACCTCCAGGACATCGACTCCCGCCTGGCGCGGCTGCGTCACGAGCGCAAGCACCTTCCAGTCCTCGGCCGCATCGAATCGGTTATCGAGCGTCTCAAGACGAACAAGCGCGCGGCCATCCAGGCCGATGCCGCTCTCAGCGAGGCCAAGACGCGGGTCACCCGCAGCGAGGACGAGGTTGGCCAGGTGGTCCGCCGCGCCGAGGTGCTGCGCGAGCGCCTCCACTCCGGCAACAGCGCGGCCCGCGACCTGTCGGCCATCCAGGGAGAGATCGACCAGCTCGGGCAGCGCCAGTCGGCTCTGGAGGAGGCTCAGATCGCGGCGATGGAGGCGCTGGATTCCGCCCGCGAGGAGTCGGAGCGTCTCAAGCAGGAGGAATCCGATATCCGCGTCGCTGGGCGTGAACTCACCGCCAAGCGCGATGCCGAATTCGCTCGACTCGACCAGGAGATCGACTCCCTGGAGAAGCAGCGGGCAGACCTGGCAGGAACCGTTGAGACGGCGCTCCTAAGCGACTACGAGGCGGTCCGCGCCTCCACTGGCGGCCTCGGCGCGGTAGCCCTGCGGGGACGCACCGTTGAGGGCGGCGCCGTCGAGATCAGCCCTCAGGAACTGGCGCGCATCGTTGCTGCCCCGCAGGACCAGGTCATCCACGCCGAGGAGAACGACGTCATCATCGTACGAATGGATATCTGACCCCGACATGTCCCCGGACAGGGCCCTCAGGCACGCTGAGTTGGTGCCGAGCGATCGGTTCCATCACCATCAGCGGGTCACGATGGTAAGGACCCGCCGGCCCTGTCGGTCCGGCTCAGACACCTCGACATCATGAACGCCGTCCAGTTGGCTAGCGACGCCCGCGACGTCGTCGGCTTGCGCTTGCGCGGGCAAGGACCGGGCGTACACGGCTCTGAGAAGCTCTCCGGTGAGCAGTCCCCGAGCCTGCTTGGCCATATGGGAGACGACCTTGCGGCAGCCGTCATCGTCGACTCGCACCACGCACACCGTCATGACCTCGATACTGTCACGGACAGACGGTCTCCAAGCGGCCGCATAGTCGGCCGAGCGGCAGTCGACCACCAGCCCGTGCGCAGCCATGCCGATGAGCGACGGCGCAAGGTGCCGCTTCCAGAAGGATGACAGTCGCCCCGGCCCCGGAAGGGATGTTCCCATGGACAGACGGTGGTTCGGCACCGAATCGGCGGGGGACAGGACTCCCCACAGGCCCGAGAAGATGACGCAGTGGCGCTCCAGGGCTCTACGCCCGGCCGTATTCCTGGCGATCGAGTCGAGCCCGGCGGCCTCGTAGAGCACCCCGGTGAATAGCTGATAGGCGGGAGCGCACGGCGAGGCCTCCAGCGACAGGTTCGCTTCCGCCAGCTCCGCGCTGCGAGGTCCCAGACCCAGAACAGAGGGGCCATCTGGGCGCCGGCTCACCTCGGCCAGCGCCGACATCACCTCGCGGCGCGGCGGGGTCAGCCGCTCGGCATCCAGGAGCGAGCCGAGTTCCAGTGACGGACCACTGGCCGGAGCGGTCTTTCCCTCGGACGGAGGCAGCAGGATCAGCACCCGCACATGATAGGCCGTGATGTAGTCGCCAGCGGATCAAGGCCTCGCGACGTACTCGAGCCTCGATAGGGCACTATGCCGCTATGCTGATTCCTGCGGACGAGCCGACCGGGCGGCCGCGGTACCTTAGTCGCCGTAATGGCGGTCAGGGGCTGAGGAACGTCCGGGCTCCACAGAGCAGGGCGGTGGCTAACGGCCACCCGGGGTGACCCGCGGGACAGTGCCACAGAGAGCAGACCGCCCGCCGATTCCGGCGGGTAAGGGTGAAAGGGTGGGGTAAGAGCCCACCAGCGCGACGGGTGACCGCCGCGGCTCGGTAAACCCCGCCCGGAGCAAGACCGCACAGCTGGCGCTTGAAGGCTGCTCGCCCGAGTCAGCGGGTAGGTCGCATGAGGCCATTGGTGACAATGGTCCAAGATGAATGGTCGCCACCGTCAGGCCGGTAACGGCCGGCGGCAACAGAACCCGGCGTACAGGTCGGCTCGTCCCTTTTCTCTTCAATCGGGCCGAATGGTCTGGGAACACAACTGGGGCGGGGGCCGTAAGCAGTGCTTACGGCCCCCGCCCCTGATGATGTGATCTGGCGATCTGCGGCTGCTCACTGAGCCTTCACATACACCTCATCGCCGCCGTATCCCAGTGAGACGACGAAGACGCCATTGCCGTCGTTCTGAGTGGAGGAGTCTGCGATGAAGACAAGATATCCCGAGGCCGTTCCGCCGTCTCGCGGCATGGACTGATTCTCCAGTGCCCCCTTGTCAAGGATGTAGCTCTTCTCTTCGGAAGTCGTCCCGTTGTAGGAGTAGTCGATATTAAGGTCGAAGCTACTCAGCTGGCCATCGCCGTGGTAGGTGATGTCAACGGGGACTCGCATATACGACTGGCCGGCAGGAGGCTCCTCGTAGGAGGCATACTTGTCGCCGTTCTTCATCGTGTCCGCCGTGAGGTTCCACTCGACGGGCTTGAAGGTGATCTCAACGGTGGCACTGGGGTCGGTGCTCGTCTTGCCGGCCTTGACCTCGATTGGCCCGGAGGACGGGTCGATGGGGTCGTCCTTGGTTCCGGGGCCCTTTCCTGAAGAGGAGCCGTCGGAGCCGCCCGACGTCTTAGTCGTTTTGTTGCCCTTCTTACTCCCTGAGTTGCCGGACTTGCCGCTCTTCGACTGGGAGGTCGATGTGCCCCCCGCCTTGTCGTCGCCTCCGTTGTCGGAGCCGCTCATGGCCCACACGATGCCGCTCACGGCCAGCACGACCACGAGCACCGCGGCGCCGGTCCAGAACCACCACTGCTGGGTGACCGGCTTGGAGCCGCCGGGAGCGCCCGGCCCGCCGATGCCACCGGGCTGCCAACCGCCCACCGGAGGCTGTGAGCCGCCCAGAACACCCTGGCTCTGGAACGGCGTGGGGGACTGGGCGTAGTCCATGTTGGCCGCGTATGGGCTGGTGCCGGCCGCCTGGGCGGCGTAGTCGCCCGAAGGGGCAGAGGCGGACATTCCGGTCGGATCGGCGACCGAAGCGTTGGTGCCAACCGGAGCCGTCGGGGCGGTCGAAACCGCCTGGGTCGGTGCCCACGCCGGGTCGGCCTCTGTGGCCGCGCCTGCAGCCGAGGCAGCTGAGCCGCTGGAAGTGGCAGAGTCGTCCACCCAGATCTGCCAGCCTTCAGGTGCCGGGCCCCAGGCGGGGTCGGGCTGCCAGCCTGCAGGCGGCTCGAAGCCCTCTGGCGGTGCGGGCCAGTTCGGTGGTGGATTGAAGCGCAAAGCCATGTGAACCTCCGGAAGGGGAAATGGGCGGAACTCGATGCGCGGCGCCTGAAACGGGACCGACACGTCCACTGTCCACGGACGATACGTCGTCACATCGTCGTCAGGCAACGTCAACGGGCGCTGATGAAAGCGAACGGGGAGTTCTCCCCGGCGCCTCGAGCAGGGTCAGGGGAGGGTGAGGACCTCAGCGCCGTCCTCGGTGACCACCAACGTATGCTCGAACTGCGCGGTATGGGAGCGGTCCTTGGTGACCACCGTCCAGCCGTCGTCCCACTGCTCCCACTCGATGCCGCCGAGTGTGAGCATCGGCTCGATGGTGAACACCATGCCCGTCTCGATGACGTCGTCGTGCAGAGGGGCGGCGTCGTAGTGGGGAATGATGAGGCCGGAGTGGAATGCCTCGCCGACGCCGTGCCCGGTGTAGTCGCGCACCACCCCGTAGTCGAAGCGCTTGGCGTAGGCCTCGATGACCCGCCCGATGACGTTGACCTCGCGTCCCGGTTTGACGGCCTTGATGCCCCGTTCCATCGCGGTACGGGTCCGCTCGATGAGCAGCGCGGTCTGCGGATCGACCTCGCCGACGGCGTAGGTCGCGTTCGTGTCGCCGTGGACTCCTCCGATATAGGCGGTGACATCGAGGTTGATGAGGTCGCCCTCGTGGAGACGGGTCGAGTCGGGGATGCCGTGGCAGATGACCTCGTTGATCGAGGTGCAGATCGACTTGGGGAATCCCATATAGCCCAGGCAGGAGGGGTAGGCGCCGTGATCGCACAGGTACTCGTGCGCGATCCGGTCGAGCTCGTCGGTCGTCACTCCCGGGGCGATCGCCTTGGCGGCCTCGGCCAGGGCGCGGGCGGCCAGTCGGCCCGCCACCCGGATCCGCTCGATCGTCTCGGCGTCCTTGACCTCGGAGGCCGTGACGCGCTCGGGGCCATCGTGGAACATGTATTCGGGCCTTTCGATGGAGGCCGGAACATGCCGCTGCGGACCGAGCGTCCCTGGGGTGAGCGTGCCGCGTGGCGCACGGTCGGCCAAAGAGGCCGAGGACGCCGAGGAAGCTGGATGACTCATGAGGTCAGCATAGGAGCAGGCGTCCACTTCGCGGGACTCCCCTTTCGACCAGAGCCTCTAGGACCTCCACCATCGCGCTATGGGTATTGTCACTTTCGCCTCTCATCCTCGTGCTATCGGGGGCGGGAGGCCATGAGCCAGTCTGACGCGCCGGATCGACCGCGTCACCGGCGGTCTGCTCATCGGGTTCGGAGCGAAGCTCGCGTTGGATGCCCGGCACTGAGCCCCAGGTGCCGAGAAACGGACCGCGACTGGCTCGCTGCAGGCGTCCGGGCACGAGTCGGTCAGGAGGAGAACCAGTGCTTCTCAGCCGGGAAGGACGCCTCGCGCACCGCAGCGCCGTAGTCGGCGGCCGCCTGATGCAGCGCCTGGCCGACCTGGCCGAACTGGTGGGCGAAGCGCGGTGACCACTCCGTCATCCCGGCCATATCCGTCCATACGAGGACCTGGCCGTCGCAGCGCGCGCCCGCGCCGATACCGATCGTGGGGATCGCGAGCGACTCGGTGACGCGCGCGGCCAGCGGCTCGGGCACCATCTCCAGAACGAGGGCGATCGCCCCCGCTTCGGCCAGAGCCTGCGCGTCGGCCAGCAGCTCCTCTGCGGCCTCGCCGCGCCCCTGGACCCGGAAGCCCCCGAGCATATTGACGCTCTGCGGAGTGAATCCCAGGTGCCCCACCACCGGGATGCCCGCCTGAGTCAGCGCGCGCACACTTGCCGCCCGGGGCCTGCCGCCCTCAAGTTTGACGGCGTTGGCCCCCGCCTTCATGAGCCGCACCGCACTGGCCAGCGCCTGCTCGGGGCCGGCCTCGTAGGTGCCGAAGGGAAGGTCGGCCACCACGAGTGCGCGCTTGGTCGCCCGCGCCACCGAGCGCGTGGCCACGACCATCTCGTCCAGCTCCACCGGCAGCGTCGATTCGTGTCCGAGCATGACGTTGCCGATCGAGTCGCCCACCAGCAGCATGTCGGTTCCGGCCGCGTCCAGAATCCGGGCGGTCACGGCGTCGTAGGCCGTGAGCATGACGAGCCTGACACCGTCACGCTTGGCGGCGGCGAGGTGATGAACGCGCACGGGCTTGCCACCTCCGACGGCGACGGAGGATCCGTAAGGGGACTCGGGTGTAGCCATGGGCCCGAGGCTACCCGAGGGCAGCCCGAGGCCGAGAGGCGGACCGGTGCGAGCCCTTCACCAGAGGTGATCTTCGAAACCTGCCTGACGCACCCGCGCACTAGGCTGGTGGCGGCAAGAACGTCTCAGGCGGATGACGGCCGGCAGCGCCGTCGATCCGCGGCTCCAACCCACGCTGAGGAGGCACCATGGACAAGCAGCAGGAGTACGTGCTCCGAGCCATCGAGGAACGCGACATCAGCTTCATCCGCCTGTGGTTCACCGACGTGTCCGGACAGCTCAAGTCGGTGGCGATCGCGCCGGCCGAGGTCGAGAGCGCCTTCGAGGAGGGTATCGGCTTCGACGGGTCGGCGATCGAGGGCCTGACCCGCGTCTTCGAGTCCGACATGCTTCTCGCCCCCGATCCCTCCACCTTCCAGATGCTCCCGTGGCGAGACGGAGCCAACGGGGTGGCCCGCATGTTCTGCGACGTCCTGACTCCCGACGGTGAGCCCGCCCGCACCGACCCCCGCTCCGTGCTCGAGCGCCAGCTCGCCCGCGTCGCCGAGGCCGGCTTCACCTGCTACATCCACCCGGAGATCGAGTTCTACCTGGTCAACCGCGACGCCGACGGGCGCATCCGCCCCACCGACGACGCCGGCTACTTCGACCACGTGCCCGGCGGCACCGCCCATGATTTCCGCCGCCACGCCATCCTCATGCTCGAGCAGATGGGGATATCGGTGCAGTTCTCCCATCATGAGGGCGGCCCCGGCCAGAACGAGATCGACCTGCGCTTCGCCGACGCCCTGTCCATGGCGGACAACATCATGACCTTCCGCGCCGTCGTCGAGGAGGTCGCCCTGGAGGAGGGCTGCCTGGCCACCTTCATGCCCAAGCCCTTCCCCGACGAGTTCGGTTCGGGCATGCACACGCACTTCTCCCTGTTCGAGGGCGACCGCAACGCCTTCTTCGACCCTTCCGGCCAGTACCAGCTCTCCGCTACCGGACGCTCCTTCATCGCCGGACTGCTGCACCACGCCTCGGAGATCACGGCCGTCACCAACCAGCACGTCAACTCCTACAAGCGCCTGTGGGGCGGGGACGAGGCCCCCAGCTACGTGTGCTGGGGACACAACAACCGCTCCGCCCTGGTGCGCGTGCCCATGCACAAGCCCGGCAAGGCCCAGTCCGCGCGCGTGGAGTACCGCGGCATCGACTCCTCGGCCAACCCCTACCTGGCCTATGCGGTCATCCTGGCGGCCGGGCTCAAGGGCATCGAGGAGGGCTATGAGCTTCCCCCCGAAGCCGAGGACGACGTGTGGGCCCTGTCCGAGATGGAGCGCAAGGCGCTGGGAATCCACGCTCTGCCCACCTCGCTCAAGAGCGCGGTAGCGGCAATGGAGCAGTCCGACCTGGTAGCCGACACCTTCGGCGAGGACACCTTCGAGTTCTTCCTGCGCAACAAGCGCCGCGAATACCGGGCTTATGACGCCCAGGTCACCGACTTCGAGCTCAGTCAGTTCTTCCCTCGTGCCTGAGCGGAGCAGGAGGCAGCCGTGAGAGACCAGACCGGGCAGCGGCCACCGGTGGGCGCGCCCTCACGGCACAGCTCCTCGCCCAGGACACTGCTCCTGCGGGCCGGCTTCCAGAGCGCCACCCGTGCCGGGGCGCTCCTGGACGACCCCGCGTTGGTCGCCCTCCTTCCGACAGCCGACGCCGACCGCCCCGGCAGGGGCCGCATTCGCCCTTCAGCGGACTCCGTCCGGCGTCCGGGGGGCCGCCCCGGAGACATGGAGCTCGGACCGGGTCGCGAGGATCTCATCGAGGCCCTGGCGCTCACCGCGGACCCCGATCTGGCTCTTCTCAACCTCGTCCGCCTCGCCGAGGCCTCGGCCGCCGCGGAGACCCGCCTCAGAGCCTGCGAGCTGGGTGCCGAGCCCGGGTGCACGCGGACGCCGGCCGCCCTCCTGCACGGGCTGCTCACCGCAGCCGACAAGGACACCGCCCCGAGCGCGGGGGGTGATGACTCTGCCGAGCTGCTCGAGTTCCGGCGTCGTCTCCTCGCCGTCCTCGGCGTCTCCCAGGCCCTGGGCGACTTCCTGGTGGCACACCCCGACCGGGTGACCGCGCTCGCCCCGACCAGGGCCTGGGCCGCTCCCGGCGAGCC
>NZ_JH470350.1:297718-317814 GCF_000239715.1 Actinomyces sp. oral taxon 849 str. F0330 | reverse complement strand
GGACTCCCTGGATGGGGCGACGGCACCCGAGGACTGCAGCGGTAGCGCGGACCCGGCGGACCGGGGGACTGGCGTGGATCGCGCGACTGCGGCACTGCGACGCGCCTACCGGGACCGGCTTATGGCGATCGTCGCCGACGACCTGACCAGCCCGGACCCGATCGAACAGGTTCCCACCGTCTGCCGGCGCATGGCGGAGCTCGCCGATGCCGCCCTGGACGCGGCCCTGCTCATCGCCCGCGCCGCCGTCGGCCCGCAAGCGGACGACGTGGCCCTGGCCGTGATCGCCATGGGCAAGACCGGGGCGCGCGAGCTCAACTACATCTCCGACGTGGACGTCGTCTACGTCGTCGGCCCGGCCCAGGAGTCTCGCAAGACGGAAGAACCGCCCGGCGAGGAGCACCTCGTCGACGTCGGCACCCGCCTGGCCACCGAGCTCGCCCACGTCGTCTCCGCCACAGCGCCCGAGCCTCCCCTGTGGCCCCTGGACACGGCGCTGCGCCCAGAGGGCAAGGACGGCGCACTCGTGCGCACCCTCGACTCCCACCTGACCTACTACCGGCGATGGGCCGCCTCCTGGGAGTTCCAGGCCCTGCTTAAAGCGAGGGCCTGCGCCGGGGACAGGGAGCTCGGCACCCGCTACGAGCAGGGGGTGGCGCCCTTCGTGTGGGAGGCCAGCCGGCGGGAGAACTTCGTCGAGGACGCCCGCGCCATGCGTCGCCGGGTCGAGAAGGAGTCCGTGCCGCGCGGCGGTGCGGACCGACGCATCAAGCTGGGACCCGGCGGCCTGCGGGACGTGGAGTTCACCGTCCAGCTCCTTCAACTCGTCCACGGCCGCTCCGATGAGAGCCTGCGCGTGCGCGGCACCCTGGAGACGCTCGACGCGCTCAGCGCGGGCGGCTACGTCAGCCGGGCCGACGCCGCGGCCCTGAGCAGCTGCTACAAGGCCCTACGGCTCCTGGAGCACCGCAGCCAGCTCTTCCGCCTGCGCCGCACCCACAACCTGCCGAGCAAGGAGGAGAACCTGCGTCGTATCGAGCGCGGCGTCAGCGACTGCCTGGGCCGGGGCGACAGCCTGTGGGAGGACTTCAAGGACCTGCGCCGACGCGTACGCTCCCTTCACCAGGAGATCTACTATCGCCCCCTGCTGAGCTTCGCAGCCGCCCTGAGCGCTGACGAGATGGCTCTGAGCCCTCGGGCGGCGCGCGAGCGGCTCGCCGCCGTCGGCTACACGGACCCCGACGGGGCGCTGCGACACATCCAGGCCCTCACCGAGGGCGTCAGTCGCAGGGCGGCCATCCAGCGTCAGCTCCTGCCGGTCATCATCGGCTGGATCGGCGAAGGCGCCGACCCCGACTTCGGCCTGCTGTCCTTCCGACGCCTGTCGGAGGCCATCGGAGGATCGCACTGGTACCTGGCCATGCTGCGGGACTCGCCGGTGGCCGCGCGCAGACTGTGCCAGGTGCTCTCAGGCGCCCACTGGGCCACCGAGCGCCTCGCAGAGTTCCCCGAGTCCATTGCCTGGCTCGACGACGACGCCGAGCTCGAGCCCCGCCGCCCCGGCGCCCTGGCGGAGGAAGTCGCCGCCGTCCTGCGCCGACGCAGCCTCAGCGGGCCGGACGATACTGCGCTCGCTGAACAGGCGCTTGAGGCGGTCCAGGCGATTGTGAGGGTGCGAGCCCGCGAGGAGGTACGAGCCTCACTGGCCGATTGCCTCGACGGCATCGATCCCGAGCGCACCGCCTCCATCCTCACCGACGCCACCGACGCGGTCCTCGGCGGGGCGCTGACGGTCGCCACCGGCCTGGTCATCGCCCAGCGGGACGGTGTCGAGGCCGTTGCCGGCGGTTTTGGGGCCGACGGATGCTGGGAGGCCGCTCTCGCCCGCCACGCCATCGTCGCCATGGGACGCCTCGGAGGCCGTGAGATCGGATACGCCTCCGACGCCGACGTCCTGTTCGTTCACGAGGCCCGCGACGGGGCGGACGATGCGGCGGCCGCTCAGGAGGCGGAGGCCGTCGCCAAGCAGGTCGTGGGGCTTCTCGCCTCTGCGCGCCCCCACCCCCTCGAGGTGGACTCCGATCTGCGGCCCGAAGGCCGCCAGGGCGTGATGAGTCGTTCACTGGCCGCCTACGGCGAGTACTACGGGCGCTGGGCGGCTCTGTGGGAGAGGCAGGCGCTACTGCGCGCCCGGGCCTGCGCCGGAGACCGCGAGCTGGGCGGGCGCTTCGAAGAGCTCATCAACCCGTTGCGTTGGGCCGAGGGAGGACTGAGCACCCAGGATTTGCGGGAGATCCGAAGGATCAAGGCCCGAGTGGAGACCGAGCGCCTGCCGAGGGGCATCAACCCGGTACGTCATCTCAAGCTCGGCCCCGGAGGGCTCAGCGACGTGGAATGGAGCGCCCAGGTGCTCCAGCTCGCCCATGCCGGGCAGATCACCGGGCTGCGGACTACATCGACCATTGCGGCGCTGCAGGCCGCGGTTCAAGGGGGGCTGCTGAGCACCGACGACGGGGGAGTGCTGGTCGCGGCCTGGATCCTGGCCAGCCGCCTGCGCTGCGCGATCGTGCTGGGAACCGGGCGCGCCTCCGGACCCCGCTCCCAGGTCCTCCCCGTGCAGATCCGTGAGATCCGTTTGGTGGGTCGCCTCATCGGCCTGGGCAGCGGCAGGGAGCGCGAGCTCGAGGACATCTACCGTCGCAGTGCCCGCCATACCCGGACCGTCGCCGAGCGCATCGTCTTCGCCGACGGCGGCGGCGTCCAGGAGTCGCCCTCCTCCGCGTCATCACCATCGACCAGCACATCGGCGGCTCGCGATCAGGCCCCGAGCTCGGCGCCGGGCCGCTCAGCGGCCCCAGCCGGGAAGACTCGTAAACGGCCCCGCCGAGACGCAGGCACGACAGGCACCATGCGATCTCGGGGAACCGGCCGTAATCGCGCAACCAGACGACGTCCGGAGGGTCCCTATCCCTGGAGCTGATCGAGACGGAGGAAGACCGGACCGTCTGATGCCTGGCGATGAGGATCGCACCGTCGCCGCAGGCTCGGGCGCCGTCGACCTGGCAGACTTGGCGCCGTGAGGCTCATTCTCGTACGCCACGGTCGCACCGTCGCCAATGTCATGCAGGCACTCGACACCGACTTCCCCGGAAATCCTCTGGACGATGTCGGCCGACGAGAGGCGGACGGTCTTCCCGCCCGGCTGGAGGAGGCCGGTTTGATCGAGGCGCTGGGGTCCTTGTGGGTCTCCCCGATCCTGCGCGCCCGCCAAACCATCGCCCCCATCGAGGCGGCCACCGGCCTGAGCGCCACCATCGACTCGGGATTGCGCGAAGTTCTGGCCGCGGAGCTGGAGATGAACACCGACGCCCGCTCGGTGGCCTGCTACGTGGACACCACCCGAGCCTGGATGGCCGGGCGCCCCGCGTGCCGTATCCCCGGCTCCCCGGAGGACGGCACCGATACGCTCCAGCGCTTCGACGATGCCGTCGGCCGGATCGCCGAGCAGACCGCCCGGGCGGGAGCCTCGGCGGCCCTGCTCGTCTCCCACGGCACCGTGCTGCGTCTTTGGACCTCGCTCAAGGCGGCGCCGGGAAGCGGCGTGGATCCGCTGTGGATCGCCGACCGCCCCATGCACAATACGGGGATCACGGTTGTCGACGGAGACCCTGAGTTAGGATGGAGTCTGACGTCCTGGGATGACGGCGCCTGGGGCGAGCCCTCCAGTGCCGCCGCCATGTCATTGTGACAACAGATCTTCAAATCGCTCGGCCTCAGCGGGCGACAGAAGGGACATCACCGAGCTGATGGCGGCCTCAACCTCGTTCGTGTAGCCATCGGCTCGGAGCCGTTGAAGCATGGGGAGGGAGGTATCGATCGCCCTGCGCATCTCTTCGCCACTACCCGTTCTTCCGAGCAGCCACGCATGGCTTCGGGCCAGGAGGGGAATGCATCCGATCTCTGCGGATCGATCTGCCACAGAGCTCATGACCTGGCCCGCCTTCGTCGCCGTCGATACCAGCGCAGCATGGTCCAGCGCTTTGTCCAGGAGCGCCGAGATCGCCTGGGGAGTCTCTCCGCGCAGCTGAGCGAGGACTGCTAGATGATGGCAGGCGAGGGCTGTCCCGATGTGGTCCGCCAGTCCTTCATAGATAGCCAGGGCCTGTTCATAACGGGATCGTGCCAGCTGATCATCCCCTGCGTCCTTGGCGACAATACCGAGCTGAAGGCTGCTCGTGGCCATGCCGGTCTGGTCTCCAAGCTCCTCGAAGATGGACAGGGCCTGCTCGTAACGGGCTTGTGCCTCCTCGTAGTTGCCCTGATCCTGAGCGAGCATGGCCAGCTCATGGAAGGCGCTGGCAGTGTTCGTCGGGTCTCCAGTGCTCTGACTGATGGCGAGTGCTCGCTCATAGTGGCATCGTGCCGTGGTGTAGTCCCCAGAATCGTAGGCGAGAGTGCCCAGCTGGTGGTAGGTCGAGGCGAGATCGCTGCGGTCTCCGATTTTCTCCTTGATTGCGAGAGATTCTTCGTACAGCGATCGAGCGGACTCGTAGTCTCCTTGAAGGAAGGCGAGATTCCCTAGATTCTGATTCAGTGCGGCCGTGTGCGCCTGATTTCCGAGCTTCTTGCTGATGTCCAGGGATGCCCCATAGAGCTTGCGTGCTCTGGTGTAGTCCCCCTGCTCTTGTGCGATGGAGCCAAGTTGCCCAAGCGCTGCCGCGATACCTGAGGCGTCATCGAGTTGATTGCTGATGACCAGGGACTGGTCGTACAGCCTTTGCGCAGTGCGATAGTCCCCCTGAGCATGGTAGATGATGCCGAGCTGATGGTAGGTGGTGCCAACTCTTTTCTGGTCATCGATCGTCTTGCTGGCCGAAAGGGAGTCGACGTAGAATTTCTTGGCGGTGCTGTAATCTCCATGCTCCTGGAAAAGAAGTCCCAGCTGGTAGCAGTTGGTGGCTATCATTGCTTGGTCGTCGATTTGCCTGGCAATGGCCAACGAGTACTCGAATGAGGTCTTGGCATCTTCTTTGTCTTGTTTCTGATTGACACAACCGAGCGCCTGATAGGCGTTCATCATGCTTGTCTTGTCACCTGTGTACCGAGCGAGAGACAACGCCTGATGGTAGTGTTGGACAGCGGTTTCGTCATCGCCCATGAAATGGAGCACGGTTCCCATGTAACGATGCCAGTGCGAACGTTGTGCAGTTGAAATCCATGGGGCCGACAACTGGTCGCGAATGATGGTGGAAGCCTCTGCGAACTGGTTGGCTGAGAACAGGATCGCGATTGCTTCTTGCAGGTTCTCATTGGCTTGGCTGAAATGGCCTGCATCCTTCAGGCGGTATGCGTCCTCTTGTAGTTGCTGCGCTCTAGCGCTGTCATGAAAATGGTTCTGCTGGGCGGGCAACGTTATCACTCCTTGTGGCAGGTCGTGATCTGCGCATGAGGTGATGAGGATAGAATAAAATGATCAATCGGATCAACTTCGCTCTCCGATTCGTTGAGGACAGAGACGTCTCGGTGCACTGCTTGATGACTGCGGCGCCGGAATACGCGTGAGCCTCGGCTGTCTGTGGGACAGCCGAGGCTCACGTGGCGGCTCGTGTCGTTGTCCGTCCTTACAGGACCGAGGAGAGAAAGGCGCGGGTGCGTTCGACCCGGGGGTTGTCCAGGACATCCACGGGGTCGCCCGACTCGCAGATGACTCCGCCGTCCATGAAGATCAGCTGATCGCCGACCTCCCGGGCGAAGCCCATCTCGTGGGTGACCACCACCATCGTCATCCCGGAGGTTGCCAGGTCCTTCATGACCTGAAGTACCTCACCGACCAGCTCGGGATCCAGGGCGGAGGTCGGCTCATCGAAGAGCATGAGCTCGGGATCCATCGCCAGCGCCCGGGCGATCGCCACCCGCTGCTGCTGACCCCCCGAGAGCTGAGAGGGGTAGTGCTCTAAGCGATCGCCGAGCCCCACCCGTTCCAGCAGCTCGATGCCGCGCTTTCGCGCCCTGTCCTTGGGCATCTTCTTCACCTGAACCGGCGCCTCCATGACGTTCTCCAGAGCCGTCATGTGGGGGAAGAGATTGAAACGCTGGAAGACCATGCCGATCTTGGCGCGCTGCGCGGCGCGGGCCTTATCCGACAGGGCGTGCAGTTCGGTGCGCCCGCCGCGCTCGACCTCGCGCATCCCGATGAGCTCGCCGTCGACCCTGATCCGACCGGCGTCGATGGACTCCAGCTCGTTGATGCAGCGCAGGAGCGTCGACTTTCCCGAGCCAGAGGGGCCGATGAGAACCGTGACCGATCCCGGAGGCACGATGAGGTCGATACCGCGCAGCACGTGCAGCTCGCCGAAGAACTTGTGCAAGTCGCTGATCTCGACCTTCGGCGTCTCAGCTGCGGCGGAAGTGGATGTGCTCATGGGGTGACCTCCAGGAAGGGATCGTCCTTGGTGGTGTGGGCGTTGAGGATCGCCTGCTGACGGGCTGACAGCCCACGGCCGGAGGAGGCGGAGGCCTTGTTCGAGTCGAAGCCCCTGCCGTAGTAGCGCTCGATGTAGTGCTGTCCCACCATGAGGATCGAGGTGATGATGATGTACCAGATGGCCGCGACGATGAGCAGCGGAATGATCTGATAGGTCAGCGAGGCGTAGGAGTTGGTGACGAAGGTCAGGTCCAGGGTGAAGGGAACGGCCAGTACCAGGGAGGTTGTCTTGAGCATGGAGATGGTCTCGTTGCCGGTGGGCGGCACGATGACCCGCATCGCCTGAGGCAGGACGATCCGCCTGAGGATCTGGCCCTTGCTCATGCCCAGGGCCCCGGCTGCCTCACTCTGCCCCTTGTCCACCGAGTTCAGGCCCGAGCGGACAATCTCGGAGAGGTAGGCCCCCTCGTTGATGCCCAGTCCCAGCATTGCTGCGACGAAGGGAGTGAAAACCGTCGTCGTCTTGAACGTCAGCAGCTCGGGGCCGAAGGGGACCCCCAGACTCAGCTTCTGGTAGAGCGCGGACAGCGCCCCCCAGAACACCAGCTGGGTGTAGATCGGCGTCCCGCGGAAGAACCACAGGTAAGCCAGTGCCACCCAGCGCAGCACCGGGTTGGAGGACTGGCGCTGGATCGCCGTCGTCACCGCCAGGACGATGCCAATGGCCATGGCCATGAAAGTCAGCAGCAGCGTCCAACCGACGGCCTTGACCACATGGACCTCACGCAGGAAGAACCAGACCGTGGACCAGTGGAACTTCTCATTGGTGACCAGCCCGTGGATAAGCATGGCGCCCAGAACCGTCACGATCGCGGCACTGATCCAGGTCCCCGGGCGGGGGACCGGCTTGGGGTTGTTGAGAACGACCTTGTCGTCGTCAGAGGCGGGTGAGGCAGTCACGGCTCACTCCTTCACTGCGGGATTGAGTTCTGCGGTGGTCAGGGCAGCGTCCTTCACGCCCCAGTTATCCAGAATCTTCTGCCAGATGCCCTGATCCATGAGGTACTGGACGGCGGCCTGGATCGCGGCGGTGAACTGCGGGTCCGCCTTGGAGGTCACCACGCCCTGGGGTGCAGCGTCCTCTACCTCGCCCAGGGTGACGATCTGACCGTCGGTCAGTTCGACGGCGTACCCGGCCACCGTGGAGTCGGAATAGGTGGCGTCGATCGTGCCGCCGACCAAGCCTGTGGTGGCCTCGGACTGCTTGGAGTAGGAGCGCACTGACAGGACGTCCTTGCCGGCCTCGGCGCAGTTGTCGGCGGCTTTGCGCATGGCGGTCTCCTGGTCGGTTCCGACCTGGACCCCGATGGTGCGTCCGCACAGCTTGAGGTGGTCCGAGGTATCGACGCCCTTGGGGTTGCCGGCCTGGACGTTGAAGCGCGAGCCCACGTTGACGTAGGCGGTCATGTCCACCTCTGCGGTTCGCTCTGGCGTCACGGTGAAGGAGGAGATGCCTGCGTCGTACTTCGATCCGATCGAGGCGATGATCGAGTCGAACTCGGCGGTGTGGACCTTTCCCTTGACGCCCAGGACGGCGGCAATCGCGTTGGTGAGGTCGACGTCGTAGCCCACGGCCTTGCCCGAGGGGTCGAGAAACTCAGCCGGTGCGTAGTCCGTGGAAGCCGCCACGTCCAGGACTCCGTCCTCAAGCGCCCCTTGGGGGAGCTTGGCGATGATATCGGGCTGAGCCTGGATCGAGGAGGTGTCGTAGGAGTGGATCTGCGAGCTCCGGTTCGCGTTCCAGTCAGCGGCGTTGGTGCATCCGCTCAAGATCAGACAAGCGGCGGTTGCCAGCCCGAGAGCGGTGTGTTGGCGGAACCTCATCGTGGGTTGTCCTCTTCGGAGTGGATCAAGACGGAGAAAGAATATCCGTAATGCAGTATAGATATGCAGCTGCTGAAGGTGGCGTATAGCACGACGTCGGCCCCAAGCCTCGTGTGAAGGAGGCTCAGGACCGACGTCTGAGCTGCATCAACGACTCACAGGTCGTAGTAGAGCTGGAACTCGTAGGGGTGGGGGCGCAGCCGCAGCGGCTCGATCTCGTTGGAGCGTTTGTACTCGATCCAGGTCTCGATGAGGTCAGAAGTGAAGACGTCGCCCTCGGTGAGGAAGTCGTGGTCCTCCTCCAGGGCCTCCAGGGCCTGGTCCAGACTGTCGGGGAGCTTGTCGATGTCGAAGTACTCCTCGGGTGCGAGCTCGTAGAGGTCCTTGTCGATGGGCTCACGCGGCTCGATACGGTGGCGGATGCCGTCGATGCCAGCCATGAGCACGGCGGCGAAGCACAGGTAGGGGTTGGACGAGGGGTCCGGTACCCGGTACTCCACGCGCTTGGCTTTGGGGGAGGAACCGGTGACTGGGATGCGGATGCAGGCCGAGCGGTTACGGGCCGAGTAGACCAGGTTGACCGGTGCCTCGAAGCCGGGAACCAATCGGTGGAAGGAGTTCACCGACGGGTTGGTAAAGGCCAGTAGCGCCGGGGCGTGGGCGAGGATGCCGCCGATGTACCAGCGAGCCAGGTCGGAGAGCTGGCCGTAGCCGCGCTCGTCGAAGAACAGCGGCTTGCCGTCCTTCCACAGCGAGTGGTGGGTGTGCATGCCCGATCCGTTGTCGCCGAAGATCGGCTTGGGCATGAAGGTGGCTGTCTTGTTGTTGCGCCAGGCCTCGTTCTTGATGATGTACTTGAACTTCATCATGTCGTCGCCGGCGGCCAGCAACGAGTTGAAGCGGTAGTTGATCTCCTGCTGCCCGGCCGTGCCGACCTCGTGGTGGGCCCGCTCGATCTCCAGGCCGGAAGCCAGGCAGGTGCGCACCATGCGGTCGCGGATGTCAGCCATCTGATCGTTCGGGGATACGGGGAAGTAGCCGCCCTTGAAAGCGGTCTTGTAGCCCTTGTTGCCGCCCTCCTCCTCGCGGCCGGTGTTCCAGGCGGCTTCGGCGGAGTCGATGGCGTAGAAGGACTTGGCCGGTGAGGATTCGTGGCGCACCGAGTCGAAGAGGTAGAACTCGGCCTCCGCCCCGATGTAGCAGGTGTCGGCGATTCCAGTGGAGCGCAAGTAGTCCTCGGCCTTGGCTGCGATCGAGCGGGGGTCTCGCGAGTAGACCTCATCGGTGAAGGGATCCACGATCGAGAAGTTGACGACCAGCGTCTTCTCCTCGCGGAAAGGGTCTAGGAAAGCCGTGGTCACGTCCGGGACCAGCTTCATGTCCGATTCGTGGATCGCGGTGAAGCCGCGGATCGAGGAGCCGTCGAACATAAGGCCGTCTGTGAGGGCCTCGTCCTTGAAGGCGGTCACGGGAATGGTGAAGTGCTGCATGACGCCGGGTAGGTCGCAGAATCGCACATCGACCAGCGCGACATTCTCCTTCTCGATGAACGTCAGTGCCTCGGATGCGTCCTCGAACATATCTCCTCCAAGTGGGAACTGCGCACATACTCAGCGCGTATGCACTGCGGCTGATATCGGCAACTATATTGACCCGCCCGTGACGGAGGAATGGCGTCGGTGTTGCCTGGGTGTTTCGGTCGTTTCTTGCGCGGACCTCAGGGCGGCTGCTAGCCCTGCAGCGGTTCGAGGGGTGCGCGACGCGGGTGCGGAGTATTCAGCGGCCGCGCATCGCGCGACGATCCGGGCGCATCCGGTTGGGGTCGACGTAGTTGGGGATCGGCGAGTTCCTACCGGCCATCGAGGTCAGTCGCTTGGAGACCTGGGTGATCTCGGCGTCGGTCAGTGACGTGGGCTTGGTCGGCAGCCGGCGCAGCGTCTTGGACAGGTCGGTCAAGCGCACCTGCCCCGCGTCAGTGCCCACCTGAAGCGTATGGATGGGAACCGTCGACAGTAGCCGGTGGACCTTGCGCTCCTCCTCCGCCAGCATGCGGCGGGTACGGGTGCTTGGCCCCTCGGCGATGAGCACGACCCCGGGGCGTCCCACCATTCTCCACACGAGGTCCTGGTTCTTGGTGAAGGCCACAGGCTCGGGCTCGACGTACCAACCGCGGCCGATTTGGTCGAGAACGGCCTTGGTCGCTCCCGGCATCCCCTCGATCTGGGCGTAGGAGGCGCGGCGCACCGTCAGGGACAGGATGATCATGCTGACCATGAGCGCCATGAGGATGCTCAAGAACAGCCAGTACCACAGCGACATTCCGCTGGCGAAGGATATGGCCACGCCCAGGGCGAGACATGCGGCGGACGCGGCCAGCATCGCCCACCCGATCCACGGGTAGCTGCGCCGCGAGATCGTGTAGGAGTCCTTGATGTTCTGAAGGTACTGGGCCAGCCGTCGCTTCTTCTTCGGCTGGGGGGACTGAGCACTACTCACGGGCACACAATAGACGACGTTGGTGCGCTGGCACACACAGTCCCGCCGTCGGCGTGGCAGTGCGCGCACGCACTGAGGAACCGGGCTCCTGAAGGCGAGAAGGTCCGCATTCAGCAGGCGGCCGCGAGGTGGGGATGGGTTCCCAACAGGGTCGACGCCTCCTGACGAGCCGTGGCGGGCTCGGCGAGCTGAGCTAGGCGCTCGGGGATCTGCCAACCGCGCTTGACCATGGCTCGCCCCCACAGCATCCCGGCCCGGTAGGAGGAGCGCACCATCGGGCCGCTCATGACGGCCGCGAAACCGATCTCCTCGGCCAACCGGCTCAGCTCCACGAACTCTTGGGGCTTGACCCAGCGGTCAACCGGGTGGTGCAGCTTGGAGGGACGTAGGTACTGCGTGATGGTCAGGATGTCGCAGCGGGCCTCCACCAGCGCCGCCATGGCCGCCTCGATCTCGTCGCGGGTCTCGCCCATGCCCAGGATGAGGTTGGATTTTGTGACCAGTCCCGCCTTAGAGGCGGCGGTGATGACCTCGAGGCTGCCCTCGTAGGAGAAGGCCGGTCGGATGCGCTTGAAGATGCGGGGGACGGTCTCCAGGTTGTGGCCAAGCACCTCGGGGCGCGAGGAGAACACGTCCTCCAGCGCGTCGGGGTCGCCCCGGAAGTCGGGGATGAGCAGTTCGACCCCGGTGCCCGGGGAGAGCTCGTGCACCTGGCGGGCGGTCTCCGCGTAGAGCCAGGCCCCGCCGTCAGGGCGGTCGTCTCGAGCCACGCCGGTGACGGTTGCGTAGCGCAGGTCCATCTCCTTGATGGACACCGCCACGCGTCTGGGCTCGTCGACGTCGTACTCGGTGGGGCGGCCAGTGGCGATGTCGCAGAAGTCGCAGCGGCGTGTGCACATCTCGCCGCCCACCAGGAAGGTGGCCTCACGGTCGTTCCAGCACTCGTAGATGTTGGGACAGTTGGCCTCGGCGCACACTGTGTGCAGGCTCTTCTCCCGCACCAGGCCGCGGACCTCCTGGTAAGTGTCGGAGACGACGGCGCGGGTGCGCAGCCAGTCGGGCTTGGACTCGATGGGGGTGCGGGCATTGCGCGCCTCGACCCGCAGGAGCTTGCGTCCCTCGGGGGCAACGGTGGTGCTCACTTCAACCTCTCCTCGCCGACGACGATTCCACGGGGAGTCTAGTACGCTTCCGCGAATTCATAGGACCTCAGGCCTAGGAGTGGGCGTCCGTTGTCACGTGGCATCTGCCACCAACGGCGCCAGATATGCCTCCAAGACGGCCACCAGTGCGTCCGCAGGAGCGTTGGTGGCCAGATGGTGGCCGGTCTCGGCGCTCAAGGAGGTCACCCCGGCGTCGTCGATCCCGCAGGGGATGATCCTCTCCAGGGAGAAGGCCTCCAGGTCCGGGTCAACGTTGAGGCCGATCCCGTGCATGGTCGCTCCCCGGGCGACTCTGACTCCCAGGGCGCAGATCTTGCGTTCGTTGCGACGGCACCGGTCGGGGACTGTCGCGTCGGCGGGGTCGGCCGGGTCGGCGGGCACCCAGACCCCGGAGCGCCCCTCGACCCGGATCGTCTCCAAGCCGTAGAGGGCGCACAGCTCGATGACGGCGGCCTCCAACGCGCGCACGTAACGGATGACGTCGAGCGGCGGGGTCAGGCGCAGAATCGGGTAGACGGTCAGCTGACCGGGCCCGTGCCAGGTGGTCTTCCCTCCGCGGTCCACATCGACCACTGGGACGTGTCCGGGTCCGACGACGTCGCCGTCTGGCCGTTCCCACGTGTGGGTGCGCCTGCCGACCGTGTAGACCGGTTCATGCTCCATGAGCAGCAGCGTGCTGGGTCGCCTACCCGCCACGACCTCGGCGTGGACCGTCCTCTGCAGCTGCAGGCCCTCATGGAAGGGGATGAGTCGGGATCCGAGTCCCACGTCCTGACGCAGCACGGGGACAGCCTACGTGACCACAACCGGCACCCGGATTCGAGTTATCCACAGGCCGACTGCACGGTCTGGCCATCTGACGGCGGCATGGCGACCATGGAATGCATGAGCCCAACGATGCGCCCCCGCCCCGGCGACCAACCGGCCGACGGCGATGCCGACGGTGCCTGCAACGGCCGGTCGGTACTCCGCGCTGTACTTCGACGTCGGGGCGCGCGCGGGCCCCGCGCCTCCAGAATCCCGGTCTCCGATGCCGAGCCGGGCATCCCGGACTCGGCGCTCGGCGCACTGTCCCGACAGGGATACACCGTTGGCGAGGTGATGGGGCGCTCCACCGCTGTCAGCGCGCCTCGTCGTGGGCTGGATGCGCAGGGCCGCCATGTCGTCATCCGGGTCGTCGATCTGCCTAGCGGGCGCGGCGGAGCGGCAGTCCTACGACGGTTGGCCGATTTGCGCGTGCTGCGCCACCCCGGCCTGGTCACGGTGCGGGAGGTGGTGCCCCTGCCCGAGCAGCGGGCGGGCGTCATCATGGAACTCGTCGAGGGGGCCGGGCTCGACGTGGTGCTGGGCGCGAGGGGAAGACTCAATATCTCCCATCTGGCCACTCTCCTGGACGTCCTGGGATCGGCGCTGGCCTACCTCCACGAGCACGGAGCCGCCCACGGGGACGTCTCCGCGGGCAACGTCCTGGTGACCACCGATGGGCGTCCGGTCCTCATCGACCTGCTGGGTTCCGCGATGGAGATGGGAACGCAGGACTGCGCCGCCCCCGAACGGCTCGCGGGCGCGCCGGCGTCGGCGGCCTCTGACGTCTACGCCCTTGCGCGTCTCCTGACCGAGTGCGCAGGACAGGGCGGGACCGGGACGAGGAGGCTGGCCGGCTTCCTGACCGACGCCCTCGCCGACGACCCAGCCGACCGTCCCAAGGCCCGCGACCTGGCCGCCCGCGCACCAGAACTGGGCCCGGCATCGCCCATTGAGCTGCCCGATGGCGCCCGTCTCGCCGCCGGTTGCCTGCGGGCGGCCGCCCGTACGCCGACGCGCACAGTCGGTTCCAGGCTCAGGACGGGGACAGGACTCGGACCGCGGTTGAGGGCCGCTTCCCGGGACGACTCCGACAGGCGCGAAGCGGAGGGCCGGGGCGGCATGAGCCGCATCGGGCGGGGGCCTGCGGCCATACGCTGGGGGAGAGGGCGACGCCCGGAGCCCGGTCGCGTCCGGGCCTGGGGGCTCGCGGCGGCACTGCTCGTCGCCGTCTGCCTGGCGGCTTGGGGACCGGCGCGAGGGCTAGCGTCCTTCAGGCCCGCTTGGGCCCTGGGCTCCGCTCCGGCCTCGACGACAAGCGCTGGGTTGAGCGCGCCGGTCGAATCGACTGCCGGCTCCTCAACGGGGCCGTCGTCCACCGCGTCTGCGAGCGGGCCTCCGTCGTCCTCGGCCTCGCAGACGGCCGAGGACGACGGAGCCGACGTGGTGAGCATCGTCGTCGCGCTGTCTGCGGCCCGGGACCGCGCACTCATGGCCGCGGACGCCGACGCCCTGGCGGCCACGACGGTACCGGGCTCTCCCGCGGCAGAGACCGACACGCGGATTCTGACCGATCTGATCGACTCGGGTGAGAGCGTCGGAGGCCTGCAGACCTCCGTCAGCCAGATGATCGACACGGAGCTGCCCGGGGACGCGGCCGCGCTCTGGCCCGGCGCTCGAGCGGTTCGGGTCACGTTGTCCCAGAGCGCCTCGACGCGTTCGGGCGCATCCGGAACTCGAACGGTTCCCGCCTTGGCATCCCGCCAAGTCGTCCTCATCCTCGTCCCAGGGCCATGGCGCGTCGCCGACGTCCGTGCCGTGGAATGAACTCCTGCGCGCCTCGAAACCGGGATGAAGCCGGGCCGGCGCGCCTCCTTCGCGGGGCGTTCAGTACGGCTCGGTGTGGATGGAGTCGTAGCCGGCGCGTTCGAGGAGTCTTCGGGTATCGGCGACCATAGCGGCTGAGCCGCAGAGGTAGACCTCCGTGCTGCGAGGATCTAGCCCGGAGCTGCCGGCAAGTCCGGGAAGCGCGTCGGTGACCCGTCCGTGGAACGCCCGGGGCGCCTCCTCGCGGCTCAGGCAGCGCAGTACCCGCCCGGGCATGGGAGAGTCGATCACCGTTGTCAGATCCTCTTCCCGGTTGCGGCAGCCGAAGACCAGCGTGTCATGCTCGAGTCCAGGAGCCTGGGCGAACATGGCCAGCATGGGGGCGATCCCAGTACCGGTGGCGATGAACAGTCGACGCCTATCGGAGTCTGCGAGTCCGAACCCTCCCAGGGGTAGCTCGACCACCGTTGTGACGCCCTTGTCGGCATTCTCGATGAACTGCGATCCTCGTCCGCCGGTCCGAGTCGAGATGAGCAGACGGAGCCGATGGTCATCGAGCCCCGCGATCGAGTAGTCGCGCCACGCGTTATCGCCCACGTGCAGGCGGGCGAACTGCCCCGGCGCCCAATGCTCGATCTGTCCGTCCACGTGGAGCGTCACGTCCCAGACACTCGGGGTAAGACGGCGCTTCGAGACCAGGACGGCGTGGTACTTGCCCCCCGGTAGTGCGCGGGCGCCTTGTGGATCCGGGGATGCGGGGGCTTCCCGCAAAGCGGAGGTGATGGTGGAGTAGCCGCGTGGTCCGAGCACCTGGCAGGCCGCTGCGAGTCCGCCCATCATGGCGCCCATGATTCCTGTGCTCCCGGCGTCCTGCCCGGACAGGAACAGTCTCGGGATCGCTGTGCGCGGGCCCAACGGGTCGGACCTGTATCGCAGTGGAGTGGCGGGCGGTCCGTAGAAGGCGCCGGCAGGGTGGGCGGTGTAGTGCGCGTAGGTGAGGGGGGTGGAGACCTCCAGGTAGTCCACCAGATCGCTCAGACCCGGTGCTGCACTCTCCGCCAGATCGAGCATGCCGCGGGCGACGCGCTCCTTGAGAGCGGAGTAGTCGGGACCGCGGTCACCTTTCGGCAGGTCGGCCCATTGCCGGAATGAGTCGGCGTCGCAGAAGGAGATGATCTCGGCGGTGTGCGGGGACTCACCGGACTTTACAGAGGGGAAGGAGACGAAGACGTCATGGGGACGGCCCTCCACCAGGCAGACGGAGTGCTCCTGGGTGCGCTCGTGGTCGAGGTCCCGGTTGACCCAGATGTTGCCGCCGTCGAGGCCGATACTGCGAGGGTCGTCGCGTAGGCGCAGGAAGACGGTCACGGCAGACGTGCCGGTGCCCAGATTCGTCAGGGTGCGGCGCGCCGGCCCGGTGAGGCGACCGATGTCACCGGATGTGGGAAGGAGGCGGTTGAAGGTGTTGGAGGCGCCGACGGCGGAGACGATGACCGGCGCGTGGTAAACGCGTTCTCGTGACAGAGGGCCGCGGTGGTCCATCACCCGGACTCCGGAGGCCGCGCCGTCGTCAAGGAGTATCTCCGTGACCTCCTGAGCGACGCGGACGGCTCCTCCGGCCTGTTCGATCCCTTTCTCGAAGGTGCGTGCGATCCGGGCGCTGCCACCCTGGGGGAACCATCCGCCCTCGAGGTAGTGGGAGACGACCATCGCGTGCACGGCGAAGGCCGAACGGGACGGCGGCAGCCCATAGTCGCCCCACTGACTGGCCAGGACGGCCTTGAGTTCGGGGGAGCGGAAGTGGGCGTCGAGGTACGCCTTCGTCGTACCGGTGGCTGTTCGTCCTCCCATGCGCTGGGCGAGCCTGAGCAGTGATGTCATCGGGCGGGGAACCATCCCCTGAACGAAGCTCATCGTGGTCCACGCAGTCGTGCGCCGGACAGCCTTGAAGTAGCGGTGAATGGCCCTGGCCTCCTGGGGGAAGGCGGCGACCAGCTCGCGCTCGTAGCGATCCGGATCGCTGCTGACGCTCAGGTCGAGGTCCGGGTAGACGAACCTGTCGTAGGCGTTCGGCATGCGGTTCCACTCCAGCTCGCCTCCGGAGAGATAGTCGAAGTAGGCGCGAGCCCGGCTTCCAGGGCCGACCTGTCCGATGTAGTGCACTCCCACGTCCCAGGAGGCCCCGTCGCGCCGGAAGGTATGGGTGAGTCCTCCCGGTTCCGTGTGCCGCTCCAGGACGAGAACCCGCTTGCCAGCGGCGCGCGCCAGCAGACCAGCAGTCGTCAGCCCGCCGATACCCGAGCCGATCACGATGACGTCATAGGACATGGTTACCCCTTCATCTGGCTAGACAGTGTCAAGTCAGCATAGCAGTCGACTGGACAGTGTCTAGTCAAGCGGTTCTACACTCTTGCCATGACCTCTGAATCAGGAGCCTCGTCCGAGCGCAGCGGTAGCCGGGATCTGCGCGCCGAGCTGCTGCGAACCAGTCGGAAGCTCCTGGATGAGTCGGGGCCCAGCGCGCTGAGCATGCGGGAGGTGGCGCGTCGCGCCGGGTGCACGCACCAGGCCCCCTATCACTACTTCGCCAACCGGGAGGCCATCCTGGCGGCGCTGGTGCGCGAGGGCTTCGATGAGCTCGCGGACCGGCTCGCCTCGGCTCGCGAGGGACTCGAAGGTACGGATCGCCGGGTGGTCCTGACGGCCTCGGGAAACGCCTATGTCGAGTTCGCCCTGCGTCATCCCGGGGTCTTCCGAGTGATGTTCCGGCCCGATGTGTGCGATCCGGAGCGCTTCCCGGAAGTGGTGCAGGCCAGTGAGCGCGCACGCGATGAGCTGGCCCGCTTGGCGAGACATGTGGCCGGCGAGGAAACGTCCCTCGAGATCGAGGTGCTCTTCTGGTCCGGCGTGCACGGCCTGGCCTCGCTGTTGCTCGACGGCCCACTGGTGGGCGCGTTCGGCTCGGTCCAGGAGCGCCTCGAGTTCGCCCGTGGGGTTGTTGGTCTGAGTGAGGTTCCTGTTGCTGAAGGCCTCCATGAAAGCGGGGAATCGGCATAGCGGAGGGTGTGCAGTAGAAGCGGAATGCCGTTCCTGCTGTCCTGACCGATTGTCTTCGCCCGAGGCGGCTAGCAACATAAGTTGACAGAATGGTCATGTCAACTTATGTTGCTTATATGGACGCGCTTACCGCAGCCACTGAGGCTGCTGATACCGCTCGCCCCGAGGACGGGCTACGAGCCGTGGCGGCTCTGCGGCGACTGACGGACACTCTTGAGCTTGCGCAGGTCGAGGCCGCTCTGCGCTCGGGCATGGGATGGAGCGAGATCGCCTCTTGTCTTGGGGTCTCTCGTCAGGCGGTCCACAAGAAGTACGCCAAGCGGGTTCAGCCCGGTCTGGCTCCAACCAGGAGGAGATGACGATGCCCGCCGTTGACCACTACCTGACTTGGCTCAGCGCCATGCACGCGGAAGCCGCGCGTCTGCATCATCGGGAGATCGAGCCGGAGCACATGCTCCTCGGCCTCCTGGCTCAGGGCGGGACGGCTGCGGCCGTCTTGGCCACCCAGGGCGTGACCCTCACGCGAGCGCGCGCCGCCATCGACGAGATGGCTGATACAGATCTTGCGCGCGTGGGCATCAGCCTTTCCGACGCCCTCAGACCTTCGCCGATCGCAGCCGAAGAGCTGACCGCGAAGGAGGGAGGGGAGATTCCCCTCTCGGACGCCGCCGCCGAGTTCATCAACAACAAGAGGGCTTCGTTCAACACCAGCGCTCAGGCTCTGCAAGCCCTCATCTCCTCATCCGCAGCCTCGCTCCAGTCCCCGGCTGTCAGACTTCTTGCCCACTGCGGTGTCGATGTCGACTATCTGCGCACTGAGCTCAGTGAAATAGCGGTCGACAGGGAATCGGCCCTGGGACGCTACCGGATGACTGACGAGTACCGTAGGTACGGCTTGGACCGGGAGTTGAGCCAGGAACGCTTCATCTCAGCGCCTGTGGCTCACCTGACGGCCCTACTCAGCGACCCGGACCGGCTCACGTGGTGGGCTCTGCCCCGACAACAACTGACCGAGGTTCTTTCCGACGGCGCCGTGCAGAGGGTGGAGGGGCGCCGTCGAACCGGCTTCCTGAGGTGGCGGATGGAGACGTCCGTGGACACAAGGGTTACCTGGTCGTGCACCGTCGTCTCAGGGCGTCGCGATGGTGAGGTGGCCTTCGTGAAGGACCTGCACCTGATCGAGGCGCCGGGCGGCACTCGTGTCCGCCTGGTCCTGGCGCATCGCACGTGGGGTCCGCTGGGGGAGCTGCTCTACCCGATCTTCTGGCGGGGGACTCGTCTGGGGCTGGAGAACACGCTCACCGGCATCGCGCGGGCTGCGGCGGAGGATTCGTGAGCCGAGGGCCAAGACCGGGAACGGACCGGGGCGGTTGCCACGTGTCCGAGCAGGGGACCTGATATGCCCGGCAAGACGGGCGGGGCCCCGCACCGTGATGGTGCGGGCCCCGCTGACGCTAGAGGGCCGAGCTCAGGCTCACAGGCCCAGCTCGCTGCCGAAGTCGCCCTCCTCGAGGCGCTTCTTGACCGTCATGAGGTAGCGGGCCGCGTCCGCGCCATCCACCAGTCGGTGGTCGTAGGACAGGGCCAGGTAGCACACCGAGCGGATGGCGATGACCTCGCCGCCATCGGCGTCCTTGATGACCCGGGGCTGGCGCTGGATGGCACCCAGACCCAGGATCGCGACCTCCGGCTGGTTGATGATCGGGGTGTCGAACAGGGCGCCACCGCTGCCGGTGTTGGTGATCGTGAAGGTCGAGCCGCTGAGCTCATCGGGGTTGACCTTGTTGTCCCGGGTGCGGGCGGCCAGGTCATTGATGCGCTTGGCCAGCCCGGGGATGTTGAGGTCGCCGGCGTTCTTGACCACGGGCACGAGCAGGCCGCGCGGTGTATCCACCGCGATGCCCACGTGCTCGACGTCGTGGTAGGTGACGTTCTTGCCCTCGATGGATGCGTTGATCTTCGGGTGGGCCTTGAGGGCCTCCGTGGCGGCCTGGACGAAGAAGGGCAGGAAGGTCAGCTTGGTGCCGTTCTTGGCCAGGAAGTCGTTCTTCGCGCGGGCGCGCAGCGCCGCCACGCGAGTGACATCCACCTCGACGACGGTGGTCAGCTGAGCAGAGGTCTGCAGCGAGTCGATCATGCGCTCGGCGATGACCTGGCGCAGGCGGCTCATCTTCTCCGTGCTGCCGCGCAGGGTCGTGTCCACCTCGGGCTTGGCCGAGGCAGGCTTGGCCGCGGGGGCGGGTGCCTGGGCGGCAGGGGCGGCAGCAGCGGCTGCTGCGCGGGCCTCCTCGACGGCCTTGGCAGCGGCCTCCACGTCCTGCTTGCGGATACGGCCGCCCACGCCGGTGCCGGTGACGGTGGACAGGTCCACGCCCTTGTCCCTGGCGAGCTTGCGAACGATTGGCGTGACGTAGGAGCCCGTGGCGCCCGCTGAGACACGC